>DOUP01000192.1 GCA_003520545.1 Maritimibacter sp. | reverse complement strand
AGGTTGGGTAGCAGAGCAACAGCCGGAAAAATCCAGCTTCCGGCGGTCCAAGGTTGGGTAGCAGCGCACAACCCAACGGGCTCCGATTCCAAACGGATGAAAGTTCAGTGGCAGGTCAGTTTCATTCACTTGCAGGGCCAATGAGATGCGCCTATGAGGTGGAATCGCTCCATCCGCCTAAATGTGCGCGATCAAATAGGAATTTTTGCGGGGGTATTTATGGGGGTGCTGTCACTTTTTGTGTCTTGGTAAATTTAATAATTTCAGATGTTTAAGTAAATTTCTCCATTCCGCCCCCGGCACCATTGCAGCAGCATCGTGAAGCGCTTCGGACCCCTGGGCGAAAAGATCCGTCTTGGATGCAGGACGTGCAGGTCGGGGAGTGGGCGGTAGCCTGTGCGATCGGGACCCGCATCGTCACGAAGGACAGCAAGGGTGACGGTTCAGGGGGCGACCGTGTTGCGCGGATCACGAACGAGGGGCGGGGTGCGGGCTACGCTTTTCGATATTCGTTCGGCAGCATCTTTGAGCACGTCAGCCGGGACGCTGTTCCGGTGACTGTCGTCCCGCCCGAGCAGGCCGCGTCAGGAGGGGCCTGCCGCCTGTGCAAGCGTGTCTTCGCCCGCGGTCTGATCGAGGATATCGAGGATCGTACCGCCCAGGGTCACGGGGTCGAAGGGTTTGGGGATGACGCCTGCGGCACCGCTCTCCATGAGTTTCTCGACCTCGTCCTTTTGTACCCGTGCGGTCATGAAAATGACTGGCGTCTGGGACAGGCCGGGGACCCGGCGGAGGTCTTCGACGACACTGATCCCGGTGGTTCCCGGCAGCATCATGTCAAGAAGCATGACGTGCGGACGAAAGCTTTTCGCCGCCTCGACCGCCTCGGAGCCGGACATGCATTGCAAGATATCGAAGACCCCATTCAACTCGAGCGCCATGCGCCCGATTTCCAAAATGTCCGGATCGTCGTCGAGGTGAAGGATTTTGATCGTCATGCAGATTGCTCACTCACTAAAATGTTTTGGGCGTCCTTGCCGTTTGAAGGGTAAGGGAAGTGGACGCGGAAAGTCGTGCCGATACCCTGTTTCGTGTCGAATTCTACTGTGCACCCCTGTTGTTCGGCGATTGCTTTGACAATGGCAAGCCCAAGTCCGGTGCCAACCGCGGTGGGGCTACTGGACACCTGCTTGGCCGCGAACTTCTCGAAGACCATCGTTTGAAGCTCCTCGGGGATGCCGCAGCCGAAATCCTGCACTTCGAGCAGGATGTTGTCCCCGCCCTCGATGATGCGCAGGATCACCTTGCCGTGTGGGTTGGACACCTTCGCAGCGTTCGACACGAGGTTGTTCACAAGCTGGAGCGTCCGGTCGAAATCGACCAGGACAGTGGCATGGCTGGCGCCTTCGCGCAACAATGTCACGTCGAAACCGCGGGCGTAGCACTCATTCGCCCGGATCGCTTCGTCGACGATGGTGCCCAGGTCCTGGGGGCCAATGTCGAACGACATTTTGCCGGCGGCGATCTTCTCGATGTCGAGCAGGTCATTGATGATGAGGATAAGCCGGTCCGCATTGCGGTGAGCGATATCCAGAATGTCGCGCGCCTGGTCCGGTATTTCACCCCCCGATCCAGCGAGGATCAGCCCCAGCGAACCCTTGATGGACGTCATGGGGGAGCGCAATTCATGGCTCACCGTGGAGATGAACTCCGACTTGATCCGCTCGGCCTCTTCACGGTGTGAGACATCGCTCATGATCAGGAGCGCGTCTTGCGTGCCGCCTTGCCGCGCCAGGAGTTTGAGCTGCGCTTCGTGTTTACGCATGTCCCGGAAAATATCGAAGCGATATATATCCATGTCGCTCTCAACGAGCCGGGAAAGCGCGTCGGTGAAAACATCTGACTGAAACAACGGGTCGATTTCGGGCAGCAGAGCGTCGACCGGTGTGACGTTGCCGCCGGGGAGGTTCTTGCGCGCTTCGTTGTTGGCATATTTGCAGTGGAGCGTATCGGTGTTGAAGATATAAATCTCGTCCGGAACCGAGCTCAGAGCCTGGAAGACGTCCTTGTCCGCCTGGAGTCGTTTCACGTCGCTGATGTCGGTGCGCACCGAGATCGAGCCGCACATCATGCCGTTCGAATTCACGCCCGGCATGAAGGTCAGGTTGGTCCAGAGCTCGGAGCCGTCCTTGCAACGCACGCGGCTCTCGCCCTGCCAGGTTTCACCCCGTGCCGCGGTGGCGCGCTGTGTCGCGGTCTGTTCGTGGTCTTCCGCGAAATACATAAATTCCAACGGCTTCCCGATCAGTTCTTCTTCCGTATAGCCGGTTGCATTGAGTAGAGCATCGTTTACGTAGACGAGCTGGCAGTTCACGTCAGCAAGCGACACGAGCGCATGCTTGTTGAGCGCATTCACCTCTTGGCGCAACTGTTCGCTCTGGGTGAAGATCCTGTAGGAGCGCCGGGTGTCGCGGCGCCATTGCCACCACAGCGCCAGGAGACCCAGGCCGGTGAGAGCGGAAATGGCGGGGATGAGGACATTCACCGCGTCGGCGAGGTGGCTTCTGTAATATAGAATGCCGACCTGCAACGTGGCCATGGTGAACACGAATGAGATCACTACGTATTTGGACCTATTGAAACTCAATCTGTGTCCCTCTTTCGGTCGTCATAAAACATTAATCTATTAGGGTGTTATGATGGTTCCAGGGTTCGAATTAATGCTGAAAACGAGGCAATATAGTGGCGTTGGGTATAAGGGGCGGGGGTCAGGCGTATTCCTGTGCGGGTTGGGCCGGATCGACGGAAACGATATCGAACTCGATCCAGAACTCACTGGTCTCGTCCGCGATCCTGCGATAACCGATCCTACCGCCCATCTGTTCGACGAAGCGCTGTGAAATCGCCAATCCAAGGCCGGTGCCGCCGTGTCTCCGGTTGTCGCTTCGGTCGGCTTGGGAGAAGGGTTGAAACAGATCCCGTTCGAAGTCGGCAGGAATGCCGGGGCCCTGGTCGTGCACGTATATGCGGCAGGTGCCATTCTCGACCCGGTAGCCGAGCTCAACCTCCGTGTCTTCGGGTGAGAACTTGCACGCGTTGGAAACCAGGTTCGTGAGCACCTGCAGCACGCGCGCGCGATCGCCGGTGATGACTGCATCGTCCTGGGCCGGGTCGAGACGCAGACGCGTCCCGGTCGATGTCGCATAGGGCAGCAGGCTCGCTTCTGCATCCTCGAGCAGTTCGGACACGGAAATTCGCCCCGCGTTGAACGGCATCCGGTTGCTCGCCAGCTGTTCAAAGTCGAGGATGTCGTTAATCAGGAAGATCAACTGCTCGATGTTGGAATTGGCGATATCGATCAGTTTCTCGGTTCCCTTGACCTCACTCCCCGCCACCTTGTGTGCAAGCAACTGGACCGCACCTTTGACCGAGGTGATCGGTGTGCGCAATTCGTGGCTCACGGTGGCGATGAAATCGCTCTTCGCAGTTTCAAGCTTCTTGCGCTCGGTAATGTCGCACTGGGTTCCGACCAGCCGGAGCGCGGTTCCGTCCGGGGCGCGTTCCGACACGATCGCTTCGGTCTGCATCCAGAGCGTACCGCCATTGATTTTGACCCGGAACTCGGTGACCGAACGGTCGACCTCGCCCTTGATGCAGGCGCGGTTGTTCTGGCGCAGGACGTCGAGGTCCTCGGGAAAGACACGTTCCTTGAAATAGGTCTGGAAGTTCTCAATCTCGGCATCCTCTGGAACGCGCATGATTTTTTTCCACACATCGGACACGATTGAACCGCCGGTCGTGAGGTCGAGGTCGTAGACGCCGACGTCGGACACCCTCAGGGCGAGGTTCAGCCGGTTTTCCGACTCGGTCGATTTCTGAACCGCGTCGAGCTCGGTGGTGATGTCCTGCGAAATGAAGGTGGTGCGGGGCTCGCCCGCGGAGGTGTGCCAGTCGTGGCGCGACACCGACAGCACGCGCTCTTCCCCGTCGTCATTCCAATCGACGCCGATGACCGAGCGCGCGCCGGGTTCGGTCGCGCGGTGCAGGCTGTCGAAGAAGGCCTGCGTATCGCGTGCCACCGCCGCGCGGCGCAGGACCTGGTCTGCCGCGTCATTGGTCAGGATGCAGGTTCCCTGATCGTCGAATACGAACACGAACATCAACTCGTCTTCCAAGAGCGACGCCGTCAACGACGACTGGGTCTGAAGCTCCTCGGTGCGCTGTGAAACCAGTTGGTCGAGCCGTTGCTTGCGGATCGCGAGGATACCCATTGCCGTAATCGGGGCGAACACGAGGATGATGGCGGCGAAGATGAGCATCGCTCCGGTTTCGGTTTCCTGTAGCGCCTCGAATTCGGGGCGGCTGTCCCAGCGGATGAACCAGGTCTGCCCATAGAGGTCCAAGGACGCCGTGTGGGTGAACCGGGGGTCGCCGGTCACTTCTTGCCCGTTGGTAAATACCAGCGCTTCCGGATCGGCCTCGGTGCTGTCGAAGACGGTGACAGTGAACAGCCCGCTTTGGCGGCGGGTGATGTCGGAGAGCGCATCGGAACCGACAAAGGTCGCGACGACCCAGCCGCGGAACTCGCCCTTGCTGTCGGTCGGGCTGCGCAGATCGGCCTCGTCGGCGGGTGTGGTGAACACCGGGTGAAACAGGATGAAGCCGGGCGCATGAGTATCGTCATGGACCAGGAGAATCTCTGGCGACAGCGTTGTCTGCCCGGTCTCGCGCGCCCGCAGGGCTGCAGAGCGACGTCGTTCTTCGAACGTGATGTCCAGCCCCACGGCGGGCAGGTTGGATTGGAGCGGCTCCATGTGACGAATGATAAAGCTCTCCGTGTGGTCACTGTCGGCCTTGATCGTGAAGCCGGGCAGGCCGTCGCGCCGTGTTTCGTCGACGAAGTCCGCGAAGTTGGAGCGGGTCACCGGTTTGACGAAGCCGATGCCGCTTACGCCGGGCAGGGCGCCATCCAGGACGAGCGAATTGGCAAAGGCGCGATACTGGTTGTTGGTCAGCGGTTCGCCCTCGGCGGCGAGCCCTGCAAGCCCGGACAGGGCGACATCGTAGCGTTTCATGCGATCTTCGATGGCGCTGAGGTTGGCGTCCGCGATAGCGCGGAATTGCTGCTCGGCGTGCACATGCTCGGCGTTGACGATGACCCGTCCGAGGACGAAGAGCGTGAGGCTGGAGATCAGGAACCAGAGCGCCAGTGACGCCGAGGCGTCCTGCGTTATCCGCCGGAGATAGGCTGCCATATTACGTTTTCTTACCTCGATTGGACGGCTTTATGGGGGGAGGTTACGGACACGACCGACAGGTCACGACTGTCAGCGGGCCGATGGTTCCGCCGAAGCGGTCATGCGCGGGGGGTGGGGCGCGGTGGGGCCGTTCCGGTTGAGCTGGCGCTGGGTGTCGAGAACGGCCCGCGCGAAGGTCGCGAACCTCTCGAGCTCGGCGCGGCTCCTCGGGGAGATCATGCCGGTTTCCTGCTGGTCGATCATCAGGCTTTCCTCGCAGTGCCGGGCGACGTCGCCCAGGTGCTTGAGGTCGAGCGTCCCGGCGCTTCCGGCCACCTTGTGCACCACGAAGAGCGCCGTTTCGAGGTCGTCAGCATCGGGCGTGTCCTTGTCCAGGCAGTCGCGCACCACACCGAGACGCTGCCTGAGCAGGCCGAGAAACTTGAAGCGGAGGCGTTCGATCGCCGCGCCCAGAACATCCGTCGTCATCGCGAGACCTGTCCCATGAACCAGAACTTCTCCACCCCCACCTCGGTCTCCTCGGCGATGCC
>DOUP01000229.1 GCA_003520545.1 Maritimibacter sp. | reverse complement strand
GGCGCACCGACCTTCGGCGATACAGGAATGTGAAAAACTGCTGGTCCTTGATGACGGCATGCCTCGCGCATTTGGGCCACGCGACGAAGTGCTGCAACGCACCGTGCAGAACGCCCAGCAGATCGCGCAAAGCCGCACCGAACGAAAGGGCGGAGGGGTCAGCTGATGTCCGACGATAAGAAAACATCCGCAAAGACCCCGAATTCCCGGCCAGTCGGTGAAACAACGCCCGAAAAGTCCCCGACCTCGGACGACGCCGCCGTTGTATCGCAGGCATGGTCCGCACGGTTTCACGTTGTTGTCGGCCTCATGGGGATCGCGCTACTGGTCGGTGGGTTCGGCACCTGGTCCGTGACCACCAATATCGCCGGCGCTATCATCGCCCCCGGCGCCATCGAAGTGGAGCAGAACCGCCAGGTCGTCCAGCATCCGGACGGAGGCGTCATCCAAAGCATCGAGGTGCAAGATGGTGACCGGGTGGAAGCAGGCGATGTTCTGATCCGGCTCGACCCGGAAGACCTCCAGTCCGAATTGACCATCGTCCAGAACCAGCTGTTCGAGCTTATCGCCCGGCGCGGGCGGCTTGAAGCCGAACGCGATGGCACGGATGGCATCACCTATGCACCGCTTCTGGTGGAGGCCGCTGCGGAAATGAACGAGGCGCAGAACCTGATCGACGGTCAAGAACGACTGTTCGTCCAGCGTCGCGAAAACCTCGCCTCCGAAATCGAACAGATGCGGAAACGTCTCTCCCAGATCGGGAACCAGAACGACGGCATCCGGGCACAACAAACCGCGCTGTCGAGACAGCTGGAGTTGATCGAAGAAGAACTCGCCAACAAGAAGTCCCTGCAGGAAAAGGGTCTCGCCCAATCCTCTGTCGTGCTTGCGCTGGAACGTGACAAGGCCTCGCTTTTGGGGAGCGAGGGTGAGCTCGCCGCGACCATCGCGCAAAACGAAGGCAAGATTACCGAGATCGAAATCGAAATCCTTAAGCTCAGCACGCAGCGTCGCGAAGACGCGATCCAGACTCTCCGGGACCTGGGGTATCAGGAACTGGAACTGGCCGAACGCCGCCGCGCCCTGATTTCACGTCTTGGTCGGCTCGATATCCGCGCCCCGCTTCCCGGCGTTATCCACGAGATGCAGGTCTACGCGGAACGCGAGGTGATCCAACCGGCCCAGCCGCTCCTCTACATCGTACCGCAAAACCAGCGTTTGCTGATCGCTGCGCAAATCCAACCTATCCACGTGGACGAAGTGCATCCGGGTCAGGAAGTGACCCTGCGCATCGCGGCCTTCGATAGTCGAAATACGCCGGAGCTAACCGGGCGGGTACAGGTCATCTCACCCGACTCGATCACCGACGAGAAAACCGGCGTGAGCTACTACCGGGTCCGGATCGAATTGCTGGAAGGCGAAGTCGAGAAACTACCCGAGGGAACGGTCCTGATCCCCGGTATGCCGGTGGAGGCCTACCTCCGCACCGCCGACCGCTCGCCGCTGGCGTATCTTGTGCAACCCTTCTCCAACTACTTCAAAAAGGCGTTCCGCGAAGGGTGAGCCGACGCGGCTATTGGCCCGTTTTTTGGATGGCTGACCTCAAACGTGGCTTTTCATTCCCGCCCGTTCTGCACTAGCGTCGCGGCAAAGGAGACACACGATGAGCCAGTTTGAAACCCGCCTTGCCGAGCTAGGCGTCACCCTTCCCGATGCCCCCGCTCCTGCGGCGAATTACGTGCCATGGATACGGACCGGGAACCTCGTGTTCGTATCCGGTCAGGTATCGATGGAAAACGGGACGCTGATCACCGGAAAACTCGGCGACGGTTTGTCGGTCGAGGAGGGCGCAACGGCTGCGAAGGTTTGCGCCATCAATCTGCTCGCCCAAGTCAAAGCGGCCTGTGAAGGCGATCTTGACCGACTGCAACGGGTCGTCAAATTGACCGGCTTCGTCAACTCGACACCGGATTTCGGTGACCAACCCAAGGTGGTGAACGGCGCGTCCGATTTCCTGGTCGAGGCCCTCGGCGACGCCGGTCGGCACACCCGCTCCGCTGTCTCCGCCGCGTCCCTCCCCTTCGGGTCCGCCGTGGAAATAGAAGGCATTTTCGAAATCCAATGACCCTTCCCGACGCCTTTCTCGGTGCGCCACTTGCACACCGCGCCTTTCACGCGAAGGTCAGGGGGCGGCCGGAAAACTCCCGCGCCGCGATCGAGGCCGCGATCGAGGCGGGCTACGGGATCGAGATCGACGTGCAGTTGTCGCGCGATAATATCGCGATGGTGTTTCACGACTACGAGTTGTCACGGTTGACCGCAGAGAAGGGTCCGATCCGTCAAAGGTCCGCGAAGGAGCTGGCGAACATCCCGCTGAAAGGCGGGGATGAAACCATTCCGACCCTGGCCGAAGTTCTGGACCTCGTCGCTGGACGCGTGCCAGTGCTCATTGAAATCAAGGATCAGGACGGCGTCATGGGGCCGAACGTCGGGGCATTGGAAGGCTCGGTCGCACGAGCGCTCACCGACTACGACGGCCCGGTGGCGGTGATGTCCTTCAACCCGCACAGCATGGCCGAAATGGCCAGCCTTGCCCCCGACGTTCCGCGCGGTTTGGCTACTTGCAGTTTTTCGCACGAGGACTGGCCGATCCTGCCGCAGGTCACGCGCACGCTTCTGGCGCGAATTCCAGACCTGGAACGGGTCGGAGCCTGTTTCATCAGCCACGATGTCAAGGATCTCGCCGCCCCGCGCGTGGCCGAGATCAAGGACGCCGGGCTGCCGGTCCTCTGCTGGACGGTCAAATCGAAGCGGATGGAAACACAAGCGCGTGAGATTGCGGACAATGTGACCTTCGAAGGCTACGCGGCGAAGCTCCCCGCTTGACCCCTGTGGCCGCACCCCCATCATCTGACCATGGACACCCCTTCCCTCACGATACGCCTCCACGGCTCGCTCGATGACATCGGGCCGGAAGCGTGGGACGCCTGCGCCTGCCCGGAAGGCAGCGCGCGGCCCAGAGACCCCTTCACGACCTACCGCTTTCTTTCAGCGCTCGAACGGTCCGGGTCGGTCGGTCCGGGCACCGGCTGGCAGCCGCAATACCTGACCGTCTGGGAAGAAGGCGAGATGATCGGTGCCGCGCCGTGCTACGCCAAGTCCCACAGTCAGGGGGAATACGTTTTTGACCACAGCTGGGCCCATGCGTTCGAACGGGCGGGCGGGAACTACTACCCGAAACTCCAGATCGCCGCGCCATTCACGCCGGTCACAGGCCGCCGGTTCCTGACCAAACCGGACGCCGAGACACGCGCGACCGCAGCGCTCGTCCAAGGCGCGGTCCAGATTGCCGCCGACAACGAGCTATCCTCGCTTCACGTCACCTTTTGCACCGAGGCCGAGGCAACGGCGGGCAAGGCGATGGGACTGATCCACCGGGTCGCGAGCCAGTATCACTGGTTGAACGACGATTACGCCGACTTCGATGCCTTTCTGGACACTTTGTCCTCTCGCAAACGCAAAGCCATCCGCAAGGACCGCCGCACCGCGCAGGCATTCGGGGGCGAGATCATCGCGCTGACGGGAGACGATCTGAAACCCGAGCACTGGGACGCCTTCTGGATATTTTACCAGGACACCGGGATGCGCAAATGGGGCTCGCCCTACCTGACCCGAGCGTTCTTTGACATCGTGCAGGAGGAGATGCGCGACGATGTGCTCCTGGTGCTCGCCATGCGCAACGGACACCCGGTCGCCGGGGCGATGAACATGATCGGGCAGGACGCGCTCTTTGGCCGCTATTGGGGTTGCACGGAGCATCACCCGGCGCTGCATTTCGAACTGTGCTATTACCAAGCGATCGATTGGGCCATCGAACATGGGCTGTCACGTGTCGAAGCTGGCGCGCAGGGCGATCACAAGCTGGCGCGCGGGTACCTCCCCGTGACCACGCACTCCCTCCATTGGATCGCGCATCCGGGTCTTCGCCAAGCGGTCGAGGAATTCGTGGAGCAGGAATCGCGCATGGTGGATGAGGACATCGACATCCTCACGTCAATGGGCCCATTCAAACGCGGTGATTGACCCGAAGGCCTTCAAACCCCACATGCATATCAACGCATATGAACAGGGAGACTTCCATGAGTTATACGATAGACCGCGTGATCGAAGGCGCTGATTTCGATGAAGTTGACGCCCGCACGCGTGCGGCACTCCAAGAAGCAGGTTTCGGTGTGCTGACGGAGATCGACGTCAAAGCGACGATGAAAAAGAAGATCGACAAGGATATGGACGACTACCGCATCCTGGGCGCCTGCAACCCCACCATGGCGTGGCAGGCAATTGGCATCGAAGGCAAGGTGGGTGCGATGCTTCCGTGCAATGTGATCCTGCGCTCTGTGGACGGTGGCGTCGAAGTCTCGGCCATTGACCCCGTCGCCTCCATGTCCGCCATCGAGAACGACGAGTTGACGAAGGTGGCCGGCCAGGTGCGCGACATGCTCGCGAAAGCCGTCGAGGCGATCTGATCCAGTGGACTGCGGCTTCGCCGCAGACAGGATTTGCGAGGCCCCGCTGACGCCGGGGCCTCGCGCGGCGAAAGGTCTTCGCCCTCTTGCACTCTCCCAAGGTATTTTCAAACCAGAGA
>DOUP01000227.1 GCA_003520545.1 Maritimibacter sp. | reverse complement strand
GCGGTGCAGAAACACCCGGTCTTCGTCCGCCTTGGGCTGACGACCGCGGACGACAAGTTTGCGGTCTTCGATGGTGATGGACAGATCGTCATCGCCGAACCCGGCCACGGCCAGCGTAATCCGGTAGGCGTATTGCGACACCTGTTCGATGTTGAAGGGGGGATAGCCCTCGGTGCCGCTTTTCGCGGCCTGTTCGATCATCCGTTCGAGCTGTTCAAAGCCCAGAAGGAAGGGGGTGGTCCCCAGCGTCATTTTGGTCATCACACGTCCTTTAACTGAAAGCGACCTGTTGTTTGGGCCCCGTTTCGGCGACCCGTGGTGAAAATATGGGGTGATGAGGCCAATGGCGCAAGTGTCAGGCCCTTCAAAACGCTTTGAGAAAAAACGCTCTCGGCGTAAGTTGTCGGCATCATGAAAGACGACTCGCGCACCATGACGAATTCCTACGAGATGAAGACGGAAGAGGTTCTGGTCGTCGAACTCGACGTTTTGCGTCATGAGCACCGCGACCTCGACGAAGCGATCAAGGCGCTGGAGGGGACCGGGACCGCCGATCCGCTCACCATTCGCCGGCTGAAAAAGAAAAAGCTGGGTCTGAAGGACCAAATTGCGCGGATCGAGGACATCCTGACCCCTGACATCATTGCATGATGCTTTGATCGGCTTATAAACGGGCCCTTCTAAGGAGGGCGTTTTATGGCCGATGTGAAAGTTGGGATCATCATGGGGAGCCAGTCGGACTGGCCCACGATGAAACTTGCCGCCGATATTCTGGACGAACTGGGCGTCGCCTACGAGGCGAAGATCGTCTCGGCCCACCGCACCCCGGACAGGTTGTGGGATTACGGCAGGACAGCCGTGGACAAGGGTCTCTCTGTCATCATCGCGGGCGCAGGCGGGGCGGCGCACCTACCCGGCATGATGGCCTCCAAAACGCGCGTGCCGGTGATCGGCGTGCCGGTGCAGACCAAGGCGCTCTCGGGTGTCGACAGCCTCTATTCCATCGTGCAGATGCCCAAGGGCTTTCCCGTGGCGACCATGGCCATCGGCGCGGCAGGCGCGGCCAACGCGGGCCTGATGGCCGCCGGCATCCTTGCCGTGTCCGACCCCGCGCTGGCACAGCGCCTCGACGACTGGCGCGCCGCCCTCTCCGCTTCCATTCCAGACGAGCCGCAAGATGACTGATATGCTTCCCACCGGGTCCGTGATCGGCATTCTCGGCGGCGGTCAGCTTGGCCGGATGCTCTCGGTCGCCGCCGCGCGCCTCGGGTTCAAGACCGCGATTTTCGAACCGGGCGGCGATTGCCCGGCCAGCCACGTGGCGAATTTCCATATGCAGGCGGCGTATTCCGATACCGACGCCCTGAAACGCTTTGCCGAAAGCGTCGATGTCATCACCTACGAGTTCGAGAACATTCCGACCGAGGCACTTGACGTGCTGGAAGCGATCCGGCCCGTGCGGCCCGGTCGCAAGGCGTTGAAAGTGTCGCAGGACCGGCTGACCGAAAAGAGCTTTCTTGAAACTCTTGGCCTCAGCGTCGCGCCTTTTGCCGCCGTGGACGACGCCCAGGATCTTGCCGAGGCGATCGCGGAAATCGGCTGTCCGTCGATCCTTAAGACCCGCCGGTTCGGTTACGACGGCAAAGGTCAGGTGCGGCTCACATCGGCGGCGGACGCAGAGGCGGCGCTCGCCGACATGGCGGGCGCGCCTGCGATCCTCGAAGGGTTCGTAGACTTCGATTACGAGGTCAGCGTCATCGGTGCACGTAACCTCGCGGGCGAATTCGCGGCCTTCACACCGGGCGAGAACGTGCACAAGAACGGAATCCTCGACACGACGACCGTACCTTCTCATATGCCCGCCGATCAGCAGGACGAAGCGCAGCGGATCGCCAGGACCATCATGGACAAGCTCGACTATGTCGGCGTCATGGGCGTTGAACTTTTCGTACATTCCGATGGTCTGATCGTGAACGAGATTGCCCCCCGCGTGCATAATTCCGGCCATTGGACCCAGAATGGCTGCGCCATCGACCAGTTCGAACAGCATATCCGCGCGGTCGCGGGCTGGCCCATCGGGGATGGGCGGCGGCACCTGAACGTGACCATGACGAACCTGATCGGGGACGACATGAATGCCGTACCGGAGCTCGCCTCTGATCCCGACAATGCGCTGCATCTTTACGGCAAGGCCGAGGTGAAGCCGGGCCGCAAGATGGGGCACGTGAACCGGATCACCGGCCCCGCCGACTGATGCCTCGCTACGCGCTCAAGATCGAGTATGACGGCAAGCCGTTCTCCGGTTGGCAGCGTCAGAAAGAGCACCCGTCCGTGCAGGGCGCGGTGGAAGCGGCGCTCGCGAAACTGGAGCGCGACGTGCCCTCGATCGCGGCGGCGGGCCGGACGGACGCCGGTGTCCATGCACTGGGGCAGGTGGCGCATTGCGACATGGCGAAGGACTGGGACCCTTTCCGGCTGTCCGAGGCGCTGAACTATCACCTCAAACCCGATCCGGTCGCCGTCGTCGCCTGTGCACGGGTGACCGAGGACTTTCACGCCCGGTTCTCAGCTGAGGAGCGGCAATACCTGTTTCGCCTGATCTCCCGCCGCGCGCCCTTGGTGCATGATCGCGGCAATGCCTGGCGCGTGGCGCATCCGCTCGACCCGGACGCGATGCAGGCGGGCGCGGACCGGCTGATCGGCAAGCACGACTTCACCACCTTCCGCTCGACCATGTGCCAGGCCGACAGCCCGGTCAAAACTCTGGACGAATTGCGCGTGGAAACGCTGTCCTACCCAAGCGGCACTGAATACCGCTTTCACGTCCGGGCGCGGTCGTTCCTCCATAATCAGGTTCGCTCCTTTGTCGGCACGTTGGAGCGGGTCGGCGCGGGGGCTTGGTCGCCAGACGACGTGAAAGCCGCGCTTGTGGCCCGGGACCGCGCCGCCTGCGGACCGGTCTGCCCGCCCCAAGGGCTTTATCTCGCCGCCGTGCGCTACCCAACCGACCCCTTCGCCTGAGCGCCCTTGGCCCAAAACGGGCTTGCGCGTAGGGTGACCACAAGACACGGGAAACGTGGGCAATCGAGCGAGGCTGCAATGGTGAAACGGGTCAAGATTTTTGGCGAGCGGCATACATCAACCAATGCCGTGAAAAACATCATCGAGCGCAATTCCAAGACCACCGTTTTCCCCTCCTCCGCCCGCGAAGTCGACAGTGACCTCGTGGATAGCCTGAACGCCGGGAAGAACGCAGGCGAGATCACGACGGCGGACCGGGAACGGACGCTGGACGCCGCCTTTGAAACCAAGGGGCCGAGGCTGGCATGGAAACACGCGGCCACCCGGTTCGAAGATGCGCGCGCATTCAAAGGCTGCCACGTGGTGTTTTGCGTGCGGCACCCGGCCTCCTGGATCGTAGGGATGCAGCGCGGTCCCTACCATATCCCCGATGGCGCCCCAGCCGACCTGGCTACCTTCCTGGGTAAACGCTGGCATACGCTGCGGCGTGAACGGCTTGCGGGACAGGAGGTCAGCGTCACGGAGCTTTATAACCTCAAGATGGCGTCCTTCGCGGCCTTGCAGGTACAACTGATGGCGGCGGGACTGACCTTTACCGTGGTGCGGCAGGAGGACGTGGCAACAGATCAATCCAACGTCTTCGCGCGACTTCGCCCACATCTCGACGGGACGACGCGCAGGTTCTCTCCCTTGATCGCTTCGACCAAGGACCCGGATAAGACCGAAGCCTATTACCGCGACTATTACGACAACGAGCGCTGGCGCGAGGATATCGACCCGGCCAGCATGGCGCGCATCAGGGACGAGATCGACTGGGGCCCCTTGGCGGTCTATGGCTACCACCCGGACTGATCAAAAAAAGAGCCGGATCGTTTCCGATCCGGCCCGTGCCCCAGGGGAAGTGTTTGGTGCGAGGTGGCGCGTCCCCTCAGATGCGCCGGTTCGCCTTCCCCGTCGTTTCCCGCTCTGCCAAGCGGGACCAACTGTGATTGACTGATCATGTTGTGCCCGAATTAAGGCAGATCGGTCAAGGAAAACGACCGAGTTTGCCCTAATTTGGCCTGATTTATCAAAGCATTGACGCGGAATCACGAACAGTCCCGTCATCACCTGCGCATAGCGCCACTTGGGGAAACACGCCCTTTGGACAGGTGCCGAATCGTGGCCGCATTTCGGCACCTTTCCCCGGCCTGCACTCCCTGCCATAATGCCCGCAAAACATCTCAAGAAATGTGAGCGGTATGAGCGATCTTCTCGACAATATGCCCGATGACTATGACGCCTCGTCCATCGAGGTGCTCGAAGGGTTGGAACCCGTGCGCCAGCGTCCCGGCATGTATATCGGCGGCACCGACGAACGCGCGTTGCACCACATGGTGGCCGAAATCCTCGATAACTCGATGGACGAAGCGGTCGCGGGGCACGCCAACCGGATCGAGGTGACGCTCCACGCCGATCACTCGGTGACGATCACCGACAACGGGCGGGGCATCCCGATCGACCCGCACCCGAAGTTCCCCGAGAAATCGGCGCTCGAAGTCATCCTCTGCACGCTCCACGCGGGCGGCAAGTTCTCCGGCAAGGCCTATCAAACCTCCGGCGGTCTGCACGGCGTCGGCTCCTCGGTGGTGAACGCGCTGTCCGACGTGATGATCGTGCAGGTCGCCAAGAACAAGGAGCTGTTCGAACAGCGGTTCTCGCGCGGCATCCCGCAGGGGCCGGTGGAAAAGATCGGCGCGGCACCCAACCGGCGCGGCACCTCCGTGACCTTCCACGCGGACGAAGAGATTTTCGGCTCCCACCGGTTCAAACCCAAGCGCCTGTTCACGCTGGCCCGCTCCAAGGCCTACCTCTTTTCCGGCGTCGAGATTCGCTGGAAATCCGAGATCGACGATGGCGAAACGCCGACCGAAGCGGTGTTCCACTTCCCCGGCGGCCTGTCCGACTACCTCAAGGAGGTGCTCGGCTCCGCGTCGGTCTACTCCGACACCGGGTTCTCCGGAAAAGTCGAGTTTCGCGAGAAGTTCGGGGAAGCGGGCTACGTGGAATGGTCGATCAACTGGACGCCCTCGCGCGACGGGTTCCTGCAATCCTACTGTAACACCGTGCCGACGCCCGAGGGCGGCACCCATGTCACCGGCTTCTGGGCGGCGATCCTGAAGGGGATCAAGGCTTATGGCGAGCTGGTCGGCAACAAGAAGGCTGCGCAGATCAACCGTGACGACCTGATGACCGGGGGCTGTGCGCTCGTCTCGACCTTCATCGCGGACCCGGCCTTTGTCGGGCAGACCAAGGACCGGCTGTCGACGGAATCGGCGGCCAAGATGGTCGAAGGCGCGGTGCGCGATCACTTCGACAACTGGCTGGCCGCCGATACGAAGTCAGCGGGTGCCATCCTCGACTTCCTGATCCTGCGGTCCGAGGAACGCCTGCGCCGTCGCGCGGAGAAAGAGACCCAGCGCAAGACAGCGACCAAGAAACTGCGCCTGCCCGGCAAGCTGGTGGATTGCTCCGCCACGAACCGCGAGGGCACGGAGCTTTTCATCGTCGAGGGCGACTCGGCCGGTGGCTCGGCCAAGATGGCGCGGGACCGCAAGACGCAGGCGCTTTTGCCGCTCAAGGGCAAGATCCTGAACGTGCTGGGCGCGGCGTCCAACAAGCTGGGGTCGAACGCCGAGATTTCCGATCTGTGTCAGGCGCTTGGCGTCGGCATGGGGACCAAGTTCAACATCGACGATCTGCGCTATGACAAGATCATCATCATGACCGACGCGGACGTGGACGGGGCGCATATCGCCTCGCTCCTGATGACATTCTTCTTCACCCAGATGCGGCCGATGATTGACCAGGGCCACCTCTACCTCGCCTGCCCGCTGCTCTATCGCCTGACGCAGGGGGCCAAACGGGTCTATGTGGCGGACGATCTGGAAAAAGACGCGCTGATGGAGAAAGGTCTGGGCGGCAAAGGCAAGATCGACGTCCAGCGCTTCAAGGGTCTGGGCGAGATGGACGCGAAGGATCTGAAAGAAACGACGATGGACGTGACGACGCGGAAATTGATCCGTGTAACCATCGACGAGGACGAACCGGGCGAGACCGGCGACCTCGTGGAACGGCTCATGGGCAAGAAGCCGGAGCTACGGTTCCAGTATATTCAGGAGAACGCGCGGTTCGTTGAGGAGTTGGATGTTTGAGGAAATACCATGATTTATTTGTTGTCACGCGCGGTTTCTGAAGAGCGCGAAAGGCAATCCAATCTTCTTCCAGAGTTTCATTTAGATAAACGACCAACCGCACTATTAAGCTACGAAGACGTATTAGACGCCCACTTCTGTATTGTGGATTTTTTCACACGTGAAGGGTACGGACTCGGCGGCATTGGAGTGAAGGATATTGGTACGTTTGTATCTACAGTGGAGAGACAGTACGCAGGCTATGGATCGGCGGACATTTACGAGAACGACTATCAAAAGATCGCCTCACTCATGTTTGGCATCATCAAGAACCACCCTTTCTACGACGGAAATAAAAGGACCGCATTTCTGTGCGCATTGCTGCAGCTAAATCGGATGGGCCGCATCATCAAAGTCTCTGAGAAGGAGTTCGAAGACCTAATGGTTGAAATTGCGGACGATTCCATTCAACGGCGATCTGCACTCAAAGAGTTGAGGAAAAAGAAGGCCAAAAACGCTGAAATATTATATCTCGGACGCTACTTGGAGAAAAACTCTAGAAAGCGGGCACGTCTAAACAAGACCATCAAGTTTAGACAGCTTCGGCAAATTGTCGAAGAAAATGGCTTTTCTTTTGCCAATTCGAACAAGGGAACGATTGATCTAGTCAAGGTCTCAAGAAAACCTGTTCGAAGATTTTGGTCGCGTGATAAGGTTGAGACAACGAAAACGGTTCTTGCGACAATTGCTTATCACGGAGAGGGAGTCGATGTTCCCGACAATACTGTTAAGCTAGTCAGGCAAGCTTGTGGACTCACTGACCAAGACGGCTTTGATGGGGAGGTCCTTTTGCGTGATGCACAACCAACTTTCCAGCTTATCAACAGCTATCAATCGGCCCTGCAAAATTTAGCTTACCGCTAGTAAGATTCTCCTCTCCGCGAGGCCGCATTGTCTCCCCGTTATCGTGGAATTGATCTTTTTTGTTCTGTCACTTTCGCCCCGTGGGGGCGGTTCGGGCGCTCACTTGTCGGCTTGCCGACAAGTGATGGGGTGGATAGCGCGGGGCGTTGTCACGGGCGGTCCACGGTTTGGCCACCACCCCCGGCACCCTTTCGCCGACGGCGAAACACCGCTGCAACACCTCCGGCCTTCCCGCGTTACACCTGCGACAAACGCCAGACAAAACCGGAGACCCCCATGCCCAGGATCAAGACCCCGCTTCTCATCCTCACCGCCCTTTCACTGGCGACCCCGGCCATTGCCGCGCCGAACGGGCATAACAACGGCACCGGCTGGGGCGTCGGGAAGGTGCCGCCGGGGCATCAGAAAAAGATGCAGCGCCATGACGCGCGCGACGTGCGTGTGATCCGCGAATATGTCGTGGTGCGCGATCCCGGTCTTTACGACCTGCCGACCCTGCCCGCCGATCAGATCTACGTGCGGCAGAACGACGAAATCTATCGCATTCTCCGGGACACCGCCGTTGTGGTCGAGGCCATCGGGATCGTGTCGGACCTGTTGAACTAGGCCCCTGACAAACCAAAGGCCGGGCTGAGGCCCGGCCTTTTCATTTGAACCGACCGGCGGTCGGCCTGTGACGTCCGGTCATGTATCGAGTTCGAAGGTCACCTGCATGTTGACCTTGTACTCGGTGACCTCGCCATTCTCGACACTGACCTTGCTTTCCTTCACCCATGCGCCACGGATGTTACGAAGGGTCTTGTCCGCGCGGGCGATGCCTTGTTTCACGGCGTCGTCGAAGCTTTTGGTCGAGGTTGCGGAAATCTCTGTCACTGTTGCGACTGACATGTTGGCCTCCTTTCAGGGTTGCCTGTCCTGTCAACGCGCAGTTCGCCACCCTGTTCCAGTCCGTCTCAGACCTGTTGCCCTTCGAGGTATTCGGCAAGGCTGAGAAGCGCCGCTGGCGTCGGGGTCGGCGTGCCGTTTTCGTCGGTCCAGCTGGCCATGTCGCCCCCCAGAAGCTCCCCAAATTCCGGCATCGGACCGTGGGTGTTGTCCCGCGCGTAGCCGTCGATGGTGGACATCACGTAGGCGGTCGGGAAATCACCGCCGTGACGACGGCTGAGCGTGGTGAGGTTCGGGGCGCGTTTGCCCGCGATCACATCGCCGCCCGTGGCATCCGTGCCGTGGCAGCCCGCGCAATAGGCGCCGTAAAGCTCGGCCCCCGAGGTCTCGGGTGCCCTGTCCATTGCCTCCAGCCCGCAGGCGGCGGTCAGGGCGGTCAGCGACAGGTAGATCAGGTGTTTCATGTCTGCTCCCTTGTTTTTCGCCATGGTAACGCGGGGCCACCGGTAAGTCATTACTTCAAACATTTTGCGATTTTCCGATCGCTTGCTAGGATTTCCCGAGAGAAGGGGGTCGTCATGCGTATTTTAGCAATCGTCTTGGGGCTATTCATCGCCTCGCCTGCCTTGGCGCAGGATGCATTCTGGAAGTCGGTCGGCTGGTGGGAGGTCAATTACCTTCAGGAATACGGCGGTTGTTCCGCCATCGCGCAGTTCCAGAACGGAACCTACGTGTTCATCGGGCTGGACACGACCACCCAGAACCTCGGTCTGCGGGTCGCGCTCTTGAACGAGAAATGGCAGTCGCTCGCGGTGGATCAGCCCTACCAGGTGGATGTGCAATTCGACCGGCGCGCACCGTGGGAGGTCACGATGTACGGGATGGAGGTCGAGGGGAGCCGCGGGCTCTACAACCTGTTCCCGGCCACCTCGGACAGTTCCGCCAGGTTCCTGCGGGAGTTTCGGCGCTCGGTCCACATGGTGTGGGACTACAACGGTAACGAGCTCGGGGATTTCTCGCTCAAATCCACCAATATCGCCATTCAGGAGGTCATCGCCTGCACCGAGCACTACATGAAGAGCGGCGGGACCGATCCTTTCGCGGGTGGCGGTGGCCGCGCCGATCCGTTCCAGTAGCCGCGCAAGCCACGGATGCCCCCCGGAAGAGAGACGTCAGGCAGGTTTAGAAATTGATGACGGTGTGGGTGCCGACGTCCGGGTCGTTGTCATCCGTCAAGTGGGCTTTGGCGATTTCCCAACCGAAGACAAAGGCGCTGTCGGTCGAGGCCCAGATGGCGGCATCGGCCAGTTCCAGCTTCAGCAAGACCAGCGCCGGGTCGTTGTGGTCTTCGAACCATGCCCCCGCGACCGGGTTCCACAACTCCTTGCGCTTGGCGGTGTCTTCCACCTTCTTGATCTGACCTTGCGCACAGATCTGCACGTCCTGACCCTTGTTCACGATGCAGAAATGAGCCCTCGCACCGGAGCCGACGGCATGGGCGAGGTCGGTCTTGATGCTGGTAAAGAACCAAAGCGCCTTCGCGTCGCGGTCGACGAAATGCGTCATGGGTTGCATGTGCTGGCCGGACCCTTCGACCCCCAGCATCCCGAAGCGGGTGTCGTCGGCGGTGCCCCAAAACAGATCGGTGGGGGCGGTTTTGGCTTGCTTGAGGTCGGTCATGTGTCTCTCCTTTGCGTTTCGCCTCCAACGCGGGACCCTGTTCGCAGGTTCCCGAGCGATCCGTCGCCTCTGCGCGCCCTTTCATGGGAACCCGCTGCATCGCTTCGGGGTTAACCTTGGAAGGACGGAGACAATGACAGACGAAAGCGCCTCGGTCGCGCCCTGCACGGATGAACAAGACCCAAGTGACACGCGCGCCGAAAGCGTCGAGAACGTGATCGAGCGGGCGCGCAACGGCCTGCACGAAGGCAAGGTGTCCGTGCGCGACGTGGTCGAGGCCTTGGGGCGGGCGTCCTTTGCACCTCTTTTACTTGTGCCGGCCCTCGTGGTCGTCACCCCCGCGAGCGGCATTCCCCTCCTGTCCTCCATCTGCGGAATTTCCATCGCCTTGATTGCGATCCAGATGCTCTTTGGTCGGGCGCACGTCTGGCTGCCGGATTGGATCATGCGCCGGTCCATTCCCGAGGCACGTCTTGCGAAAGCCTTCGACTGGCTGACGCCCATTGCCCGGTTTCTGGACCGGATCACGCGGGTCAGGCTCCGCGCTCTTGTCGAAAGGCCATTCCTGCTCGTTCCGCAACTCCTCGCCTTCCTCTCGGGCGCCGTGATGCCGCTTCTGGAGGTGCTGCCGTTCACCTCGTCCATGCTGGGCGCGACCGTTTCGCTTCTGGCGGTCGGCATGGTGACCCGCGACGGGTTGCTCGTGGTGATGGGGGTTTTGGTCATCGTCGCCACGGGGATCACCGGGTATTCGCTTGTGACGTCGGACGCGGTGGCGGCCACGGCGGGCGCGGTGGCCAAGACAGCAGGAACGATGGCCGGGCATTGATCCGAAAGGCAACGCAGTATCGCGGGCCTGAACGCGGGCATTCTTGGGTCAGAACAGGCTGACCCCCAGGGCTTGTCAGTCGCCCCGAGCGGGGTCATGGTGACCGCATGACACCAACTGATGCCCAAACCCTGCTCGACGAGATGTTCGCCCCCTGGGTGCGTGCGCTCGACATCCGCGTGGACGCCATCGGGGACACCGGCGCGACGCTTTCCATCCCCGTCACCGACGAGATTGCGCGGGTCGGCGGGATCGTGTCGGGACAGGCTCTGGCCGCACTCGCGGATACCGCCATGGTCTTTGCCGTGGCCGGACATTTCGACGGCTTCAAACCGGTTGCGACCACCAATCTCGACACGGTATTTCTCCGCCCCGGATCGGGCGAGCGGATTTCCTGCCACGCCGAAGTGGTGCGCGCCGGTCGCGCCGTGCTCTTTGCCCGCGCCATGATGCGCGCCCTGCCCTCGGAAAAGGACGTGGCGACGGCAACCGCCACCTACATGATCCCATGAACCAGACGGCGGTTTATGCGCTTACAATGCTGGCGGCTGGCATCGGTATTCCGATCTTGGCCGCGCTCAACGCCGGGCTCGGTCAGAAGATCGGCAATCCCTTCGCGACGGGCGTGGTTCTGTTTTCAGTGGCCCTTGCCATAGGTGTCGTGGCCGCATTGATCAGCGGACCGCAAGCCTTGGCAAAGCTTCCGGAAGCTCCGAAACACCTCTACCTCGCGGGCGTCTTCGTGGCCTTCTACGTGCTCTCGATCACTTGGGTCGCACCGCATTTCGGTATCGGGAACGCCGTGTTTTTCGTGCTCTTGGGCCAGCTCATCTCCGCCGCGCTCATCGACCAATACGGTCTCTTTGGCGCGAAAGCTTCGCCGATCTCCCTGACACGTGCCGCAGGGATCACGGTCATGGCCATCGGTGTCTGGCTCACCCAGAAGACATAGCGCCCGGTTTCCATCGGGCCCGGAGCGAAAACGGGATCAGTCCTGAACGACGATGAAAGCGTCGTTCTTGCCGGTCTCGTAGATCATCGAATACAGCACCTTGGCGTTGTCCGGATGCAACCGCACGCAGCCCGCCGATGCGGGCGCGCCCAACTGGTTGACCGAGGTGGTGCCATGGATCGCGTAGTCGCCGGAATAGAACACCGACCACGGCATCGGCGCATTGTTGTATTTCGACGATTTGTGGTTCGGTGAAAAGAACTGCGGCTGATAGGTGCCGCGCGGCGTGATCTTGCCCGGACGCGCAGTCGAAACGGGCCAGGTGTGAACCCGTTTGTCACCCTGGATCACCGTCATTTTCTGCTCGGAAATATCGACCCGAACGACGATGCGTTGCGTGGCTTGGTTTGATGTCGAGATCACCTCGTCGGCACTGGCAGGCGCGGCAGACATGGTCATGGACAGAAGCGCCGCGCCCAAAGTGGTCCCGGCTCTTCGAATGGATTTTTTCAACATATAGCGTATCCCCCAAAATACGCATCAATGATTGGGGGGTGTTTTCGATTCGGCAAGCGGTTTTTGACGTCTCACTTGGTAGGTGTGATCACACCGCTATCCAGAGCCAATATCCGATCCATCCGCGCGGCCAAGTCCAGGTTATGCGTTGCGATCAGCGCCGAGAGCCCGGTTTCGCGCACCAGCGTCATGAGCGCCCCGAACACCCGGTCCGAGGTCTCGGGGTCGAGGTTTCCGGTCGGCTCGTCGGCGAGCAAGAGCGCGGGCGCATTGGCGAGCGCCCGGCAAAAGGCAACGCGCTGTTGCTCCCCGCCCGACAGCTCGGCAGGGCGGTGATCCGACCGATGCGCGACGCCCACCGTGTCCAGGAGCATCATCGCGCGGTCTTTCGCAGCCGCCTGCCCCGCGCCGTTGGCAAGCTGCGGCAGGACGATGTTTTCCAGCGCCGTGAACTCGGGCAGCAGGTGGTGGAACTGGTAGATGAACCCGACCTTGGAGCGCCGCGTTTGCGTGCGCCGCTTGTCGCCCAGATCGGTCAGGTCCTCCCCCCCGATCCACACCCGGCCAGAGGTCGGCGTATCGAGCAGCCCCGCGATGTGCAAAAGCGTGGACTTCCCCGCACCAGAGGGGGCCACCAGCGCCACCACCTCGCCCGGCTGAATTGCAATATCCGCACCTTTGAGCACCGAAACCTCGCCCGGTTCGCCCCTATTGTAGATCTTTTCGATCCTTTCGAGCTTCAGCACCTCACTCATAACGCAACGCCTCCACCGGGTTCATTCGTGCCGCGCGCCGCGCCGGAAAGATCGTGACGATGAAGCTCAGGCCCAAGGACATGGCGACCGCGGATAGCACGTCGCCCAGCTCCAGCTTCGCGGGCAAGGCATAGATGCCGCGCACCGAAGGGTCCCAGACCCCGCCACCAGACACCCAGTCCACCAGCGCGAATATCTGGTCGATATAGGTCGCGAACAGCACGCCAACGATCACGCCCATGATGGTGCCGACAATGCCGGTGAGTGACCCGCAGAGGAAAAATATGCGCAGCACCGACCCTTCGGTCAGGCCCATGGTGCGCAGGATGCCGATATCGCTGCCCTTGTTCTTCACCAGCATGATGAGACCCGAAACGATGTTCATGGAGGCGATCAGGACCAGCACCGAGAGGATGACGAACATCACGTTGTCCTCCATCTTGAGCGCGCGCAGGAACCCGCCCGCGCTGTCCATCCATGTCCAGGGCGCGGCCCTCTCACCGGCCGCCGCGAGGATCGCGGGGAGGTAGTCCTGAATATCCTCCGGGTCCAGCACCATGACCTCGATCTCGTCCACGGTGCCTTCCTTGTTGAAGAAACTCTGTGCCTCTTCGAGGGGGAGGTAAACGCGGGTCGAGTCGATGTCGTAGCGGCCGGCAGAATAGATATAGGCCACGTCATAGACGTTCACGCGCGGGGTCACGCCAAACGCGGTGCGCGCGCCATTGGGCGAGATCAGTTTGATCTTGCCGCCGACACCCAGACCAAGATCGCGGGCAACACCGGAGCCGATAGCAATGCCACTGTCGTAAACCGCTAGCGATCCGACCGAGGTTTCGGGGTCCGCGATGCGTGGAAGCGTGGCAAAATCCTCGCCCCGCATCCCGAACACCTGAACCCCGGTGTTATTGTCGAGATGGTTGGCCATCACCTGCCCTTTGACGACAGGGGCCGCGCGGGTCACGCCTTCGACGCTACGGATGCGTTCGGCCCAGCCGTCATAATCGGTGATGGAGCGGTCGATCTGGCCCGCGTCGTCGATCTCGCCTTGGGAATACACCGAAACATGCCCGTTCGCGCCCAGGATGGTATCGACGAATTCGGCGCGGAACCCGGTGCGCACGGCCAACGTGATGATAAGCGCGGCAACCGCGAGCGTGATCCCGATCAGCGAGATCCACGTCATCGTGGACACGCCCCCCTCGGCCTTGCGCGCCCGCAGGTAACGCCAGGCGATCATCCATTCGAAACGGGAAAAGGGGGCTGTGCTCTGGCTCATCTCGGCATCCTTTTGTCCGCGCGACCCTGCGGCGCGCGGGCGCAAGGGTCAAGTCACGCAGGCGTCAGCCTTTGGTCTCTTCGGCAGCTTTTTTCTCAGGCCTGGAGGCGACCATGCCGATACCGATCGCCGCAACGGCGATCACGGCGAAAATGCCGATCCAGAGCGGTGTGATCTCGACGGGACGCTCGCCCATGGTCAGCGTGTTGATGAAGCGTCCGATGCCCCAGAAAATGACGACCATAACCGCCTGGGTGATGAGCACGACGCGCAACTCGGACAGCGGCTTGCCGATCCGGCTCGCCCCGATCACCGCGTTCAGGATGAAGACGGCATAGACCGCCGCCAGCCAGACGAAGGGCAGCTTTACGATGCCCGCAAGCAGCGGCAACAGGAACAAAAGCCCCGCGGAGGCGAGCGCAAATTTCATTTTCGTCGGCATGGTTTTCCCCTCAGGCTCGACGCAACCGGCGGAACGGGCTGAGGATCAGGGACAGAAGCCCCGCGATCACGGCCCAACCGGCCACAAATCCAACGCCCGCCGTGATGGCTCCATCGACGGTCACGGGCACTGCCGGTTGATAATGCTCCCACGTCGCCTGCACAAGCTCCGGGTCGCGCAGGCGATAGAACTTGGCAAGACGGCCCGCCGGGGTCGCGGGTCGCAGCGCCTCGTAGTCTCCGCGCAGGCGTTCGTAACGTTCGACGCGCTCTGCCAGCCCTGCCCCCATGTCCGAGACCAGGGCAGAGTTGCCCGAACGCAATTCGTCCAATGCTTCTTCGCGGGTCTTGCCCGCCACGGCAGCGGCGCCATCCACGATCACCGTGACCGCGCGGAGCTCGTTCACGGCACCCGAAAGCCGCTGCAAATACTGTTGAGAGAACTCGGGAAACTGCGACAGGGCGAGCGCGCCGACAAGGCCGCCCGCCAAGGGGATGATCCGCATATGTCTGCTCCGTTTTTTCGCGCGAGTGTGCGGGGGCCGGCCCCGCCGGGTCAAGAGGCGAGCCAAAGTGCCGCCCATGTGACCGGCACCATGAGCACCGCGCCGGAAAGTCCGGCCACCCATCGGGTGCGCGGGAGGACCGGCGCATGGGTGATGAGATATCCGGCAGCGGGAAACACGAGCAGAAGCGCGGTTCCGGTGCCGGGCATGTAGCTCCAGGTGATGGCCGAAAGCGCGACATGGCTCACCACGTTGGCAAGCAGGGCACCCGCCACGACCGTGGCGGCGACCTGTATCCACGCGACCACCGTCGAGCGGGCAAAAATCATCACGACGATCACCAGAATGGCCAGCCAGATGATCGCGTTGGACATCTGCGCCTGCGTGATCGCCACGGAAACTGGCAGCGACGCGACCCATGCGGGCAGCCCGGCAAGCTCCTCGACGCTATGCGCGAGAAACGCGATGGCCACCGCGTTGTAGGCCTGGCAGGAACACGACAAGCGCCCGGCCCCGGCACCCGCACCGGACGCGGGACGGAGGCGCAGGCGCGCCATATCAGACGCCGTAGATCTCTTTGATCCGGCTCACCGCGATCTCCGGCGCCAGCTCTTCGCTCTCGCCGGTGCGGCGCGAGGTCAGCTCGACCACGCCATTTTTCAGACCACGCGGCCCGACGGTGATCCGCCACGGCAGACCGATCAGGTCCATGGTCGCGAACTTGCCGCCTGCCCGTTCGTTGCGATCATCGTAAAGCGGCTCCAGCCCGGCCGCGGTAAGCGCCTTGTAGAGGTCTTCACAGGCCGCGTCGGCCTCCGCGTCGCCCTGCTTCAGGTTCACGATGCCGCAATGGAACGGCGTCACGCCCTCGGGCCAGATGATGCCGTTCTCGTCGTGGTTGGCTTCGATCAAGGCACCGACAAGCCGCGAAACGCCAATGCCGTGAGAGCCCATTTCGACCGGAACCTTGTTCCCGTCCTTGTCCTGAACACTCGCGCCCATGGATTCGGAATACTTGGTTCCGAAATAGAAAATCTGCCCGACCTCGATGCCACGCGCCACGCGACGCCGCTCTTCGGGCACCTCGTTGAAAACGGCCTCGTCGTGGGTTTCATCCGTGCGCGCGTAGCGGGAGGTGAACTCCTCCAGCACGGCCTGGCATTCTTCCACGTTGTCATAGTCGATCTCGCGGTCACCGAATTTCAGGTCGGTGATCTCGCTGTCATAGAACACCTCGCTCTCGCCGGTTTCGGCCAGCACGAGGAATTCGTGGGTGTAGTCGCCCCCGATCGGCCCGCCGTCCGCACGCATCGGGATCGCTTGCAGGCCCATACGTTCGTAGGTGCGCAGGTAGCTGACCAAGTGGCGGTTGTACGCGTGCAACGCATCTTCGCGAGTCAGGTCGAAGGTGTAACCGTCCTTCATGTAGAACTCGCGCCCTCGCATCACGCCGAAGCGCGGGCGGATCTCGTCGCGGAATTTCCACTGGATGTGATAGAGCGTCAGCGGCAGGTCCTTGTAGGACCCGACGTGACTGCGGAAGATGTCCGTCACCATCTCTTCGTTGGTCGGACCATAGAGCATGTCACGCCCGTGACGGTCGGTGATGCGCAGCATCTCTTCGCCGTAGTCGTCATACCGCCCCGACTCCCGCCAGAGGTCCGCCGATTGCAGTGTCGGCATCAGAAGCGGGATGTGGCCGGCGCGCTGCTGTTCCTCATGCACGATCCTGGCGATGTTCATCAGGACCTTGTAACCCAGCGGCAACCACGAATAGATCCCTGCCGCCTGTTGCTTGATCATGCCCGCCCGCAGCATCAAGCGATGGCTGGCAATCTGGGCGTCGGCGGGTGTTTCTTTCAAAACCGGCAGGAAATAGCGGGACAGGCGCATGGAACCCTCGTGGTGTTTGGCGTTTGGGCATCCCTAAAGCGTTCTGCCCAAAACCTGCAACACCAGTTTTGGGCAGAACGCGCGAAACGCTCATATGTTGCGCTGCGTCCCGCCTCATCCCGTCTCAGGTAAAAGGCGGGACGCTTTAGCGTGCCCCCCCCTGCCCCGGCAAGCCAAATGGCGGCCCCGGCGGGGTTCGGCTCCCCTCACACCCGCTGCGCGTTCACCGACAGGTACAGCATGGTCGCCGGAACCTGCGAGTCCATGAAGGCGATGTCATAAGCGTCGCGCCCCACGGCGATGATTGCCATGCCGTCCGGGTCACACATGCCGGTCGCGTCCACCAGGTGCCATGCCCCGTCGAGCCAGACCTCGGTCACCGCGTGGAAATCCTGCGGTGTCACATCGGGGCCATAGGCCGCGACCATCCGCGCGGGAATTTCCGCCGCGCGGACCATGGAGCACATCAGGTGCGCGTAGTCCCGGCACACGCCTTCGCGTCCGGCAAAGGTCTCCAGCACGTTGGTGTCGGCATCCGAACTGCCCGGCACGTAAGACAGGTTGTCCTCGATCCAATCGCGCATCGCCGCGACCTTGGCCCCGCCCTCCAGATGACCGAACCGCTTCTTGACCAGCGAATGGAACTTGTCGGACTGGATATAGCGTGACGGGCGCAGGTAGGGCGCGACCTCGGCGGGAATTTCGTGCAGCGGGACTGCGGACAAGCTGTCGAGCGGGACGCTCTTGCGCGTTACATCGACCAGCGCCTCGTAGGTCACGACGAATTCCTCGCCCGGCACCTGCGCCCAGATCCGTTCGCCCACGTCGGCGTCGCCCTTGATCCGGGTGGCGATTGCATTGCCCAACTGCATCCTGGAATGTTCGACGACCTGTCCGGTGGTCTGCGCCGCCTCAACGGTCAGAAACACCGTGTTCGGCACGGCAAAACGGTAGTGAAGGGCAACGTCGATCTGAAAGCGCATTGCGAGACCTCGGGTCGGCGGTGACAGGGATTTCCGCGCGCCGTAACCTGTATGGCACGCGGTTTCAACGGGCGTGACGCCTCCTCACGCCATTGCAATGTATCAGATGTGGCGCGTCGGCCCCCATCAACCGCACTTGGAATGGCCGCAGGACGCGCAGGTCATGCAGCCCTCGACCATCCGCATTTCATACTGGCCACAGCTTGGGCAGGCTGGACCGGGGCGATGGCCGATGTTCACGACCTCCGCCGTCGGGTCGGTTTTCAGCCCCATCCCCTCGCCCGCGATGAACCCCGTGGCGATCATGTGTTTCTCGATGGTGGCGCCGATGGCGGCCAGGATGGATGGCACGTATTTGCCCTGCATCCAGGCGCCGCCACGCGGGTCGAACACGGCTTTCAGCTCCTCGACCACGAAGGACACGTCCCCCCCACGCCGAAACACCGCCGAGATCATCCGGGTCAGGGCCACGGTCCAGGCGAAATGCTCCATGTTCTTGGAGTTGATGAAAACTTCGAACGGCCGACGATGCCCACCGACGATAAGATCGTTGATGGTGATGTAGATCGCGTGCTCGCTATCGGGCCACTTGAGCTTGTAGGTCGACCCGTCCAACTCCTGCGGACGGTCGAGCGGTTCGGAGATATAAACCACGTCCCCCTGCCCCCGGTCGCCTTCCGCGACCTTATCGCTGTCTTCCGAAACCGACAGGACCGACCCCGTCACCTCGTTCGGGCGATAGGTGGTGCAGCCTTTGCAGCCCGTCTCGTAGGCCTGCATGTAAACATCCTTGAACGCTTCGAAGCCGATATCCTCGGGGCAGTTGATCGTCTTGGAGATCGAGCTGTCGACCCATTTCTGCGCGGCGGCCTGCATTTTCACGTGATCGGCGGGGGCCAGCGTTTGCGCGTTCACGAAGTAGTCCGGAAGCGCGCGGTCTCCGAACTTGTCGCGCCACATCTGAACGGCGTAATCCACCACCTCTTCCTCGGTGCGTGTGCCGTCCTTTTGCAGCACCTTTCGGGTGTAGGCATAGGCGAACACAGGCTCGATCCCGCTTGAGACATTGCCCGCGTAGAGGCTGATCGTGCCGGTGGGCGCGATGGAGGTCAGGAGCGCGTTGCGGATGCCGTGTTCGCGGATCGCCTCGCGCACATCCTCGTCCATGTCGCGAAGCGCGCCGCTCTCCAGGAACTTGTCGGCATCGAAAAGCGGAAACGCCCCCTTCTCTTTCGCAAGCTCGACGGAGGCAAGGTAAGCGGCCCGCGCGATCTGTTTCATCCAGACTTCGGTCTGTGCCGCAGCCTCGTCCGACCCATAGCGCAAGCCCAGCATCAAAAGCGCATCGGCGAGCCCGGTGACACCCAGCCCGATCCGGCGCTTGGCGGCGGCTTCCTGTGCCTGCGCCTCCAGCGGGAATTTCGATGCATCCACCACGTTGTCCATCATGCGCACGGCGGTGCTGACAAGCTCCGCGAGCGCCTCTCCGTCCAGCGCCGCGTCGTCTTCGAACGGGTTCGCCACCAGCCGCGCCATGTTGATCGACCCAAGCAGGCAGGCGCCATAGGGCGGCAGGGGCTGCTCGCCGCAGGGGTTCGTCGCCGCGATGGTTTCGCAATAGGCGAGGTTGTTCATCTCGTTGATACGGTCGATGAAGATCACGCCCGGCTCGGCGTAGTCGTAAGTGGCCTGCATGATCTTGTTCCACAGGTCACGGGCCCTGACGGTGTGATAGACCTTGTCGCCGAAGGTCAGATCCCACGACCCGTCGGCCTTGACCGCTTCCATGAACGGATCGGTGACCAATACGGACATGTTGAACATGCGCAGCCGTGCCGCATCGGATTTGGCGGTGATGAAATCCTCGATATCGGGGTGGTCGCAACGCATCGTCGCCATCATCGCCCCGCGCCGCGAGCCTGCCGACATGATCGTGCGGCACATAGCGTCCCAGACATCCATGAACGACAGCGGCCCGGAGGCATCCGCCGCGACGCCCAGCACATCCGCGCCGCGCGGCCGGATGGTTGAGAAATCGTATCCGATCCCCCCGCCCTGCTGCATGGTCAGCGCGGCCTCTTTCAGCATGTCGAAAATGCCGCCCATGCTGTCGGGGATCGTGCCCATGACGAAGCAGTTGAACAACGTCACGTTGCGCGCGGTGCCCGCGCCCGCCGTGATCCGGCCTGCCGGCAGGAACTTGAAATCCGCCAGGGCGTCGTAGAATCGCGTTTCCTGTTCCGGCTCGCTCGTCGCCAGCGCCCGCGCGATTCGCCGCCAGGTATCCTCGACCGACTTGTCCCGCGCCGTGCCGTCCGCCTCTTTCAGCCGGTATTTCATATCCCAAATTTGCTCGGCGATGGGAGCGGCGAAAGGGGTCATGGCACGTCCTTTTTGAACGGTTATGTGATCGGTCTTATGGCTGGCCCCCGGTTGCGTGGGCCGCCGGGGAAGACCTAATATAACAGAACATTTGGGTGAGTCACGCCGCGAGACACCGAAGATGTAGCGGCGTGGCATATTTCGGGGAAGCTGCCTGTGAGCCATGTAAATCTGGTCAAACTCTGCGTCGGCGCGGAAAAGGTCGAAGACCTGATCGCTTGGCAGGTATTGCGTGCGGGGGGCGACGAGAGCTATCAGCCCCGCCATGTGACCCGCATGTGGCCAAAACGCGAACCCGAGCTTTTGAATGGCGGATCGCTCTACTGGGTGTTCAAAGGCCTGATCCTCGCACGGCAATCCATCGTGCGGCTGGACGAGGTGATCGGCGAGGATGGCATCCGCCGCTGCGGCATCGTTCTGGGGCAAGAGGTGGTCCGTACAAACTCGGCCCCGCGCCGCCCGTTCCAGGGCTGGCGTTATCTGTCGCCCGATGATGCGCCAAGGGATCTGCCAAAGTCCCGCGACGGAGACAGCGATCTTCCGGTCGAAATGGAGGCCGCGCTGGCCGAGATCGGGATATTATGACGACGCCACACTGTTTTTTTGTCGGGCTATCGGCAACCAAACCCGCCAGATTAAAGAATTTTATTGCCTAAATGTCTTGATCTGAGTCATGTTTCTCGTCCGAAATGAAGGACAGGACTTATGTCCGGGACACAGACATTACCCGATGGAGACAAGCAGTGACCAAATCTCAAAATTACGAATGGTTCGTCGCTGTTTTGAGTGACCTGATCCAATTCGCCCAGGAAAACGGGATGCCCCAGACCGAGGATGATCTGCGGGCCGCGTTGCAAAGCGCCCTGCGCGAAGCGCCCTGTTCGGTCGGCATCGACCCCGGCGCCGTCGTCCGGCTCCCACGGGTCTGACCAGGGTCTAGTCCCGGTATCCGGCCTCGCGGGCGACATTTTCGATCACGTCCGCCAAGGTCAGAGAGTGATCGAAAGCTCCGGTTTCAAGAAACGTGATGACCTCTGCGATGACCAGCGGGTTCGACATCATGAAGGTGTGGGTGACCGGAAGGACGATATGGTCGTCCATGCCCTGAATACGGGTGGAGTCAACCGAGACCTTGCCGTCGTCCGCACCGTCGATCATCGACGACAGGATCGGGTTCAGGGACCGGTTCCCCGCGATCACGCCGAGCTCAAACCGCGGCAGGCCAAGCGTGTTCGGCGTGGATCCCGGTCCGGTGCCAAGCTGCAACCCGGCCGGACCCATCATCCACTCGAACGGCGCGAGGTCACGAAATCCGTCCACGACTTCCGTGCCCTGGTTTGGCGGGGCCAGCATGACGACGTGGCCCATGATGGCCGGGCGGTGGGCCTCCAGCCAGGCCCGCACCAGGATACCCCCCATGGAATGGGTCACGAAGTTCACCGGCACCCCCGCCGGGCATTGCATCACCGCCTGCGGCACGGCCTCGACCAGCTCTTCGATGGGCGCGTCGGTCGAGGGGTAGTCCTGATTGACGACCGTGTATCCAGACTGCCGCAAGGTTTCGGCCATGACCAGCATGGAAGCGGGCGAGCGGGCCAGACCATGCAGCAGCACGACACAATCGGCGCGTGCCGGTGTGGCGAGCGCCGTGAGTGTCAGCGCCGCGCCAAGGCTTGCGGCCAGGGCGCGGCGAAGGGGCGTGTCTCTGTGCATTATGCCTCGGTGAAAAATCCGGGTTGAACCACGCGAACCGCCAGTCCACCGATGCCAACGAGCAGCACCGCAACCACGGCCAACCACCCGATGAAAGGCACCAGAGCGGCGATGGTCAAGAGACCCGCGCCGACAAAGGCTGCGATTGCCCGGTCGGCATGGCTGTCCGGCGCCGATTGCCCCGTCAGGGTAAGCGCCCAGACGCCGATGATGTAGGCGCCGATCACATATCCGAGACATCCAAGCAGCAGGGCCGCGAAGATCGACAGCGGTGCGATGAAGATGCCGATACCGGTCATGGCGAGCACGACCGTGGACCCGGCCACGGCAGAGAGCGCCAGCGCGCCCATCCACAGGCTCCGACCCGGCGTCTCGATGACCCGCTCGCGGATGCCGGCCATGAAGCCGGGTGCGAAGATAGCCAAGGCGGTCGCGAAGAGGCCCGTGATCAGCACCGAACCAAAGAGCCCACCCAGACGCGCCCAAAAGCCGCGGGGGCGATCCTCTTCCATGCCCTCGGGCATGTTTTCGTCCCATTCGGACATCGGATGCACCGTCACGCGGTCAGCCGAGGCCACCCGATCCGGCACCTCAAGCGTATCTCCGTCCTTCACGTAGACATGCACCTGGCCCAGAACCAGCGCTCCCGCGCCCCAATCCATCTCTTCTGCGCCGATGGCGAGATCACCGGCGATGGCGGCATCGAGGCTAACAGTTTCACCGCCAAGGATGGCGCTGCCAGCAACGGGTGCGGTTACGACAACATCGGACCCCATGGCCCGCAGATTGCCTGCGACCGGGTCACCCACGCGCACCCCGTTCCCGGCGAGCGAGGCATTGCCCAGCACTTCGCCGTCAAGGTCCACATCCATCCCGGCTGCGTAGAGGTTCCCGCCAATCTCGCCGTCAATGGTCACCTTGCGGCCCGCGACATGCGCGGAGCCCCCGACGTCGCCCTGCACGGAAACCCGGTTGCCCGCGGCAAAGAGGTCACCCTCGACCGGGCCGGGGCTGATGCTCCGACCAGCCTGGAAGCGGTCACCCCCAAAGCTGAACACCCCGTCGCGGTCCTGCGCGGCCAGCGGCGAAGCCAGAATGAGAAAGAAGAAAAGAATAAAGCGTGTCATGACGTCCCCCGTCAAAATGTTACGCCCCTTTACATAGGTACGGCGGGCCGTCTTGTTAAGACCGCGCAGAGGGCAGACACGAAAAAAGGGCCGGGAATGACCCGGCCCTTCAATCTTTGCGGCAAAGATTGCGCGGCTGATTACATCATGCCGCCCATGCCGCCCATGTCGGGCATGCCGCCGCCACCGGAACCAGCCGG
>DOUP01000228.1 GCA_003520545.1 Maritimibacter sp. | reverse complement strand
GAAAGACGATCTGGTGATCGACCAGTTCGACGACGCCGCGCCGAAATACTGCCCGAAACCCCACACCGCCTGGGGCTTCAAGACCATGACCAAGAACATCGGGGCTTACGGCAAGCTGTCGTGTCACCGTCCCAACAAGCTCGACGAGGAACACCGCGAGGCGGTGCAATGGGTCAACGGCTCCGGCCAGGTGATGACCGAGAAGTACAAGGATAACGGGTGGCGCTCGGACCTGAAAACCATCGGCTACGATCTCTTGCAACTCAACCATTACGCCCTGCGGTCCGCCGAAAGCTTCCTCATCAAGCGCCAACGCGGCCGCGCGCTCCATGTCGACCGCTCCATCGGGATCAACTACTGGGTTCGGATGGACTGGGGCGGCAACCGCGACGTGACGATCAAGCGAAACGTGCCGCGCGTGCGCGCCGAAATGGCGCGGCTCTTCGAGGATGCGGAATTGAAACGCCTGCATGATGAGGGTTTCGCCTGGCACAGAAACAAGGCGACAGAGCTACACAACACACCTGAATTCAAAGAGCTTTTTGCACAAGCCTTGGAAACCAAACTGACGGAGATGGAGCGGGTGGCCTTTGCGCTGACGCTCGACATGGAAAGTTAACGGGGGACGTCACGCAGTCATTTTAGGAGCGAGACTATGGGACTGGATGAAAAGCGGACCATCAAGGTCCACATCGACAAGGGCGATGCGAAAGCCGCGCCACAGCCCGAGGCGAATGCCGCGGACAAGGACTACGTTCAAAGCCGCGGGATCAGATTCCCCCTGACCTCCGACATTCTGGAGCCGAGGTTTCGCCGCGCTCTGCGTCGCCGGAATTTTCAGCGCACCGAGGCGGATGCCCTCCGGCCACAGGTCAAACCGGAGGATACGGTGCTCAACATCGGTGGCGGTATCGGGTTTCTGTCCTCGGTGATGGCGCAAGGCTGCAAGGCCGCCCATGTCACCTCTTACGAACCGCACCCGGCGCTGGCCGCCTACATGCGTGAAGTTCACAAGTTCAATGCCATCACCAACGTCACCGTCGAAGAGGCCGCCATCGGTACCCGCAAAGGCAAGGCCACCTTCTACCAACGCCAGAATACCCTGTCCTCGTCCCTCGACGACGACCGCGAAACCGACGCGAACCCCGTGGTCGAGAGCTGCGAGGTCGAGGTCCATAATATCAACACGGTCTGGAAAGATCTCAAAGCCAATGTGCTCGTCTGCGACGTTGTCGGCGGGGGAGCAGCCATTCTGGAAAAAGCCAAACTGCCCGGCATCCGACTGGCCGTGATTTCGCTCCACCCGAAATGGTTGGGCGAGGACGGCACGCGCAGGGTCTTCGACGCCATGCACCGCAACGGCCTCGCCTATTTCCCGCGCGGCAGTCAGGGACGTGTCGTGACGTTCAAGAAGGACTGGTAATGCGCGCCACCGCCGTTCTGACCGTCAAGAACGAGGGCGCGTTCCTCGTCGAATGGGTGGCGCATCACCTCGGGATCGGGTTCACCGATCTGGTGGTGCTGTCCAACGACTGCACGGATGGCACCGATGCGATGCTCGACCGGCTGGCCGAGATCGCGCCCGTGCACCACATCCGAAACGATGGCCCCTACGACGAAGGTGGCATCCAGTTCACCGGGTTGAAACTCGCCGACAAACACCCGTCCGTGTGCGAAGCCGATTGGCTCTGCGCGCTCGACGTGGACGAATTCGTCAATATCCACACCGGCGACCACACCCTCGCCGCGCTTATTTCTGCCCTGCCCGACGCGGACGCCATCACGCTGACCTGGAGACTGTTCGGCAACGGCGGCGCGGTGGCCTTCCGCGATGCGCCGATCACGGCGCAATTCACCAAGGCCGCGCCGGAAATCCTGTATTGGCCATGGCGCGCCTCGATGTTCAAAACGCTCTACCGCAACCACGGCGCCTACAAGAAACTTGGCGTCCACCGTCCCCGCGCGCCGGACGCGGACAAGGTGGAGCACACCCGCTGGTTCGATGGCGAAGGCCGCGACCTTGGCCCGCGCTTTCACAAGGGCGGCATCTTCTCCCCCTATGGCCGACCGAACTACGGGCTGGTCCAGCTCAACCACTATCCCCTGGGCGCGATGGAAAGCTATATCGTCAAACGCGACCGGGGCCGCGCCGTGCACGAGGCGGACGCCCTGGGGCTGGACTACTGGACCGAACGGAACTGGGTCGCGGAAGAGGACACCTCGATCCGGCAATCGGACAGCCTGCGCGACCCGTGGCTGGAGCGCCTCATGGCCGACGATCCCCTCGCAGAGCTCCACGCCTCGGCGGTCCTCTGGCGCAAGGAGCGCTTCGACAAGCTCATGCTGGAGGAACCCAACCGCGCCCTCTTCGGTCGCCTCCTCATAGCGCCCCCCGCCAAGGCGCTCTCGCTCGATCACGCCAAACGGTTGATCGGCTACGGGCAGAGAGCGGCGCAGATCGCAAAACAAGCGCCCTAGCCTGATAGCGCCCTCTTTCCCACTGGAAACCGCCCCCGCGAGCCGCTAATCCCGTCCCATGACCCAAAGCCTGACCATCCGCCGCCCCGACGACTGGCACCTGCACCTGCGCGACGGCGCGATGCTCAAAGCCGTTCTGCCCGAAACCGCCCGCCATTTCGGCCGCGCCATCGTCATGCCGAACCTCGTGCCCCCGGTGGTCACGGGCGACGACGCGGCAGCCTACCGCGACCGCATCATGGCCGCCCTGCCCGAGGGCATGAGCTTCGAACCTCTGATGACGCTCTACCTGACCGAGGACACCGACCCGGTCGATGTGCGCAACGCAGCCGAAAGCGGGCTGATCAAGGCGGTCAAACTCTACCCTGCCGGGGCGACGACGAATTCCGCCTCCGGGGTCACCGACTTCGACAAGGTGCGCGGCGTGCTGGAAACCATGGCCGAAATCGGCCTGCCACTCTGTGTCCACGGCGAAGTCACAGATCCAGACATCGACATCTTCGACCGCGAGGCCGTCTTCATCGACCGCGTGCTCGACCCTGTCCGCCGCGCGAGCCCCGGCCTCAGGGTCGTGATGGAGCACATCACCACCGCACAGGCCGCAGACTACGTGCGCGCGGGCGACGAAACCCTCGGCGCGACGATCACGGTGCAGCACCTCATGCTCGACCGGAACGCCATGCTCGTGGGCGGTATGCGCCCGCATTACTACTGCCTTCCGATCCTCAAACGCCGCGATCATCGCGACGCTCTCGTGGACCTCGCCACCTCCGGGTTCGACCGCGCCTTTCTCGGCACCGACAGCGCCCCTCACCCGACCCACAAGAAAGAGGCCGAATGCTGCGCCGCAGGCGCCTTCACCGCGCCAATCGCTCTCTCCTGCATCGCCGAGGTATTCGAGGCCAAGGGCGCGCTCGACAAATACGAGGCATTCGTGTCGCTCAACGGCCCGAAATTCTACGGTCTCCCGGTGAGCGAAGACACCCTCACGCTCACCAAGGGCCCAGCCATCGACCTGCCCACAAAGATCGCCGCCGGCGCGGACACCGTCACCGTCTTCGACCCGGGCCAGCCGCTCCACTGGTCCGTCAGCTAAAGGAACCGATATGATCCCCACGTCCTTCCCCGACAAAGCCGAAATCGCCCGCCTTACGGCACGGATGCTGCTGGAGATCGGCGCGGTGAACTTCCGGCCCGAAGACCCGTTCATCCTCGCGTCCGGTCTGCCTTCGCCGACCTATATCGACTGCCGCAAGCTGATCTCCTATCCGCGCATCCGCTCCACGTTGATGGATTTCCTGGCCGTTACGGTCATGCGTGACGCGGGCTTCGAGGCCTTTGACAACATCGCGGGCGGTGAAACCGCCGGCATCCCCTTCGCCGCGCTCGTCGCGGAACGTTTGGGCCTGCCCATGACCTATGTGCGCAAGAAACCCAAGGGTTACGGCCGCAACGCCCGGATCGAAGGCGACATGTCCGAAGGCCAGCGCGTTCTGCTGGTCGAAGACCTGACCACCGACGGTGGCTCCAAGCTCTCTTTCGTGGACGCGATTCGCGAAACCGGGGCGACCTGCGGCCATACGGCGGTGATCTTCTACTACGGGATTTTCCCGGAAACCGAGAAAACCCTTGGCGATCATGGGGTTCAGCTACACGCGCTCTGCACATGGTGGGACGTGCTGGCCGAAGCCAGATCCCAAGCCATTTTCCCGGCCGAAACCCTGGCCGAGGTCGAAAGCTTCCTGAACGACCCGCGTGCGTGGCAGGACGCCCACAAAAGCGCATAAATTTCGCGCATGACCTCGCCGGATTTCTCAAAATGATGTGGGGCGCTTTGCGGCGCCCCCTTCATCTGGTAGGATCAGGGTTATCCACAGAGATATCAAGATTGCACAGATGTGCAGGGACTGGATACACCCTGCGGATCATCTGGGGACCAAAATGAACGAGATTTCGAGGATCAACGAACAATCTGGCGGCGGCAACGGCTCTGGTAACGACGGCGGAGACGCTGGCGAGCTCAAGGACATGATGCCGCACAACGTCGAAGCCGAGCAGCAGCTTCTCGGGGCGATCCTCACCAACAACGACATTTACGACCGCATCGCCCAGATCGTTAAGCCAGAACATTTCTACGAGCCGGTCCACGAACGCATCTACCGCATCGCCGAGCAGCGGATTTCCAAGAACGCGCTGGCCTCGCCCGTGACGATCAAAGCCTTCATGGAGGACGACGAGGGGCTTCAGGAGCTTGGTGGGCCCCAGTATCTCGCCCGCCTCGCCGGTGCCGCGATTTCCTCTTTCGCCGCGCGCGACTATGCCACGCTGATCTACGAGATGCACCAAAGGCGCGAGTTGATCCGGCTGGGGGGCGACATCGCCGCCCGCGCCCGCACGTTCGAGAGCGAAACCCCGCCCGAGGAACAGATCGTCGAGGCCGAGCAAACGCTTTATAAACTGGCCGAAACCGGTCAGTCGACCTCGGGGTTCCAGAGCTTCACCAAGGCCGTCACCGACGCGCTCAACGTGGCCAACGCTGCTTACCGGCGTGACGGCGGGCTGGCCGGTGTCTCCACGGGCCTGACAGACATGGACAAGAAACTGGGCGGGTTGCACCGCTCCGACCTCCTGATCCTCGCGGGCCGTCCGTCGATGGGGAAAACCTCGCTCGCCACCAACGTCGCCTTCAACATCGCCAAGGCCTACAAGAAGGGCAAATTACCCGACGGGACCGAAGGCACGATTTCCGGCGGCGTCGTGGGCTTCTACTCGCTCGAAATGAGCGCCGAACAGCTCGCCGCCCGTATCCTGTCCGAGGCCTCCGAAGTGCCGTCCGAGCAAATCCGGCGCGGCGATATGACCGAGGCCGAGTTTCGCCGGTTTGCCGAAACCGCCAAGGCGCTCGAAGCCTGCCCGCTCTTCATCGACGACACCCCGGCCCTGCCCATCGCGCAGCTTGCCGCCCGCGCCCGCCGCTTGAAGCGCGAACATGGGCTCGACGTGCTTTTCGTCGACTATCTCCAGCTCGTGCGCGGGACCGCTGAAAACCGGGTGAACGAGATCGCGGAAATCTCGATGGGCCTGAAAGCCATCGCCAAGGAATTGAACATTCCCGTAGTGGCCCTCTCCCAGCTCTCCCGCCAGGTTGAGAGCCGCGAGGACAAACGCCCGCAGCTTTCGGACCTGCGCGAATCCGGGTCGATCGAGCAGGACGCCGACGTGGTCATGTTCGTGTTCCGCGAGGAATATTACGTGGAACGCGAAAAACCGTCCGACGACCGGCTGGAGGAAATGGCGGCCTGGCAGGAACGCATGGAGCGCCTGCACGGCAAGGCCGAGGTCATCATCGGCAAGCAGCGCCACGGCCCAATCGGCTCCGTGGAACTCAGCTTCGAGGGCCGCTTCACCCGCTTCGGCAACCTCATCCAGCCATGGCAACAGCAGGGCGGCGACGGCTACTGACAGGTCCTCCGTTAGACGGAGGAGAAGTTGACCTTTGCGTCAACAACTGGCCTCATCCCAAGAACCGGGCATTCCGGCGAAATGCAGCGAATGACTGGTTTGAGCCCATGTTACCCGATGCCGCGGCGCGTCTAAATGACCGCTTTGCGTCTATGCCTATTGCGGATATTTGGTCCCAGTCGCCTTTTCGGCCCAATCCCATAAGCGTTCCGCGACACCATCTTTGAGAGCGGCGGCGTCAACAATCGCAAGCCCGGGTGTTCCTGAGCGTTCTTCTGGCCCGTCAGGCCCCCAGTATTGCCCTCCCTCGACGTGCGTGTCTGTTGCCGCTACAAGTGCTGGCGCGGCTCCGTCGGCGGGCGACATCATTTTGATGCCTGCTGGAATGTCACCAAGGTTTCGGGTCAGGTCGGTCTGGCTCACGCCCGGGTGGGCGGCAAGGGAGCGAACAGAGCTGTCTTTAGCGCGCAATCTACGATCAAGCTCTAACGCGAAGACAAGATCGGCGAGTTTGCTTTGGCCATATTCGCGCCAAGGATCGTAAGGTTTTTCCAGTTGGAAATTGTCAAAGTCCAAAACTGCGCCTCGGTGTCCGATGCTGGACAGGGTCACGACGCGTGCAGCAGGCGCCGCGTTCAGCAGTTGGATAAGGTGGCCGGTGAGTGCAAAATGCGCGACAAAATTGACACCAAACTGGGTTTCAAAGCCGTCCTGCGTTGTTCCGGCGGGCGGCACCATGACGCCCGCATTGTTGACCAGGATATCCAAACGGGTGTGTGTATTGGCAATCCTGGTGGCAAAATCTTTTACAGAAGCTAGAGCGTTCAGATCGACAAGCCCGACTTCAAGCCACGCGTCCGGTGCCTCGTCCTTTATGCGGTCTATCGCGGTCTGCACTTTGGCCTCGTTCCGGCCTGCAACGATCACTTGCGCCCCGCGCGTTGCCAATGCGCGCGCTATCTCGAAGCCAAGGCCCGTGTTGGCCCCGGTGATCAATGCCGTCTTGCCGTTCATATCCATTTTGCTTTCCGTCATCACAGGCCGAACGTCACTTTTGCATGATGTGTGTCCATATACTCCTTCATCCGTTTGATCCGTCCATCCGCAATCTCAAAGAGGAAATGATACATGTTGTTGTATTCCGCACCCGTTGCGGTCGTCGCAGTCATATGTGCCTCTGCCGCGACCTTATTCCCCTCTGCCACCATACCGGTCACAGCGAAATCGGCACCATTCGGGAACATCTCGCCGCCGCTGCCAAAAAAGCCCAGAAAAAACGCCCGGTCATGTTCACCAGCTGTTTGCAGATAAGCCTGCTTGCCTGCTATCCACCAACTAAAATCCTCTGTGATCATAGAGCTAAGCGTTTCAACATCGGACCGACGCATGGCTTCCACGAAGGCGGTAACAGTATCCTTGTTCGACATTTGGGTTCTCCTGACATTTCCTTTAGAGAAGGTGCAGATGATGGTAACAATCTGCAAGAAGGGACACTTTAGGTTCCTAGGAACACAAAGGTAACTATTGCGGAAAGTAAGGGTGATCGATGACTCAAAAATCTTTCGAAGACTACATGGAATGCCCGTTTCACCTCGCAATGAGTGTGTTGGAAGGGCGTTGGAAGTTTGCCATTCTCTACGTGTTGTCCGCGCGTGGGACGCTCCGTTTCAAGGAACTGGAACGGTCCGTGCCAGGGATTTCGACACGAATGCTCACCAAGGAACTCAAGCATCTCGAAAGCCACGGCATCGTGCGCCGCGTCCCTTACGCGACAATCCCGCCAAAAGTCGAATATTCGCTGACAGACATCGGCATAAGCGTCTCGCCCGTGATTGACCAAATCAGTAAGTGGGGAGAGCAGTACCTAGCTTCGGTTGACCCCAGCACGTCTTGAGAAGGTGCAAGAGCAGCTTTTCGATGTATTCAGGCCAATGGCAGCATAGTCCCGCTTAACGGCCCTTGACCCACGCCGCGCCCAAGGTCCGGTTTGGGTCAGAAGTGCATGACGACTGGGCCAAAATCGCGTGACGCCGCGCCGTGGCAGGAGTCAGAAAACCAGCCCCATTGAGTCAAAGATGCGCAACGTTCCACACCCTTAAGTCCAATCGTCCCCATCGAGACATGCAACACGGAAAAAGGCGCGAAGCCCCGCTCCGCGCCTTTCCGTTCGATTACGTTTTCAGTCGCTTGCGCGGCTTACTTGGAGCCAACCAGCTTCCACAGGCCCGGCACCACCAGCGCCGCGAGCACGAGTTTCAGAGCGTCGCCCACCATGAAGTTGGTGAAGCCGTACTGAAGCACCCAGGCCGCGCCCTTGTCCGCGAGGAAGATCATCGACATGCCTGCCAGGCCGAAGACGTAGATGATCGCGTTGCCGATCAGCATGGCCCCCGCCATGGAGGCAACCGAGCGGTCCCAGCCGCGACGCGCGAGGTAGCCCATGACACCTGCCGCCACCGCGAAACCTACAAGGTACCCGCCGGTCGGACCGGCCATATAGGCCAGACCAGCGCTTTCACCAGTGAAGACCTGAACGCCGAGCATCCCGAGCGCGAGATAGCCCACCATCGCAAAGAGCCCGAGACGCAGGCCCAGAACGGTGCCGATGGTCAGCACGCCGAAGGTCTGCATGGTGATCGGCACCGGCCACATCGGCACGCGAATCTTCGCCGCCAGCGTCATCAGCGCGATGCCAGCGACCACCAGTGCCACCTCCTTGGCGATCTTCGCCGTGCCCTCGGTCGGGCCGAACGCTTCGCCCAGCACCTTGTCGTTCATCGTGATTGCCATGGGTCTCCCCCTCCGAAATCCGGTTGATGTTTCGTGCCTTTTTGCCGCAGGGCGAGCAGCGGCGCAAGCCATCTTGATGTTAGCGCCGCCAAGGATCTCACGGCGAGATCCGCCCGAAGCGGCTTTCCATCCGGTAATCCTTGCGCGGACCGTGCACTTGCCACGTGGCCTGCCAATCCGGCCAATGGCTGAAATCATAGGCAACGTCATACTGATCCGGGTCGCACCAATGCGATGCCATCTCGCCGATGGTATGAAACGGGCGCCCGTCCTCGAAGAAGACCTCGATCCCGTCCTCGCCCTCTCGCCACAGGTAATCCCGGGTCGCCGCCATCGGCTTCGCTCCGTCCATGATCAACTCGCCCGCCTCGTGATAGCGCAACCCCTCCCCCTCCGGGACAAAGATCACGGTCCCCTCGAACCGACCGCGCCGTCCGGCCAGCCGATCGTCGATCAGGCGCGCCACGCGCCAGCGTCCTTCGAAGTCCGACAATGCTCGCATATCCGTCACCTTTACCACGGGTCGCAATCTGTCTATGACGCCCGCGACCCGTCTTACAACCGAAAGGCCTCGCCCCATGATCCCGCGCTACGCCCGCAAAGAGATGACCGACATCTGGGAACCCGCCACCAAGTTCAAGATCTGGTACGAGATCGAGGCACATGCCTGCGACGCCCAGGCCAAGCTCGGCGTCATCCCGCAGGAAAACGCGGACGCCGTGTGGAAAGCGAAAGACGTGGACTTCGACGTGGCCCGCATCGACGAGATCGAAGCGGTCACCAAGCATGACGTGATCGCCTTTCTCACCCACCTTGCCGAACACGTGGGCAGCGACGAAGCCCGCTTCGTGCACCAGGGCATGACCTCATCGGACGTGCTCGACACCTGCCTGAACGTGCAGCTCGTGCGCGCCGCCGACATCCTGATCAAGGACATCGAAGACCTCCTCGCCGCGCTCAAGAAACGCGCGATGGAACACAAGATGACCGTGCGGGTCGGCCGGTCCCACGGCATTCATGCCGAACCGACCACCATGGGGCTTACCTTCGCCCGCTTTTATGCCGAGATGGACCGCAACCTCGCCCGCCTGAAAGCGGCCCGTGAAGAAGTTGCCACCGGCGCGATCTCCGGCGCGGTCGGCACCTTCGCCAACATCGACCCGGCGGTGGAAGAGCATGTTTGCGCCGAGATGGGGCTTTCGCCCGAACCGATCTCGACCCAGGTGATCCCGCGCGACCGCCACGCCATGTTCTTTGCGACGCTGGGCGTCATCGCGTCGTCCATCGAGAACGTCGCCATCGAGATCCGCCACATGCAGCGCACCGAAGTGCTGGAAGGCGCCGAGTTCTTCTCGATGGGCCAAAAAGGCTCCTCCGCGATGCCGCACAAGAAAAACCCGGTCCTGACCGAGAACCTGACCGGCCTCGCCCGCCTCGTGCGCATGACCGTGGTGCCCGCGATGGAAAACGTGGCGCTCTGGCACGAACGCGACATCTCGCACTCCTCGGTGGAGCGCGGCATTGCCCCGGACGCCACCGTGACGCTCGATTTCGCGCTCCACCGTCTCACCGGCGTGATCGACAAGATGCTGATCTTCCCGGACAACATGCTCGACAACATGAACAAGTTCCCCGGCCTGGTCATGTCGCAGCGTGTGCTTCTCGCGCTGACACAGGCCGGTGTATCGCGCGAAGACGCCTATTCCATGGTGCAGCGGAACGCGCTCAAGGTCTGGGAAGAGCGTCTCGATTTTCAGGAGCTTCTGCTGGCCGACGACGAGGTTGTCGCGGCGCTTGGCGAAGACGGCATCAAGGCCAAGTTCGACATGGATTACCATACGAAACATGTCGATACGATCTTCAACCGCGTGTTCGGCGAGAGCTGAAAACCTCGCGCCAGCGTGAAGAGCGCTGGCGCGACACCGTGTTACGCTGGGTCATTGAACAGGAGCCCCGGCATGACCCCAAAACATCTCTCTTTCATCGTCCTTTTGTCCGTCACCCCCGTCGCGGCAACGGCGCAGGAGAGCACGTCTTGCGAACGCGCCCATGCGAACTGCAAGGACGGAACCACCTTTGATGAAAAAACGAAAACCTGCGTCGTAGTGTCCAGCTAAGGCGCCCTCTCGCAGCTCTGTGAAGGAAATCAGTGGCCATTCGTGGTATGCTCAGAGGGTAAGCCCGAACTGAAAGAGACGACGACATGACCGTTAAGACCCTTCTTGCCGCCGCCGCTGTTGCCTGCGCACCGACCTTGGCACTGGCCTGCCCGATGCACGAAACCGCCTCCATGTCCTGCAAGGACGGCTTCAAATGGGACGAGAAATCCTCGGCCTGCGTGGAGCAAGTGACGGGTTAACGCCTGAAATCCAGAGAATTTTCCATGAATGGGCGCCGGGTTCCGGTGCCTGTTAGCCCCGTCTTAACTCCCCCCTGCCACTGTCGCCACATGGGGCTTTGGCTGGAGGGTTGAGTGTCCGACGCGCTCACCACATTCGATCAAAATTTGGGTCTACCCGACCTGCACGGGCTGGACGATTCGCTCGTGCCCGGGGTCGAGCCGCGCGCGCTTTCCAGGAAACAGAAAGCGGCGATCGTCGTGCGGCTTTTGCTGTCCGAAGGGATCAACCTGAAACTCTCGGACATGCCCGAAGAGGTTCAGACCGAGTTGGCCCATCAGATGTCCACCATGCGGTTCGTTGACCGTGTGACACTGAAAGCCGTGATCGACGAATTCGTGGAACAGATCGAAGCGGTCGGCCTGTCCTTTCCCGGCGGGCTTGAGGGCGCGTTGAACGTGCTCGACGGCACGATTTCCGCCGCCACCGTCGCGCGTATCCGCAAGGCCAAAGGGTTCAACTTCACCGGGGATCCATGGGAAACCATCACCGGGCTGGACCCGGCGCGGCTCCTTCCGGTGCTGGAAGAAGAATGCGTGGAAATCGCGGCCGTCGTTCTCTCCAAGCTCAAGGTCGCCACCGCCGCCGAACTCCTGGGCAAGATCCCCGGTCCCCGCGCCCGCAAACTGGCATATGCCATCTCGCTGACCGGCGGGGTCGAACCGGCTGTCGTAGAGCGGATCGGCCGCGCGGTGATCGAACGGCTGGACGCGCAGCCCAGCCGCGCCTTCGCCGACGGCCCCGTCGAACGGGTCGGCGCGATCCTCAACTTCGCCCCCGGCGCGACCCGCGACGAGGTGCTCGAAGGACTGGACGAAGAGGATGCCTCCTTCGCCGAGGAGGTGCGCAAAGCGATCTTCACCTTCGCCAATATCCCGGAGCGGATCGACCCCCGCGACATCCCGAAAATCACCCGCGACGTGGACCAGGCCGTCCTCATCACCGCGCTCGCCGGTGCGACCGGCCCGATGGAGAAAACGGCCGAATTCATTCTCACCGCGATCTCCAAGCGCATGGCCGAACAGATCCGCGAAGAGATGGCCACCCTGGGCAACGTGAAACCGAAGGACGCGGAAGAAGCGATGAACACCATCGTCACGGCGATTCGCGAACTGGAAGCGGCGGGCGAAATCCTCCTGCTCGCGGACGAGGACGAGTGATTTAACCAACAGGTCAAATTGCCAAGCGCCCCGCACCTCCCTAGGGTCGCGCGATGACGACTCAACACGTGATGCCCGGCCAGAACCCAGCCAAAGGCATCCTCTTCTACATGGCGGGGATTTTCTTCATGGCCACGATGGACGTGATGGCGAAAGTCGTCGCGACCGACGTGCATGTCGCCATGGCCGTCTGGGCCCGGTACGCAGGCCAAACCGTTCTGGTTACGGCGATCTTCCTGCCCCATCTCGGGCAGATCGCCCGCACACGTTACCCGTTCCTGCAATTCGCGCGCTCGGTCTTCCTGCTCATGGGGACCTCGCTGTTTTTCCTGTCGCTCACCAAGCTCGGCCTCGCCGAAGCGACCGCGATCATGGATATCAACCCGATCCTGATCACCCTGGGCGGCGCCTTGATCCTGGGCGAAACCTTCGGTCCACGCCGCGCCTTCGGGGTTGTTGCGGCCCTCGTCGGCGCACTCATCATCATCCGGCCGGGCACCGACGTCTTTTCCCCGGCGGCTGTCCTGCCGCTCATCGCCGCTACCGGATACGCGAGTTTCGTGCTCATCACGCGCAAAGTCGGACATGACGAAGACCCGCGCACGTCGCTTTTCTATGCCGCGCTCCTCGGCGCTGTCGCCACGAGCATCGTGGTTCCGTTCTTCTGGGAAACGCCGCAGCCGATGACCGTGGTCCTCATGCTGCTCATCGGGGTTGCCGGGTCGCTGGGCCAGTTCTTCCTGATCCGTGCGGTGCAATACGCCGAAGCCGGCGCCATCGCGCCGTTTTCCTACCTCGGCCTTCTCATCGCGGCCTTCTGGGGCATGGTTCTGTTCGGGGAATTCCCGGACCTGGCTACCTGGGTCGGGGCGGCGATCATCGTGGCCGCAGGGATTTACGTCTGGCACCGGGAACGCGTCACCAGCGCATGAAATCGCCAAGCCTTTCCGGTTCCCGAGGCACAAAACCAGTTTTCTGGTTTTCTGGTTTTCTGGTTTTCTGGTTTTCTGGTTTTCTGGTGAAAACGGTACACAGGCTCTGGCCCGGATCAACCCATTAATTCAGAATGTTAGTTGATCTTGTAAGCCGCCAAAACGCGCCCCGGCCCCGGCTCCTGCAGGATCAACGCCATCGACAAGCCGTCCTGGTGATCGACCGGATCAAGCACCAGCTCACCGGTGCCGTCCCAGGTCGCCACACGGTCCCAGTCGCGCACGATGTTGGCGTAGGTGATCGTTTCGCCCGCGTTCTCACCATGTTCGATGTGAACCACTTCCTCGGGATCGAAGCGCACGATATCGACGAAAATTTTGCCCGGCAGCATCGTCCCGGCCTTAGGCAAACACTTGATCTGGAACCGCTCACCGACCTTTTCGGCCTCGACCACAACGTCGGCCAAGCCCGCCTCATGCGCCCGCATCAGATCGGCGAGCTTCATCGGCTTGTAGCCGATCACATGATCCACCCCGCCAACCACGATCTGTGGCGTATAGATCGACCCGGACCCCGCCTCGTGGGCATAGGCCTTTTGCCGTGCCGTGTGTTCGGGGCGCGCAAAACTGTCCTTCCAGCCGATGTAATCCCAATAATCCACGTGCAAGGCGAGCGGGAGCACGTCGTTTCGCGTGGCAAGCTCGACGAAGAGCTCGTCGGCTGGCGGACAGGACGAACAGCCCTGCGAGGTGAAGAGCTCAACCAGGACCATAGGCTTTTCACGGGCGAGTGCTGATCCGGAGGCCATTGCAGCCATCATCATCACCCCTGCCCCGATCCACGACTTCATGTAAGCTCTCCTCGCGTTTGATCTTCTGGATAGACCGTTCGCTTGTCACCCACCAATCAAGGTTTTGAGAGATAATGAAACGCGTGGTATTTTGGCAGTGAACCAAATACCCGCAGAAATGTGTGCAATAGTATACCGAAATTGCCGCCAGCCCCTTGCATGACGCCCCGATACCGGGCAAATGCTACGCAACGAACATCGTCCAGCAGAGGAGCCAGACATGCCCATCGTCGTCGGACAAGACACCTCCAAAACCCGCAAAACCCTGACCGTAGGGTCCGCCTCGGTCGACTATTATTCGATCCCGGCCGCCGAAGCCGCCGGACTCGGCACGTTTTCGAAACTGCCCGCCTCGCTCAAGGTCGTGCTGGAAAACATGCTGCGGTTCGAAGACGACGGGTTCACCGTCTCGGTTGATGACATCAAGGCCTTCTCCGAATGGGCCGACAAGGGTGGCAAGAACCCCCGCGAAATCGCCTACCGCCCGGCCCGCGTCCTGATGCAGGATTTCACCGGCGTTCCCGCCGTCGTCGATCTCGCCGCGATGCGTGACGGTATCCTCGGCCTCGGTGGCGACGCCAAGAAAATCAATCCGCTGGTCCCCGTCGACCTCGTCATCGACCACTCGGTCATGATCGACGAATTCGGCAACCCGCGCGCGTTCCAGATGAACGTGGACCGCGAATACGAACGCAATATGGAACGTTACCAGTTCCTCAAGTGGGGCCAGACCGCGTTTGAGAACTTCCGCGTGGTTCCGCCGGGCACCGGCATCTGCCACCAGGTGAACCTTGAGTATCTTGCTCAAACCGTCTGGACCGACAAGGACCAGGACGGGAACGAAGTTGCCTACCCCGACACGCTCGTCGGCACCGACAGCCACACCACCATGGTCAACGGCGCGGCCGTTCTGGGCTGGGGCGTCGGCGGCATCGAAGCCGAGGCCGCGATGCTCGGTCAGCCGATCTCCATGCTCATCCCCGAGGTTGTGGGCTTCAAGCTCACCGGCGCGATGATGGAAGGCACCACCGGCACCGACCTCGTGCTGAAAGTCGTGGAAATGCTGCGTGAACACGGCGTGGTCGGCAAGTTCGTGGAATTCTACGGTGAAGGTCTCGACAATCTGCCGCTCGCACAGCGTGCGACGATTGCCAACATGGCGCCCGAGTATGGCGCCACCTGCGGCTTCTTCCCGATCGACGGCGAGACGCTGCGCTACATGGAAACCACGGGGCGCGACAAGGACCGCATCGCTCTGGTCGAAGCCTACGCGAAAGAGAACGGGTTCTGGCGGGATGCGGATTACGATCCGGTTTACACCTCGACCCTCGAGCTTGACATGTCGACCATCGTTCCGGCCATCTCCGGTCCGAAACGCCCGCAGGACTACGTGACGCTCGACCATGCCGCACAGGCCTTCGACGAGGTCATCGCCGATTTCCGCGGCGTGGACATCTCGGACGACGCGCAAGACATGGCCGCCGAAGGCCCCATCGCCACCAAGCCGTCCGTCACCGCGAAATCGGCCAAGGTCGAAGGCGAAGACTACGAGCTCAAGGATGGTTCGGTCGTGATCGCCTCGATCACCTCCTGCACCAACACCTCGAACCCCTACGTGATGATCGGTGCCGGCCTCGTCGCCCGCAAGGCCCGTGAACTTGGCCTGAACCGCAAGCCTTGGGTAAAAACCTCGCTGGCTCCCGGTTCGCAGGTCGTGACCGAGTATCTCGAAGGCGCAGGCCTTCAGGAAGACCTCGACGCGATCGGGTTCGACCTGGTCGGCTACGGCTGCACCACCTGCATCGGCAACTCCGGCCCGCTTCAGCCGGAAATCTCCAAGGCGGTCAATGACAACGATCTGATCGCGGTGTCGGTGCTTTCCGGCAACCGGAACTTTGAAGGCCGGATTTCGCCGGACGTGCGGGCAAACTACCTCGCCTCCCCGCCGCTGGTCGTCGCCTACGCCCTGTCCGGTGACATGAACATCGACATGGCAAACGATCCGATCGCGCAGACGCCGGACGGCAAGGACGTCTACCTGAAAGACATCTGGCCGACCGACAAGGAAATCTCCGACCTGGTTGACAGGGTCGTCACCCGCGAAGCCTTCCAGTCCAAGTATGCGGACGTGTTCAAAGGCGACGAGAAGTGGCGGGCCGTGGAGGTCTCGGGTGGCGAAACCTACGATTGGCCACCGCAGTCGACCTACATCCAGAACCCGCCCTACTTCCAGGGCATGTCCAAGGATGCAGGCGTGATCTCGGACATTGAAGACGCGGGCGTTCTGGCGGTTCTGGGCGACATGATCACCACCGACCACATCTCGCCCGCAGGCAGCTTCAAGCCGGACACCCCGGCCGGCAAGTACCTGACCGAGCGTCAGGTCTCGCCGCGTGACTTCAACAGCTACGGCTCGCGCCGCGGCAACCACGAAGTCATGATGCGCGGCACCTTCGCCAACATCCGCATCAAGAACGAGATGCTGGACGGCGTCGAAGGCGGCTACACCAAGGGCCCCGACGGCGAGCAGACCTCGATCTTCGACGCGGCCATGGCATACCAGGAACAAGGCAAACCGCTCGTCATCTTTGGCGGCGAACAATATGGCGCTGGCTCCTCGCGCGACTGGGCGGCCAAGGGCACCAACCTTCTGGGCGTCAAGGCCGTGATCGCGGAGAGCTTCGAGCGTATCCACCGCTCCAACCTCGTCGGCATGGGCGTCATCCCGTTCGAGTTCACCGGCGGCGACACCCGCAAGACGCTGAACCTGACCGGTGAGGAAAGCGTTTCGATCTCCGGTCTTGCCGGTGATCTGAAGCCGCTCTCCGAAGTGCCCTGCACCATCACGTACAAGGACGGCTCCACGAAAGAGATCGCACTCAAGTGCCGCATCGATACCGCGGTCGAGATCGACTACGTGAAAAACGGCGGCGTGTTGCACTACGTGCTGCGCAATCTCGCCAAGTCCGCGACGGCGTAAATCTGTGATATGAAGACCAAAAGCCCCGGCCGATCGGCCGGGGCTTTTTCGTTCCGGTCCCGAAATTCACCAAGAATTTCGAACCGATTTCTTCAAAGAAATCGGGCGCTCACTCCCCGAGCATCCACTCCCCCTCCGGGTAGAACGCGTGGAAGGCAAAGGCGAACATCACGTCATGTGGCAGGTCCGCTCCGTCGGCATTCCGCACCCGGATCGCCGCCACCATCTCCGCCTCCCCTATCCCCGCATCGTCTAAAGCGCTCGCCTGGTCATGGGCCCATTGAATCGTCACGCCCGCCTCGGTCAACACCGCGCCATCCGCAAGCCGCGACATCGGCCACGCCCGCTCGCCAACCCGCACCACCCGCGCCAAAGCGGGGATGTCATGCGGCGGGTCTTCCCCGGTGAAGAACGGATAAGGTCGCGCCCGACCGTCATACCCCACGTAGGGGTTCTGCCCGTAGCGCCGTGGAAAATCCGGTTCCGCCATGACCAGCCCGCCGGGGTTCCGCCCGGCAAAGACACCCCAGGCTTCCATCCACGACGGCAGCGCCTCCAACTCGTCGCCCGCGAACTCTCCGACGATCCCCTGGCCCAGGGCCTGCTGCCACCAGCTCTCGGTTTCGCGGTCGTACATCACCATGTCCGAGGCACGCAGTTTGCCGGTCACTCCAAAGGTGAGAACCCGTCCATCATGACGCCGGTCAAACGTCAGCGCCGAATTGCACAGCGGACAAAACGTCACCGCGACCGGCACATCGCCGACCTGATCGTTCACGATCTCATGCCAGATCAGATACCGGATCGGATAGGCCCGCGGCACCTCGCCGTCGATCTCCAAGGCGATAACCGGTTCTCGTGGCGGCAGCTCGACTTTGCCGACGCCGATCATCTCCGGGTCGCTCAACGCGGGAACGCCGTCACGCGGTGGCCCGCCCGACAGGATTTCCCCCCAGCTCTCAATGGTGCGGTTCGAAAAATCGGTCTTGGGAAACTCGTTCTTCCAGAACGACGGATCGGCCCATAGCGACGTGGGCAGGAGCAGAAGGAGGAGGAGAGCGCGTATCATGGCATCGATCATGCCCGTCGCCCCCGCTCTCTGTCATCTGGCGATTGCGTTACCGGTCCGGATGCGCGCATGCGCGAGCCGCGCCGCAGCGCATGGAACAACATGCCGCCCGTGAATGTCAGGCGATCCTGTTCCCGACCAGCCAACAATGGCCGCCGATTGGAGGCATTTGATTACAATTGATCGGAAAATCAGGGCAAAAATCAACTTCAGGGGCACGGTTACCCTTCTTTAACCATTCCGGACACACCATACTCCGAATTGAAAAGGAGATTCTTATGCTCGCTGCCGCAAAGCGATTTAACATCCCGGTTTTCGAGTGGCTCGTCGTGTCGGGTTTCATCCTGATGCTCGCCGGAATGCGCTGACCAAACCGTTTTTGCATCGCGACGGCTGGCATCGGGGCCGGGCGCGATAATTTCGGCTTCCACCGCTTGATATCCGCCGGTCCCCCGGCACGTTCCGTAAGGGTCTTGGGCGCATCGGCTGCGCTTGCCGGACCGGCCATCGCGGCCGGGATCAGGTTGGAGACGATGCCCTCGACACTTTTCAGGGCAGCTAGACCGCTCAGGGCAAATCCGGTCAAAGCCAGGTCGCTTGTCACCGTGCTCACACCTCATTATTTTCGCGAACCTGACATTACTCTTCCATAGGGCGCTTCATATGGCGCGTTTGGGAAAGATCCTGGTTTCGGTTGCTCGCCCTGACACCCCAAACTGTGCGCCTATTCGACCCGTCACCAGGAAACGGCTCAACGCGACCGGCGCCCCTCCCCCCGATGAGCACATGAAAAAGGCCCGCACGAAGCGGGCCTTTCGGGGTCGCGTTCCCGCTGGCCGGGGACACCCGGTCAGTCTTCGATCACACGGACGCTTTCCATCACGTCGGGTTCGCCAACGACCGTGCCGTTCGACCCTTCGCCGCGTTTGATCTGGTTCACCACGTCCATGCCCTCGACCACCCGGCCAACAACCGCATAGGCCTCGTCCAGATGCGGGGCCGGTTCGAACATGACGAAGAACTGGCTGTTGGCCGAATTCGGGTCCGACGACCGCGCCATCCCGACCGTGCCCATCTCGAAGCTCTCCTTTGAGAACTCGGCAGGCAGGTTCGGATAGTCCGAGCCACCGGTTCCGGCCCTGCGCATGTCGCCCCCCGCCTTGCCAAACTCCACGTCGCCCGTCTGCGCCATGAAGCCGT
>DOUP01000077.1 GCA_003520545.1 Maritimibacter sp. | reverse complement strand
CTTGTTCACCACGGCGTTCGACGACATCCCGGCGGGTTTGTCCACGACGAGCCAGCCGTGAACGTCGCGCCCCTTCTTGCGACGGCCCATCAGTCGTCCTCGTTCTTGTCCAGATCGCGGCGGACGTTTTCGTCCTCGAACAGCCGGCGGGTTTCGTCCATGCGGTCGAAGGTGTCGTCCACCATGAAGCGAAGCTCCGGCGTGTGTTTCAGCTTCGTCACCTTGCCCACGAGGCGGCGCAGTTCGTGGCTATGGTGCGCCAGCAGCTTCACCGCCTCGTCCGCGTTCTTGCCGCCGAGCGGCATGACATAAGCGGTGGCGATGCGCAGGTCGGGCGAGGTGCGAACCTCGGCCACGGTGATGTTCAGCCGGTTCAGGTCCGGGTCGTGGATCGTGCCCTGCAACAAGGCATCGGACAGCGTGCGCCGGATGAGTTCACCGACGCGAAGCTGGCGCTGGGACGGGCCCGCGTTGTTATCGAAGCGTTTTGCCATGGCGCCCATCTATGCCCGATTGCGCCATCGCGCAACTAGCCTTAGGACATGAGGCCAAAGATGGAGGTCGATATGAGCGAACTACCGGGGATCGTGGTGAACGGGGCATCGGGCCGGATGGGGCGGATGCTGGTGAAACTCGTGCAGGAGAACCCGGGCGCGCGGCTTGTGGGCGCCATCGAACGCGAGGGGCATGAGTGGATCGGTCAGGATCTTGGCATCGCCATGGGCGGGACCGAGGTCGGTGTGACCGTGACGGATGACCCGCTGGAGGCGATGTCGAAAGGCCAGGCCGTGATCGACTTCACCGCCCCGGTTGCGACCGTGCCGCTGGCGGAGATCGCGGCACAGGCGCGGGCCGTGCATGTCATCGGCACGACCGGGTTGGACGAGGACGATCTGGCCAGGCTAGAGGCTGCGGCCCGGCACGCAACGATCATTCGCGCGGGCAACATGAGTTTCGGTGTGAACCTTCTGACCAAGCTGACGCGAATGGTGGCCGAAGCCTTGGATACGGATTTCGACATCGAAGTCGTGGAGGCACATCACAAGCACAAGGTCGATGCGCCTTCCGGGACCGCCCTGATGCTGGGGGAGGCAGCGGCCGAAGGGCGCGGCGTCCGGCTTGCGGATGTGGAGGACCGGGCGCGTGACGGGATCACAGGTGAACGCGAAACAGGCCACATCGGGTTTTCCGCGATCCGTGGCGGCGACATTGTTGGCGAACACGACGTGATTTTCGCGGGCCCCGGCGAACGGATCGTTCTGCGCCATGTGGCGACCGACCGGGCCTTGTTCGGTCGCGGGGCGGTCAAAGCAGCGCTTTGGGGGGTCGGACAGAAACCTGGAAATTACGATATGATGGATGTCTTGGGGCTTTGAGCGCTTGACAGAGTCGGCGATGTGACGACGCTCTTTTCACCAGAAAACCAGAAAACCAGAAAACCAGAAAACTGGTTTTTTGGTAAGTGTATGTGAATTAATAGAAACGCGCCCGTGGGCGCGTTTTTCGTTTGGACCTGTCCGCACGTGCGGGATCAGAAGTCGATCGCCAGTCCTTTTTTCTCCCAGTCGCCGTACCGCACGGGTTCCGGGCCGTCGCGCCCGCCGTATTCCTTGGGCAGGGCGTCTTCTGCCGCCTTCTTGCGGCGTTCCTCGGCTTCGGCCAATGCGCGGATCGCGGCTGGCGGCAGGTCGGTTTTCGTCTCGTCGGTCATCACGGGCTTCCTTGTCTCTCATCCTTGATATAGGCCCCTTGGCCAAACAACGCAAAGGATCGGGCCATGACGGGCGACGCGACGCATCCGCGCAAGGTGGCGCTGGATTTGATGGGGGAGGTGACGGAGAACCGCCGCCTGTTGTCCGAGGTCGCGCCGAAGCGGCTGGCAAAGCTCGCGCCGCCGGAGCGCGCGCGGGTGCAGCGGTTGGTGACCACGGCGCTGCGGGTAATGGACCGGGCCGACCGGGTGTTGGGTCCGCATCTGCGCAAACGTCCGCCTGCGCGCATCCTCAACCTCCTTCGTTTGGCCGTCGCCGAGATCTGCGAAATGGGGGAGGCGGCGCATGGCGTGGTGAATTCCGCCGTGGAAATCGCGCGGATGGACAAGAAGACCGCCGGGATGGCCGGACTGGTCAATGCGGTGCTGCGACAGGTCGATACGGATGCGTGGGACAAGCTGCCGGTGCCGCGCCTGCCGAAGTGGTTGCGCAAGCCACTTTCGGACGACTACGGCAAACCGGTGGTCGAGGCGATCGAGGCCGCACACTATCGCGGAGCGCCGTTGGACCTGTCGGCCAAGGGCGACCCGCGCGCTGTAGCGGACCAGCTTGGCGGCAGGCTTTTGCCGACGGGATCGGTGCGGCTTGAGGATAAGGGGCAGGTTTCCACGCTGGCCGGGTTCGAGGACGGGGCGTGGTGGGTGCAGGATGCTGCAGCCGCCGTGCCTGCACAGGTGCTTGGTGCAAAAGCAGGCCAGCGGGTGCTGGACCTTTGCGCGGCGCCCGGTGGCAAGACGATGCAACTGGCCGCCACAGGGGCCGACGTTACCGCCGTCGATATTTCCAAATCGCGCATGGCCCGTGTTCAGGAAAACCTGATGCGTTGTGGTCTGTCGGCGGAGCTTGTCGTGGCGGATGCCTTGGAATTCGAGGCCCCGGAATTTGACGCGATCCTGCTCGATGCGCCTTGCACGGCGACGGGGACCATTCGGCGGCATCCGGATTTGCCCGCGGCCAAGGATGGCTCGGATTTCCCGGGGCTGTTCGAGTTGCAGGAGCACCTGATCGACCGCGCGCTGGGGCTGCTCAAACCCGGCGGCACGCTGGTCTATTGCACCTGTAGCCTTCTGATCGACGAGGGCGAGGAGCAGGTGCGCGATGCGCTGGGGCGGCATCCGGGGCTGACGCTTGATCTGGACCGGCTGAAACGCCCCGGGATCGACCCGGACTGGATCGGACCCGAAGGTCTGCGTCTGCGC
>DOUP01000225.1 GCA_003520545.1 Maritimibacter sp. | reverse complement strand
ATTGGATGGTTAAGAACCAAGCTGGTGCTTAACGATCAAATCGAAGGAAAGTAGAGGCAGGCTCTCGGGACATTTGGCTGCGCCAAATACCCTGTCGCTTCCTGATCTTTTGCTCCGCAAAAGACAGGTTGGTGGAGCGTATCGGGATCGAACCGATGACCCCCTGCTTGCAAAGCAGGTGCTCTCCCAGCTGAGCTAACGCCCCTGAAGCGTACTGCAAAGCAGTGCGCGTAACCCGAAAGGGTATTCCGAAGGAATGTCCCGAAAGGGCATGGGTTATTTCTGTTTGGCGTCATCCTGCGGGCCGCTCTCAGGACACTTTGCAAGCAAAGTACCTTGTCGCTTTCCATCAAGAGGCGCCGTTGTTCTCACTTGTCTGCTCCGCAGAAAGTGAGGTGGTGGGTCGAGGAGGACTTGAACCTCCGACCTCACGCTTATCAGGCGTGCGCTCTAACCACCTGAGCTACCGACCCAAGCTGATCCCAGTGGGATCGGCGTCGCCCGACAGGCGATTTGCAATGCAAATCTGCCGAGAGGGTCAAACCTCAAGGGCAACTCTCACGCCAGCCGGTCGGCTCACGTGTCTTTTCCTGAAGAGATATGGGGACGGCCTGGTCCGTTTGATATAGATCGGCAAAGGTACCGATCTGTTGCTAAGTGATCTACGAGGTCAGAAAGCGAACTTTCTAACTTGCTAAGATCATCCTTAGAAAGGAGGTGATCCAGCCGCAGGTTCCCCTACGGCTACCTTGTTACGACTTCACCCCAGTCGCTGATCCTACCGTGGTCCGCTGCCTCCCGTAAGGGTTAGCGCACGGCCGTCGGGTAGAACCAACTCCCATGGTGTGACGGGCGGTGTGTACAAGGCCCGGGAACGTATTCACCGCGTCATGCTGTTACGCGATTACTAGCGATTCCGACTTCATGGGGTCGAGTTGCAGACCCCAATCCGAACTGAGACAGCTTTTTGGGATTAACCCATTGTCACTGCCATTGTAGCACGTGTGTAGCCCAACCCGTAAGGGCCATGAGGACTTGACGTCATCCACACCTTCCTCCCGCTTATCACGGGCAGTTTCTTTAGAGTGCCCAGCCGAACTGCTGGCAACTAAAGACGTGGGTTGCGCTCGTTGCCGGACTTAACCGAACATCTCACGACACGAGCTGACGACAGCCATGCAGCACCTGTCACTGATCCAGCCGAACTGAAGGAATTCCTCTCGGAAAACCGCGATCAGGATGTCAAGGGTTGGTANNCGTTAGGTGTGTCACCGAACAGTATACTGCCCGACGACTGGCATTCATCGTTTACGGTGTGGACTACCAGGGTATCTAATCCTGTTTGCTCCCCACACTTTCGCACCTCAGCGTCAGTATCGAGCCAGTGAGCCGCCTTCGCCACTGGTGTTCCTCCGAATATCTACGAATTTCACCTCTACACTCGGAATTCCACTCACCTCTCTCGAACTCAAGACTAGCAGTATCAAAGGCAGTTCCAGGGTTGAGCCCTGGGATTTCACCTCTGACTGACTAATCCGCCTACGTGCGCTTTACGCCCAGTAATTCCGAACAACGCTAACCCCCTCCGTATTACCGCGGCTGCTGGCACGGAGTTAGCCGGGGTTTCTTTACCAGGTACTGTCATTATCATCCCTGGCGAAAGAGCTTTACGACCCTAGGGCCTTCATCACTCACGCGGCATGGCTGGATCAGGCTTGCGCCCATTGTCCAAGATTCCCCACTGCTGCCTCCCGTAGGAGTCTGGGCCGTGTCTCAGTCCCAGTGTTGCTGATCATCCTCTCAAACCAGCTATAGATCGTCGACTTGGTAGGCCGTTACCCCACCAACTATCTAATCTAACGCGGGCCGATCCTTCACCGATAAATCTTTCCCCCGAAGGGCGTATACGGTATTAAACCCAGTTTCCCGGGACTATTCCGTAGTGAAGGGTACGTTCCCACGCGTTACTAACCCGTCCGCCGCTAGATCCGAAGATCTCGCTCGACTTGCATGTGTTAGGCCTGCCGCCAGCGTTCGTTCTGAGCCAGGATCAAACTCTCAAGTTGAAACGCGTTACCGCGTATCCTTGACGTTCGAACCTCTGCACATCAATTCCAACCGACTAAAGTTGGAACCGTCTCTGTTTCTCGTGCTTCAGTATCCAAAAGACACCGAAAGCCGACAAACAGTGAAGCTGACTATCCATCATCGCTCAGGCCGAAGCCCTCGCTAGGTAGTTTGATATGCAGTTGTTTGTTCATCGAATGAACCAAACCGCCCACATATCTCTTCAGATACCATCGATTTCAAAGAGCGTGAGACAAAACATAACCGGATGCGCCCTATATCGTTCGGCGCGCCCGCCCAGATCTACCTCAGATTTTCTCCGCTAAACCGTCCGTTCCCAGCCGACCCAGCGTCCCGACGTTCGCCTCAGCGCCGCCGGTGAAGGGGCTTTTACGACTCGGGTCCGGCTTCCGCAACCCCTTTTTTCGCCAAAAGTGCCTCGATGCGAAAGTTTCCGCGAACAGCCGCTCACCGGCAGGCCCTTGCCGCCCCCTCACACCCATATTTTCAAGGGCTTTGGCGTCGGCACACGCCCTCGAGCCCCCCGCGGCGCCCGAACAGAAAACCAAGAGGATCTCGAAAACGCTGAACGGACACTCCGCAAATCGTGCCCGGTGATTCACTTTGGCACGCGCCCGATTCCCAAAATCTGGCCTCCCGGGCTCCTCATCGGTGCAAAACGGCGCGTGCCTCGGAGGGGCTCAGGCTCCCCTGCCCTCTTTGCGCTGCCTGTTCTTCCGCCAGCACCCATTCGCCAGCCCCGGAAAACAGCTCCCAGCGACGAGAGAGTCGCACTGGAAAGCGCGGCCCCTCCCCATACCGCGACAAGTTGCGCTCGAAAGCGGACACACAAAGCACCGCTTGGGCACCGACAGGTACGGAGAGGCTTACACATCATACTATGTCCGCTGTGCCGTCGCCGTGATCGAAGAATCAAATGTCACATTGCGTCGAATCCAGGAACGCCCCCGGATCGCCGCCGGTCATTCGACGCAAACTCGCTGCTGTTCCCCAACCGCAAAGGCGCACCTGGAAAGGGCCGGCCCAAGTTGATGCAGATGGAGGTGCCCACACGTCTCCACAATAGGACCACAACGACATGGCCTGGATGAAATATTTTGAATTGCTAAAGCGGCACCCCCAATAGCCAATGTCAGGGCGCGTAAAGGTGCTGCTGAACGGCAATAAACGGTTCCACCGCATGTTTCATTGCGCCCAGCGCGGCATCACACCTTGCCACGGTCCCTTAACGGGGATTCCCTTGTCGGGCCGTGTCTGATTCACTTGGCGCAGGCAGCTAGGAGAGCAAGATGCGTGCGCATTTTTCCCTCCCATCTGTTTACGGGAGGTGAACTGTTTACGGGAGGTGAACCAGAGACAAGCCCGCGGGGGAATCCCCTTTATGGGTCCACGGCCTAGTTTTCTGGTTTTCTGGTTTTCTGGTTTTCTGGTTTTCTGGTTTTCTGGTTTTCTGGTTTTCTGGTGAAAAGTCATTTCAGAGCCCTGTTTGCAATAGATTTTTTCTCACTCCCATCTCCAAAAAAACGGCCCCTAATGTGTTAACAAAACCGTTCCCATGGCATTCTTCACCCTTTCCAAGTCACCCTCTACCCCCTAAAGAACGGACCATGAACGCCCACCGTTTTACCTTCGCCGGATCAGAGCTCGTCTTTCTCCATACCGGAGCGCTTTATTGGCCGGATCGTGGTTTGCTGTGCGTCTCCGACCTCCATCTCGGCCGGTCAGAGCGCTACGCGCGGCGCGCGGGCGCGCTGCTCCCACCTTACGAAACCCGCGATACCCTGACCCACCTCGAAGCCGCGATTGATGCCGTCACACCACGCGTGGTGGTTTGCCTGGGCGACAGCTTCGATGACGATGCCGCGCAGCGCGGGTTGGACGAGGACACCGGTCTCTGGATTTCCCGCCTCATGTCCGGGCGGCGCTGGGTCTGGATCGAAGGGAACCATGACCCCGGCCCCGTGGACCTTGGCGGCACGCATCTTGCGGACCTGCCGGAGCCGCCGCTTACCTTCCGCCATATCGCGCGACCCGGTGCGACGGGCGAAGTGTCCGGCCACTACCATCCCAAGGCGCGGCTCGCCGGTCGCTCCCGCCCCTGCCTCGTCTACGACAGCGACCGGATCATCCTGCCGGCCTTCGGCACCTACACCGGCGGGGGGCGGACCGGGGACGCGGCGCTTGCGGATCTGATGCGGCCCGACGCCATCGCGATCCTGACAGGGCCGAAACCGATGTCCATCCCTATGCCGCGCTGAGCGCCGTTGCGTCAGCCTTGCCCAGCCTCGCGCAGCCCGACAGGATGCGGGCAGGAGGAGAGATGGACAGCTACACCCCGAATAATCCGGAGTATGCCGATGTCGTGCGCGCCAGCTTCGCACGACAGGCCATGATGGAGACGATGGGCGCAACGCTCCACCGTGTCGCGCCGGGCGAGGTCACCATCCACTCGACGAATCCCGCCTGCGCGGGTCAGCAACAGGGGCTGGCCCATGCGGGGCTCACCTTTTCCATCGGCGATTCCGCCGCCGGATACGCGGCCCTCACGCTTCTGCCGGCCGGTTTCGAGGTCGTCACCTCCGAGATGAAAATTCACCTTCTGGCCCCCGGCAAAGGCGACCGCCTCGTGGCCCATGGCCGGGTCGTCCGACCGGGCCGCAGGCTCGTCGTCGCCGAGGCCGATGTCTTTGCCGAAACCGGCGAGAGCCGCGTTTTGATCGCCAAACTCATGGGCACGATGGTGCCCGTTCCAGTGGAGAGTTAACCCATGTCCGACCGCATCCTGATCGAGACCCACGGCCATGTCGCCAAGGGCATCATGAACCGCCATGACAAGATGAACGCCCTCGACCCGGAGCAGATCGAAGCCGTGGTCCAGGCGGGACAAGACGTTGGAAAGATGGATGGAATTCGCGCCGTCGTACTCACCGGCGGGCCAAAGGCCTTTTGCGCGGGGCTTGACGTGGGCTCGATGCCGGTGATCGCCAAGGCCGCCCAGACGGACGGGTTCCAGACCCGCACCCATGGCCGCTCGAACCTCTACCAGGCCACCGCCATGGTCTGGCACGAGCTTCCCATGCCGGTGATCGCGGCGGTCGAAGGTTACGCCTTCGGCGGCGGGTTCCAGATCATGTTGGGCGCGGATATCCGCGTCGCCGCCCCCGGCGCGAGCTTCTCGATCATGGAGGCGAAATGGGGCCTGGTCCCGGACATGGGCGGCATGGTCCTGGCCCGGTCCCTGATGCGCGGCGACGTGCTGCGGAGGCTGACCTACACGGCGGAAGTCTTCGGCGCCGAGGACGCGGAACGCTGGGGCGTCGTGACCGAGGTGACAGAAGACCCGGTCGCCCGCGCGATGGACTTGGCGCAAGAGATCGCGGGGCGCTCCCCGGACGCGACCAAGGCCGCGAAAGCCCTGATCACCGAGACCGAATTCATGGACACCGCCGACGTGCTGATCGCGGAGAGCGCGGCACAGGAGAAGCTCGTGGGCAGCCCGAACCAGTTGGAAGCGGTGATGGCGGGGATGCAGAAACGCACGCCGGACTTCAAGGACTGACACCACCCGGCGCGAACCTGCGGTCAGCGTGCCATGACAGCCAGCGCGCCAATCAGATTGCACGGCCCGCGGGCTTTATGTAGAGGGGGCTTCGTTAAAGCGTTCCACCACAAACCTGAAGCCTTGGTTTTTGGCGGAGCGCATGAAACGCTCATATGATGCGCTGCGCCCCGCCTCATCCCTGTCCCGGGAATACGGCGGGACGCTTTAATCAACGGAGGCTTCCATGTCCGCACCCGCACCGCTTCGTCTTGGCATCTCCGGTCTCGGAACCGTTGGCGTGGGCGTTCTTCGGATCGTTCGCAAACACGCCAAGCTGATCGAGGAGCGCACCGGGCGTCCGGTGGAAATCGTCGCCGTCTCCGCGCGCAATCGCGCCAAGGATCGCGGCGTCGATCTGAAACCCTACGACTGGGAAGACGATCCTGTGGCGCTGGCCAGCCGCGACGACATCGACGTCTACGTCGAGCTCATGGGCGGCTCGGACGGCCCCGCGAAGGCGAGCGTCGAGGCGGCGATCGCGGCCGGAAAACACGTGGTGACGGCGAACAAGGCGCTGCTCGCGCACCACGGTCAGGAGCTTGCGGAAGCGGCGGAAACAGCGGGCATCGTCCTGCGCTTCGAAGCCGCCGTGGCAGGCGGCATCCCGGTCATCAAGGCGCTGACCGAGGGGCTCGCGGGCAACGAGATCACCCGCGTCATGGGCGTGATGAACGGCACCTGCAACTACATCCTGACCCGGATG
>DOUP01000226.1 GCA_003520545.1 Maritimibacter sp. | reverse complement strand
CGAACGCGCCCGCGCCGCCGCCTGACCGTTGCGACCCGGACAGTGAAAAAGCCGCTCCCCCGGGGGCGGCTTTTCTCGTCTCGAAGGGTCAGAAGTGGGCTTTCGGCTCGTCCGGTTTGCCCGCCGCCAAGGCCAGCACGCCGCCGACCAGTGTGAAGCCGATGGGAAACATGGTGAAGACGCCGAATCCGAAGGCGTAGTAGATCAGCACACCCGACAGGATCAAAAGCACCCCGCCCCAAAGCGCGCGCACCTTGGCCATGGCCCCGCCCGCAATGGCGAGCAGCGGCGCGATGAAGCTCGCGGTGCGGATCAGGCCGGGATTGTCGAGCGGGCCGAACACGTCGTTCGCAAAGCGGTTGAACTCCGGCGAATTATGGAGCGCCTCGGTGTAGCCGTAGTTNNTTTTCTGGTTTTCTGCGAAAAGCTGGTCCGACCCACGACATTGGCAAGGGAAAAATGCAACACCCTAGCCACGTCCGGCATCTTTTTCGCGGTCGCGCCACCGCCCTAAAGCATTTCACCATATACCTGAACCAGAGCTATTGGCGAAACGCAGTGCAAGATACGAGCGCCCGCGTGCGCCCCGCCTTTACCTGATGTCTCAGGTTAATGGCGTGACGCTCTAGCGTTGCACCCGTGCCGCATACCAGGCGGCAAAGCTCTCCGGACTCCCGGCAAAGGCGTTCAGGTCCACGTTGCCTTTCACGCCGCGCGCCACGCCCGTCCCCGAATACTGCCAGAACGTCCAGCGCTCATCCGGGTAGCGCTCCGACGGGTGCTCCGCGACCGACCGCAGCCAGAACTCCGCCCCCGCAAGCTGCCCCAGGGCATTGTCTTCGTAGAAATCCGGCGTGGTATAGATCACGGGCCGCGTGCCGTAGTGGGCCGCAACGTTCCGGCTGTATTCCTGGATGGCGTCCCGCACCGTTTGGGGATCGGGGCGCGCTTTGCACGATGACTGGTGGTTCCACTCCATGTCCAGGACCGGGGGCAGGTCGCCCGGACGCTTGTCCACCGTCTTGATGAACCAGCGCGCCTGTTCGGCCGGCGTGCGGCAGAAGTAGTAGAAATGATAGGCCCCGACCGGCATGCCCGCGGACCGCGCGCGCGGCGCGTTGATCGCCCAACCGGGGTCGAGGTGATCGCCGCCTTCGGTTGCCTTCAGCCAGGCAAAGGCCACACCGTTCGCCCGTGCCGTCGCAAAGTCGATCTCTCCCTGGTAGCGTGCCGCGTCGATCCCGTGAACGGCGTAATTGTCAGGGCGAATAGGATGCTCGCGCCACTCGATCGGTTTCGTGTCTCCGAACATCGCGGGGATGCCGAAGGCCGGGTAATTCTCGGGAAACAGCGGTTTGGGCGCCCCCATCCGGGGACCATGCGCACCCCCGCCACAGGCCGCCAGCGTGACGGTCGCAATAAGGGTCATCAGGACGAGCGTCCGGCGCGAAGCGGTGCGATACATGGAAGAGCCTGCAAAATGAAATCGGGCCGAGCATAGCCGCTCGGCCCGTTCAAAGCACTGAGGTTTTTTCAAAGCACGGCAAGGATTTGCCGATCACCTGCCCGGATTAGATCGCGCCCGGCGGCGTGGTGAATTTACCCTTTTCCGCCTGGCTCAGGATCACGACCCGCGTGCCTTTGGGGGTATTTGCATAGAGGTGAATGGCGTCCTGGTTGAACATCCGGATGCACCCACCGCTCTCGGTGCCGCCCACGGTCCACGGGTAAGGCGTGCCATGGATCCGGAACAGCGTGTCGCGTCCCCCCTTGTAAAGATAGAGTGCGCGCGCGCCCAAGGGGTTCTCCAGCCCACCTTCGACACCACCGGCCACGGGACCATATTTCTCAGGTTCCCGACGCAGCATATTGGCAGTCGGGGTCCAGTAGGGCCACTCTTCCTTGCGCGATATCCGGGCCTCGCCGCGCAGACCGTAGCCGGCCTTGCCCACACCGACGATATAGCGCATCGCCTCGTTCGGCCCGGAGACCAGGTAAAGCTTCCGGTCCCAGGGATCGACCACGATGGTTCCTTCTTCGTAGGGCGCGTAATAGGGCACATACTGCCGCTTCACCTCTTCCGACAGGTACTGCCGCGAAACCGCGGGCACCACGAAGCGGCCATCGTCGAATTCGCGGTACATCGAGGCGGTCTTGGAGGAAATCGTCGGCAGGATGGTTCCATCCGCCGTGCGGGCCGTGCCCGCGCTGGTGGTCTCGGCAGGGACCGTGTCACAGGCCGCAAGCGCGAAGCCCCCGGCGATCACGAGCGCAAGTTTCAGTGCAGCACGACGCAAATAGGTCAATGTATTCCCCCAGAATGTTTGGCCTTCTTCCCCGGGCAGACAGGGGGCCTTCGCAGAATCTCTGCCACATTTAACCGTGCGGCATCGCTTACACGCAACCTCACAAGGTCCAAAAAGGTGGCATTTTCAGCACTATGTGGCCGCAACCGCGCAGAATCCCCGACGCAAGCGCGCCGTCACACTCACGCCTTCGCGGTCATCCGGGCTTCGAGCACGTCGAACGGCACCCCCGGTTCGTCCTTGGCATCCCGGATCACGAGCGAGGTTTTCACGCTCGCCACGTTCTCGGCCGCCGTCAGTTGCTCGGTCAGAAACGTCTGGAAAGTCGACAGGTCGGGCGCCACGCATTTCAGGATGAAATCGACTTCGCCGTTGAGCATGTGGCACTCGCGCACCAGCGGCCAGTCGCGACACCGCGCCTCGAACGCGGACAGGTCGGCCTCCGCCTGGCTCACCAGCCCGACATTGGCGAACACCTGCACCTCGAACCCCAGCGCGCGGGCATCCACGTCGGCATGATAGCCCCGGATATACCCGGCCTCTTCCAGGGTCCGCACGCGGCGCAGGCACGGCGGGGCAGAAATTCCCACGCGTTTGGCCAGTTCGACGTTGGTCATCCGCCCGTCGGCCTGCAGTTGGGCAAGGATCATGCGGTCGATCGGGTCAAGTTTGGTAGTTGGCATGCGGCGTCCTTCGCGGAATTTGCCGAACCTTACCCGCGAGCCACCGGGCGCGCAATATTATTTCGCAACTGCGCAAGATCGTGACTCGAAACCCGCGCCGACCGCCCAGGGGATGTTGCAAACCTGACAAGCTGTCGCAAGGGGTTTCGGCGCCTCCCCTGCCCCCCTATATCCAATGCAACCGTATATTCGAGAGGGATTCGTCATGTCCGGAACGCATCACACCCGCGTGCTCATCATCGGCTCCGGCCCGGCGGGCTACACCGCCGCCGTCTACGCAAGCCGCGCCATGCTCAAACCGATCCTCGTGCAGGGGATGGAACCAGGCGGTCAGCTTACCACCACCACCGAGGTGGAAAACTGGCCCGGCCACACCGAGATCCAGGGCCCCGAACTGATGGTCAACATGGAAACCCACGCGAAAGCGATGGGCGCGGAGATCATCACCGACATCATCACCGACCTCGACCTGTCCAAACGCCCCTTCGTGGCCAAGGGCGACTCGGGCGCGACCTATGAGGCCGAAGCGGTCATCCTAGCCACCGGCGCGCGCGCCAAGTGGCTGGGCCTGCCGACCGAGGAGAAATACAAGGGCTTCGGCGTCTCCGCCTGTGCCACCTGCGACGGCTTTTTCTACCGCGGGCAAGAGATCATCGTGGTCGGCGGCGGCAACACCGCCGTGGAAGAGGCGCTCTTCCTCACCAACTTCGCCTCCAAGGTCACCGTGATCCATCGCCGCGACGAATTCCGCGCCGAGAAGATCCTCATCGACCGCGCCGAGAAGAACCCGAAGATCGAAGTCATGTGGGACCACGTGCTCGAAGAAGTGGTCGGCACCGACATGCCGCTGGGCGTCGAGGGCGTGAAGGTCAAGAACGTGAAAACCGGCGAGGTCACCGAACTGTCGGCCAAGGGCGTCTTCATCGCCATCGGCCACGCCCCCGCCTCGGAACTCGTGAAGGACGTGCTGGAAACCCACAACGGCGGCTACGTGAAGGTCGAACCGGGCACCACCCGCACCTCGATCCCCGGCGTCTTCGCCGCGGGCGACCTCACCGACCACGTCTACCGCCAGGCCGTGACAAGCGCCGGCATGGGCTGCATGGCCGCGCTCGACGCCGAGAAATTCCTCGCCGAACACGAAGAAGCCGAACCGGCGGCTGCCGTGGACGCGGAGAAGGCCCCGGTCTGAGGGGGTCACGAGGTTGGATAATTGCCGCCCGGGGGAAACCTCGGGCGGTTTGTTGGGGGGAGCGGCTCTTCGCTCCACTCTTCTCGAAAGTCCGGAATGCGGACAAAGTGATCACATGTCAGCGGGTGCGATCGCACAGAAAGTATCCAAGAAAGCTCGGGGATGACGTCTGGCTAATAATGCGACCTGCCATTCACACACCAACGACGTCCGGACGAAGTGTGTGGAAGATATAGAGCACATCCGCTTTCTCACGATCACCCACATCAGCATTGGTCAGTGCCTTCATCAGGTCATCGACAGCCGCCATATATTCGTTATCGGAAATGTTCATGTGTTTGTGGGCGCTGAGCATATCCAGCCCATCGTAGTTGTTGGGGCCACCCGAACCCATAGAGAAGAAATCGGTTGCCTTCTTCTTCATAGCGATCACATCGCTGCCGGCGAAACGCCTGCCGATCAGTGGGTTGGCAATGTGGTTATCGACGAGGTCGGATGCAATCCGGGCGATTGCCTCCGCGCCTCCGAGGCGAGAATAAAGGGTATCGGTCATGACTTTCTCCATCGTCTTGGGGTTTCCTGACAAGCAGTGCAAGAAACAGGACGATACCGATAGTCCTGAAACTGGACTCCCCTTATATTCGAAGACTAACCGACAATTTTCTTCTGCGTGGCGAAATGACTAAAGCCCAACCATTGGGTCATGGATCGGGCCAATGCGGGGTCGCCATCAACAAGTATCTTCGATTGCGAGTCTTTTACCGAAGACAACCCCATCCAGATGGCAGTCATTGTCTTGAGGTCAGTGGTGACCCATAGGTCAACATCAAAACCCGGATCTTTTGCACAGAGATCTACCTCGAGCTTTGCTTCCGGGTCAATGATCAGCCACCAATTGCGGCGATTGGCAGGAAGTTCTGGATAGCGAAACTGAATGACGGTCCGTTGCGATGGCAGCGGCGCGGGATTGATGTTGCGCCGCATGTCCCACATCAGGAGTGAGGGATCGAGGTTCTCAAGAGAGGCCTGCGTTTCGACCCATTTCTGCCCCCAGATACCGAAAGATTCTACGATTTGCTTCAGGTCTTTCCCGGCCTTAGTCAGATGATACTCGTGAATGCCCACCTCATCGGCCACAGGTTTCCTGGTGACAATTCCTGCGGCTTCGAGTTCCTTTAGCCGCTTTGACAAAAGTGTGGGAGACATCCGGGGAACGCCGCGCCGCAGGTCGCCGAACCTTGTGGAACCCGCCACAAGCTCACGGACAAGGACCATGGTCCATCTGGTGCAAAGCACTTCGGATGCCATTGCAACCGGGCAGAACTGCTCATAGCTCCCTCGCGTCATTCAAAAGACTCCAACGGCCAGGAGGGCCAGTGACCGCAGCCTAGCACCGTCAACCTCCAACTCCACCAAAATTTGAGCGGAACGATCCTAAAAACAACTGAGACCAAACACCCTCCTTCCCCCCACAGGCCCTCCCGGAACACTCTCCCACCGGGACGCCGCACTGCGGCATAATTGCCTTCGTTTTCACGATCAAAGCGGCTGCGGGTTGCCTTGGCGGTCGTTTCGACGCTAAACGCCCGCGAAACCCGGCGGTCCCGCCCTATTGACGCAAAAGAAGGCATTTCAGGCATGTTGCCCAACCTCGCACCGATCCCCGAACTCTATGTTTCCTACGAGAGCGCCCAGAAGCTGAAGACCGAGGCGGCCGATCTCGTGTCCTGGGATCTGACCCCGCGCCAGATCTGCGACCTCGAACTTCTGATGAACGGCGGGTTCAACCCGCTCAAGGGGTTCCTGTCGGAGGCCGATTACGACGGTGTGGTCGAGAACATGCGCCTGGCCGACGGGTCGCTCTGGCCGATGCCGATCACGCTCGATGTGTCCGAGGAATTTGCCTCGAACCTCAAGGAAGATCAGGAAATCGCGCTGCGCGACCAGGAGGGCGTGATCCTCGCCACCATGTCCGTCACCGACAACTGGGTACCCGACAAGGCGCGCGAGGCCGAGAAGGTCTTTGGCGCCGATGACGACGCGCACCCGGCGGTAAACTACCTGCACAACCAGGCCGGCAAGATCTATCTCGGCGGCCCGATCACCGGCATCCAGCAACCGGTGCACTATGACTTCAAGGCGCGCCGCGACACCCCAAACGAGCTGCGCGCCTATTTCCGCAAGCTGGGCTGGCGCAAGGTTGTTGCCTTCCAGACCCGCAACCCGCTGCACCGCGCCCACCAGGAGCTGACCTTCCGCGCCGCGCGCGAGGCCGAAGCCAACCTGCTGATTCACCCTGTTGTGGGCATGACCAAGCCGGGCGACGTGGACCACTTCACCCGCGTGCGCTGCTACGAAGCCGTGCTCGACAAGTACCCGGCCCAGACCACGCAGATGAGCCTCCTCAACCTCGCCATGCGCATGGCCGGCCCTCGCGAGGCCGTCTGGCACGGGTTGATCCGCGCCAACCACGGCTGCACCCACCTCATCGTCGGCCGCGACCACGCCGGCCCCGGCAAGAACTCCGCCGGCGAGGATTTCTACGGGCCGTATGATGCGCAGGAGCTCTTCGCCCAATTCGCCGACGAGATCGGCATCGAAATGGTCGACTTCAAGCACATGGTCTGGGTCCAGGAACGCGCCCAGTACGAAGCCATCGACGAGATCGAGGACAAGGATGACATCACCATCCTGAACATCTCCGGCACCGAGCTGCGCCGCCGCCTGTCCGAAGGCCTGGAGATCCCCGATTGGTTCTCCTTCCCCGAAGTGGTCAAGGAGTTGCGCCGCACCAAGCCGCCGCGCTCGCAACAGGGCTTCACCGTGTTCTTCACCGGCTTCTCCGGCTCCGGCAAATCGACCATCGCCAACGCGCTCATGGTCAAGCTGATGGAAATGGGCGGACGCCCCGTGACGCTGCTCGACGGTGACATCGTGCGCAAGAACCTGTCCTCCGAACTGGGCTTCTCGAAAGAACACCGCGACCTCAACATCCGCCGCATCGGCTATGTCGCCTCCGAGATCACCAAGAACGGCGGCATCGCCATCTGCGCCCCCATCGCGCCCTATGCCGCCACCCGCCGTGCGGTGCGTGAGGACGTCGAGCAATTCGGTGCCTTCGTCGAGGTCCACGTCGCGACCAGCATCGAGGAATGCGAACGCCGCGACCGCAAGGGGCTCTACAAACTGGCCCGCGAAGGCAAGATCAAGGAATTCACCGGCATCTCCGACCCCTACGACGTCCCCGCCGACCCGGAGCTTCGCGTCGAGACGGAGAACGTGGACGTCGACAACTGCGCACACCAGGTGATCCTGAAGCTGGAAAGCATGGGCTTGATTTCCGGCTAAGCCGTTTGGCATTTGAAAACTTGAAAAGGCGCGGGATTTCCCCGCGCCTTTTCTTGTGAGTGGTGGCTGGTTTTAGCCTTCCGGGATCAGCACCTTGTCGATCACATGAATCACACCGTTGGAAGCGCCAATGTCAGCGGAGACTACCTTGGCACCGTTGACCTTCACACCGTTGCGGGCGTTCACGTTGAGCTTCTCACCTTCAACAGTCGCAACTGTAGCTTTCTTACCTGAGATGTCGCCAGACATCACTTTGGCCGGGACCACGTGATAGGTCAAAATGGACACAAGCTTGTCTTTGTTTTCCGGTTTCAGAAGGTCTTCAACAGTGCCCGCAGGCAGGGCGGCAAAGGCTTCATCAGTTGGGGCAAACACCGTGAAGGGCCCCTCACCTTTTAGCGTCTCCACAAGGCCTGCAGCCTTCACAGCGGCGACCAAGGTGATGAAGCTGCCAGCGCCGACGGCGGTGTCGACTATGTCTTTTTTACCATGGCCATCGGCCATGGCGAAGGTTGCGCTGGTGACGGCCATGGCTGCGCCCAAAACGGAAGCGATGAAGGTGCGTCTGAACATGTGATTTC
>DOUP01000199.1 GCA_003520545.1 Maritimibacter sp. | reverse complement strand
GCTAGCATTCGGCGGAACGACCGGGCGGGTCGATGCGACCGCGCGCGGCGGGTATTATACCTTGCGACATCTGGAAAGTGCGCTGAACCTGACCCCTGATACCGCAACGGTCGCCATTCAGGGCTTCGGAAACGTCGGCTATCACTGCGCGAAACTGTTACACGCTGACGGGTACCGGATCGTCGCGATCTCGGATTCCACGGGCGGCATCTACGATGCTGCCGGTCTCGACCCGTTGTCGATCATCCAGCACAAACACAAGACCGGGAGCATTCAGGGCGCCAAGGGGCACGGCAAGACCGAGAAGATCACGAACGCGGAGCTTCTCGAACTCGACTGCGATGTTCTCGTCCCTGCGGCGCTTGAGCAGCAGATCACGCTTGAGAACTGCGATCGCGTGAAAGCGCGCGTTATTCTGGAAATGGCGAACGGTCCCGTATCGCCCGCTGCTGACAAGCAGCTCTTGAACAATGGTCATATCATCGTACCAGATATCCTGGCCAATGCCGGCGGCGTCACGGTCTCTCATCTTGAGTGGGTTCAGAACCGCTCGGGTTTCTACTGGGAAGAATCTCGCGTGCGCGACCAGCTCAAGACGACGATGGAAACCGAAGCTCAAGCGGTTTGGACCCTTCACACCGAAATGGAAATTTCGCTTCGGGAAGCGGCCTATGTTCACGGTTTGCGCAGGATCGCTGAGTCCGTCGAAGCGCGCGGAACGCCAGCCTATTTCAGCGAGACCTAGGTGATTAATCCCAGAATGCGCTCGCCTTGCCGCTCGACAGGTCTAAGAGCCGAGGCTCTTAACCGCCTCTCTATGTCCCCTAAAGTGTCTCCACCCGTCCGCGGAACGCCGCCATTTGTCCGAGCGGATTTCCGTTGCAGCAAAGGCCCATTCCTATAGGGTGCCCGTTCGTCGATTTAACTTCTTCTCCAGCCGTTCGGTGCGCCATATGGACCAAGGCAAGACAGACGACGTGTCGGTCGCTTCCCAGAACAAAATCGGGGCGAACAGTCTTGTGACGGTTCCATCGCCCGATGGCGCGTCAAAGTCACGAAGCCGAACGTCATTTTGGCTGGGTGTCACTTTGGTCACTGGCATTTCTTTGGGTGCGTTGTGGTGGGGGTTTGGCGGCGGCGGTGGTGCGCCAAGGGTTGCGGTTGAGACGCTTGCCGCAGGCCCGGTTGACCGTGTTCTGGCAGTCAGCGGGCGGACCGAAACCGATGTTCAGTCCGATATCAGATCGTCGATTGCGGCACGGGTCGACAAGGTCATGGTGGATGAGAACGACACCGTTGTGGCAGGTGATGAGCTTCTGACACTGGATGCCGCGCAGCAGAACAGTCGCATCCGGCAGGCGCTTGCCGCATTGGACGCCGCCATCCTGAAAGAACAGAGCGCGCAGGCTGCGATGGAGCGAGCCAAGCGTCTGGGAAACACCGTATCCGCCGTCGCGCTCGATGAGGCCGAGCGTGATTTGGCTCTGGCCCATGCCGAGGTCGACCGGCTGGAAGCGGCGCTCGAACAGGCGCAACTGGCGCTGCCGGACTACCGGATCACCGCTCCAATCACGGGTCGCGTGCTGGAGCGATCCGTTGAGCCGGGCGATAGCGTCAGCATAACGGACACCCTGATGCGCCTTGCAAACATCGAGGATCTCTATGTTGCGGTTCAGATCGACGAGATCTACGCCGACAAGGTCCGTGTCGGGCAGCAGGCCTGGTTGCAACTGGCTGGGCGGTCGGAGGTTCTGCAAGGCACGGTTTCCTTCGTCGCGTCGGAAGTGGACGAGCAAACAGGCAGCCTGCGCGCCAAACTGACCTTCGAAACGGTCCCCGATGCACAGATTGGGCTGACCACCGTGGCCAATATCTTGATCGACAGGCTAGATGACGCGCTGACCGTTCCGCGCAGTGCGCTGGCTGGAGACGGCTCCGAGGCGGCGGTGTTGGTACTGCGCAACGGAGAGGCCGTGTTTGTGCCGATCCAGTTTGTAGACTGGCCCGCGGATCGCGTCGAAGTGACCTCCGGGCTTCGAGAGGGGGACAAAATCATTCTGTCGCCCGAAGGCGTCCAAGAAGGTCAACCGCTGGCCGAACAAGACGCCTCGGTCGCGAGCGAGTAACGCGATGCGTTACGGTCTCAAAGTTGCCCTGCGCCACCTTACCAGCAACCCGTCGCAGACCGGGCTTTTGGTGTTCGGTGTCGCTGTGGCCGTGTTCATCTTCATTTTCATGAGCGCTCTGATTGGCGGATTGGCCGACCTCATGGTCAACCGCACGCTTGGCGGGCAGGCCCACATCACGGTCAAAGCCGCCGACAGGCCATTGCCGCTGCTCGCGACCGATCCGGGCATCGAGGTTCTCCTGGCCCGGCAGACCTCGGTCCGGGACGACACCGGCATCCAGAATGCGACGCCTTTGCTCCCGGTCATCGACGGGCTGCCGGGCGTCACGGTCAGTTCGGCCCAGATCACCGGCGGCGCTGTGTTGATCCGGGGGGAGCGGCTCCGGCAGGTCAGCGTCACGGGGCTTTCGCCGGATCGTGTAACCGCGATCATTCCGTTCGATCAATACTTGCAGGCCGGGCGTTCGTCCCTGACGGGCGACAGGGTGATGATCGGGGCAACCTTGGCCGAAGAATTGCACCTCTCAGTCGGCGCCCCGATCACATTGCGCACGGATCAAGGCAACCTGGCTGCTCTGCGCGTCTCGGGAATATACGCCACCGGTGTCGGCGGGCTTGATTCCGCGGCCGCCTTTCTCGACATCAAGACGGCCCGCAGTTTGTTCAACATTCCCAACGCCGTGTCCCGTATCGAACTCAAACTGACAGACTTGTATGAGGCCGAAGCCGTTGCTCGCAGGATCGTCGCCACAACGGGTCTGGACGCCGAACCATGGACCCAAACCGCGCAACAGCTTTACGAAGGCCTTAAGGCGCAGTCGGATACAGGCCTGATCCTGAAGCTGTTCGCCTTGATCACCATCGTTATCGGGGTCGCATCGTCGCTCATGCTCACGACGTATCGCAGGCGCCCCGAGATCGGCATCATGCGCGCCATGGGGGCAAGCCAGGGCTTTATTCTGTTCGTCTTCGTGTCGCAAGGCGCGATCATTGGTTTGATCGGCGGGGTATTCGGTGCGGCCATGGGATTGGCGATCCTCACGCCTTTGACTCCGAAAGGCGATGTTGCCGCCGGGCAGTTGCCGATTGACGTGGCACAGGGGTCGATCGGCCTTGCCATCCTCTTGACCATGCTTGGGGCCACGCTCGCGTCGATCCTGCCCGCGCGCTTTGCTGCTCGGATCGACCCGGTCGAGGCGATAGGCCAATGACCCTCTCCGCCAAGGCTCCCCTTCTTGAACTGAGAAACCTGACCAAAACTTACGGTACAGGCGAGACCGCCATGCAGGTCTTGAAAGGCGTGAACCTGACCTTGCCGAAAGGCGAGATGATCGCTCTTGTCGGCGCATCCGGCTCTGGCAAAAGCACCTTGCTTAATATCATCGGAACGCTCCTCCGGCCCACATCGGGAGCCTTCACAATGCTGGGTCAGGATCTGTTCACCGCAAGCGACGCGACTCTCACGGAGTTCCGAAACCGCCACATCGGATTTGTTTTTCAGTTTCACAATCTGCTGCCCGACTTCACCGCCTTGGAAAACGTCGTGTTTCCGACAGCGGTGCGCGATGGTTTCGAACGCACGTCCGCCCGGCGTCGCGGGCGCGACCTACTTGACCTCGTGGGTCTTGGCGACCGGGTCGATTTCCGCACGACCGAGTTGTCCGGCGGGCAAAAGCAACGCGTGGCCGTAGCAAGGGCCTTGATGAACAAACCCGAATTGATCCTTGCCGACGAGCCGACGGGTAATTTGGATACCAAGTCGGCGCAACAGGTCATGGACCTGATCAAAGCCGTCAACAAAAGCGAGAACGCGACGTTCCTCATCTCAACCCACGATGAGCGGATCGCCGGTCAATGCTCGAGCCGCGTTGAAATCGGCGATGGGCATATTTCTTGGTAGCATTCATGCCTCTTAAGAAATCAATCTAAGTGGGCTCCGGGCCCCTTCTGCGGCGCACAGCAGCGGCAACAGCAACGTGCCGAACGTACCCGCGCTAACTGCGGTGTCCACGATATCCATTTTGCCGTCATGCCCGCCCGCCACGGCGCCGGATGCAGTCGCGAAGGTGAGAGCCAAGCCGCCGACTGCGGCGATGAAAATGCGTCTGAACGTTAAAGCCCGCACACTCGGAAATGAGCCTTGTTTTCAAGGGATTCCTCACACGCAGGATGTGCGCCATTGTGTTGGCGAGAGCTTCCCGGGCGAAGTCCGCGGCTTACTGCGCGCGACCCGGGAGGACCGACGGGGGGTGAGAAGACCGACGAGCCGAAGTTGTGACACACCAAACGTGGTTGTCCCTAAAGCGGTTCGGGACAAACTTGAACTACGAGTTTTTCCCGAAACGCGGGAAACGCTCGTATGCTGCGCGGCGTTTCAAGCCAAACCTGTTTCAGGTTTAACTCGAAACGCTTTATTGCAGTTGCCTGGCCAGGGTTTGATTACGCGTTCCTGTCATCTTCATCAGACATTGCGCGAGGTTCCAGCGGATGATCTCGTCGCCGAGATCGACGCGCTCCGGGCGACAGTCGCGATCGCGGCGCTGTATCCATGCCCGCTGCTCGTTGAGCACCACGTCCCCCCGTTTCTCCCGAGCCGCCCTGTAAAGATCGCCGAGGCGGCCGTCCGCATCGGCGAGGTCCGGGAACTCGCAGATCACGGCGGCAGCGGGATCGAGCGCCCCACCGCAATCGAAACTTGCGCCCCGAATGTCCCCTGTCCAATCGGGCAGCCAATCTGGAAATGCGATCTGCAGTTGCGGTGGCCTGAGCCAACTGCCGGTCGCACCAAGCAAGACGAAGCGGTTGACCGGGTAGCCTTGTCCGTAATCGAGCACGCGCACGTCGATCAGATCGGCGCCTCGACCACGGACGTAAGTCCCCTCTCCGTCGGGAAAGTGGATTTCTTCGTTGAACGTCCGGGCATACCAACGCCCGTCTTCGCCACGGTACACATTGCATTGAACCGGACCGACACCAGACAACAGACCCTCGGTGAAAAACGCGTCGGGGTCGTTTCCGGGCACCAGCCGTCGATAGGTTGTGTAGTTGGTCTTTCGGGTGACGACTTCGGGGTAGCGGGCCGGTGTGCTCCGAGCAGAACTGAGCTCCCAGGTCAGGTCCGTGGAGAAGTCGCCACGCGAAAGATGACCGACTGTCGAGGAAATCCCGAGCAGAAAATTCTCACGCCCTGTATTTGCCTGGACGAGGAAACGGCACGCAGCGCTCGCCCCGACGCCAGTGATCTCCTCGGGGTATTCGACCTTGGATGTCAGGACCTTGGTCTTGATCCATGTTGCCGTCATGTAGCTATCGACGAGGACAAACCGCTCTTCGACCGGCCGCGTATCCCCGAGAGAGCCACTCTTGGTGAGGAACTGGAACACGAAATCGGGGGAGATCTGCCAGTCCGATATCCGTCCCGCGATCTCGTTGATCGCGGCTTGCGCCTGGCCGTAGAAACTCTGTGCCATCTGACGGGTGAGATCGTCCGACAAAGGTGTGCCATCGGGGATCTGAATGGCGGTCGGGATTTCAGAAAACGGAGCATGGAACCCAAGAATGCCATCGACGTGAACGTAACGGCTGGACCAACTGGGGAACCCGCGCAAGACGATGGCGCTGCCCCCCAGGAACGCGATGGCACAGGACGAAAGACAACGGTCGCCCGGTCCGACGAACGTCGTCACCGCGAGGCTGGATATCGTGTCGGCCATCGCAAGACCTTCATAGAAGTCGCCGCCATCGCTGTTGAAGGACACGACGATGTCCTTGAACATGTCGATGTTCCAGTTGGGCTTTTCCTCCCGCAGCAGGGCTCCAAGCCTGTCGGCGTCGCCCGGTGCGATCCGACCCTCGACCCGCAGATGCGGCATCTCGGAAAACGACATGGTATCACCTGCGGCAATCGGGTCTCCGATGGTTTCGGCAGGATATACGTGCTTGAAGCCGGCCTCCAACGGGTCGGCCCAATGAATATCGGCCGCGACGGCGGGCAGGACATTCAGCGCACAGGCGAAAACTGCGGGGATCAGCCGTGAAGCCATCTGTAACATGTCCCCTCCTTCACGTATTTCTCAAGCGCAACCCCGAGCCCCCCGTTGCCCAGCGTGCTGCGTGTTTCGTCTATGATGGGTCCGTAGAGGTCATGAAAACTCGTGGCGTATTCGCAGATCGACTGATTGGTGGTTTTCGGGTCGCACTGGGCGAACATGTTGAAGATGTCCCAATTCAGCGGCGGTTCCGCACAGATCGCCAGGCGGTCCAAGCTATCGGTGATTTCAGCAACTGCGAGCCGAAACTCTTTCTGACCGTCCGGTCCTAACTCGCCTATGATCGTGTGCGTGACAAAGGCCTGTATGGGAGCGCTGGTCGCGCCATAGCCGGCTTCCTGCAACAGGCGCACGTCGTCCCAATGGGAATACCACCGGTCGTTGAGAAAACGACGGTTCTCGCCGAGCTGGCCCTGGCTGAACGCCTGCACCAGCGACATCGCGGTATCGACGTGACGGTCGACCCGGGTGAGCGAGAGCTCGAACACGGCATAGGCACCGGCGATGACAAGTGCGACGAATTGGGCCGTCTCGATATTGGCGAGGCGCTTGACGAAGCGCTGGGACGACACCCCCCGTTGGGTCGGCTTCGACTTATTATTATCGCCCGCATTCATTCAACTTGAGCTCCGCCACCTTGTCCTGCACATCTCCGGATGCCCCCACCCAAGTGAAACTGGTGTTTTCCTTGGGATCGACCACATCGTCGAACCTGTCGCGAATACAGGCGATTTGGTCAGGTGACAGAACGACCACCACGGCCTTCCGATTGGCCGGGAGCGTCCCGAGGCCCGGCAAATCCCGCATCTGCTTTTCGGTGAAACGGATGACGCTGTCTTGCAGGGAATTCAACGTGCTGCCGGAACTAATCTGTCCGGGCACCGGCTTGACGACGTTCTCCTCGCAGAAGCCGACGAAAACCAGGCTCGGCCCGTCTCCAATCGCATCAAGGTACATGTCCGCCTTCGCCCTCAGGCACTCTGCTTGGCTGAGGTACAGAAGCGGGCCGTGTGTTTCGGGCCCAGCGGCAGCATCTTGTGCGAAGGCGGGTCCGGACGAGAAACCGCCAAGAAGAAACACCCAAGTCAATGCGCCCAAAAGAAATGAACAAATCCGCATCGAAGGAGTATACCAAACAGACCGGGAATCTCAAAATCGGGCGGATTGGCGGTTTTCGTGGTGCGTGCCCTCTTGGGCAGCGCAGGGACCGGAACCCTTGCGCCCCCATTCCAAGCCCCTTTCTCTCTCTCGGTCAGCGTCCGGAGTGGCTCCAATCGGCAGGCTGGTCGTCACGGTCCGAGGAAAGCGCGGATTCCGTGAGGAATTTCGTCGATGTCCAACCGCCATCGACGGCGAGGACCTGTCCGTTGATCCAGCCTGAGGCGGGCGAGGACAAGAACCAGATCGCCTCGGCCACGTCCTGCACGGTGCCCCAACGTGCCGACGGGGTCATGTCGTAATTCATTCTGCGGAAGGCTTCGACCTCCAGGCGATGCTCGGTCATCGGTGTTGGGATCACACCCGGCGCGACCGCGTTCGACCGGATGCCGGACGAGCCGTATTGCGCCGCCATATGGAGCGTTAACCCGTTGAGCCCTGCTTTGGCCGCCGAATAGGCCCCGCCGCGCAGACCTCCAACGAGCGCATAGGTGGACGAAACGTTCACGATGGTCGCCGTGTCCCCGAATGCCGCAAGCGCTTCGCGGGCCAGCCGGAACGGGGCGCGCAGCATGAGATCCAGGAACTGGTCCAGCATTTCGTCATCGGTGGAATGCACCGGTTGCGGGCTGCCAACGCCAGCGTTGTTGACGAGGTGGTCAAGCCGCCCGGTTTCCTCCAAAGCCAGTTTGACGGCTCTGGCCGGTGTTTCGTCGGCGGTAATATCAGCGGCAAAGGGAAAGAAAGGCGCCGACAGGTCGGCACAACTGTCCGCCGCCGCATCCAGCTTGGCCCGGTCGCGGCTCACCCCGACGACGGCCACCCCTTCTTCAAGGAATTTCCGCGCGGTCGCGAGGCCGATGCCGCTCGACGCTCCGGTGATCAGGGCGGTTCTCATGAAACATCCTTTCCGTAAGGGGCCAGTGGGGCGGGATCTTGCAGCATGTCGTATGTCCCGATGAATTGGCGCAGGATATGCGCCTGTTTGAGAAAATGATGCGCGTCCGCCTCGGCCGAGAAGCCGATCCCGCCGTGTATCTGGATGCCTGCGCGCGCAGTTTCGAGTGCGACACGCGGCGCGATCCGGACCAGTGCCGCGATCTGGAACCCAACACTTTCGTGCCCGTCGCGCAGGGCGATGGCGGCCGTATCGAGCAGCGCCGAAACCATCTCGATCCCGAGGGCCATATCGGCGGCATGGTGTTTCACCGCCTGGAAACTCCCGATGGGACGCCCGAATTGTTCGCGGGTCCGGGCATGGTCAACGGCGAGGTCCCGCGCGCCGATGGCGACACCAAGGAGTTGGGCAGCAACCAGAAGACAGGCGGTATGGTCCGTCTCACGGTCCGCGCGCCTGTGGTCCGGCGGTGGAACGATCCTTGCCATGGGACGACTTGCGCCAAAGGGGACTACATCGCTCTGAGCGCCCATCTTCGCGAAGACGAAGCCCTCGTCCGTGCGGGCCAGGATATGGCTTGCGTCTCTCGGCGCAATGGCCAGCCATCGGTCCCCGTCCACAACGCCAGCCGCCGCCACCGCTTCGGGTTCAATCCGGCGCGCGATGGCCGTCGCAAGCGCCGTGGTCGTGACGAGGTGGCGTCCGAAGGCAACATGAAGCTGTGCTTCCTCCACAACCGAAAACCCTGCGCCACCCTCCTTTTCCGGCAGCGCCAGAAGGAACGCCCCGAAGTCTACGAGCGGGTCGAGACCGTCGGCCCCGCCATCGCGCAGGCGCGCCACCGGGTAATGGCTGTCGAGCATGGACTGGGCCGCATCGAGGATCTGGCGCAGGTCTTCGCCGGGGGTCAGGTCGAAACTCATGGCCGGGGCTCCCGTGGCAGGCCGAGGATGCGCTCGGCGATGATATTGCGCTGGATCTCCGCCGCTCCGCCCGCGATGGTTTCGGAATAGCTCTCCAGGTAATCATAGGACCAATGGCTATCCACCAGCCCTGCGGGCCCCAGGACATCCATCGCCGCGCGATGGATGGATTGGGCGAGTTCCGCGAAGGTCAGGCGCATCAGCGAGCCGTCAAAGGGCGTGGCCGGTTCCCGCAGCGCGGTTCGCCAGGTCATCGCGCGCAAACCGGCGGCTTCGGCGCGCAGGTCCGCGAGGCGCTCCGCGGTGGCCGATCCCGGCGCTGCATCGGCCATGGCGATCAGGTCTTCAACCTTGACGGACAGTTCCAGTTGCAGCGCGAGCGCAGCGGTACGGCGCTCGAACGCCAACGTGGTCATCGCCACCGACCACCCGTCGTGCAGCTCGCCCACAACGTTTTCCAGCGGAATACGGACATCATCGTAAAAGACCTCCGCGAAATGGGTCACACCCGCCATGTTCGCAATGGGACGCACGGTGATGCCCGGCAAGGTCATATCGCATATGACCCAGGACAGGCCCTTGTGGCGCGAGGCCCCCGGCTCGGTTCGGATCAGGAGTTCTTGATAATCGGCGATATCGGCATAGCTCGACCAGATTTTCTGACCGTTCACCACCAATTCGTCGCCTTCCACGCGCCCGGTGGTCCGCAAGGCAGCGAGATCGGACCCTGCCCCGGGCTCGGAAAACCCCTGGCACCAGATGGACCGACCTTCCAGGATTCGCGGCAGGTGAAACGCCTTCTGCGCCTCGGTGCCACGCGCGATGATCGTCGGCCCGGCGTGGTTCAATGCCACGAAGGTGCAATCAAGGGTCGAAGGCGCACGGGCCCTGACGTATTCTTCATACCACAGCATCAACCGGGCGGCCGACAGGCCCTGACCACCATAGTCCGTCGGCCACGCAAGCCCGGACCAACCGGCAGCATGGCATGTCGCAAGCCAGCGTGTCGCGTAGTCACGCGATGCCTGCCCGTCCCGCGGCGCCGGGTCACTTGGACGATTGGCCAGAAGCCAGTCGCGCGCAGCGATGCGGAACGCCGCGTCCTCTGCGGTGGGCGTTAGCTCCATGTTTCCTCTCCCAAATCACCTTCGTTCCACATAGTGATACCATCTTGCGACCCGCTGATTTCTTCCCGCCTGACGCACAGCCAATCTACACATCTCAAAAGCAAGGGGTCAACCGAGACGAGGTTGACAGAGGCAGAACGTCCCGGCATTTTCACGCAACAGGATGTTGAGGCATTATGTCTCATTATATGGGAGTTTTCTGGATGGATTTCGCATGGTCGGACGAAAACGACGCGTTTCGCACGAAGGTGTCCGACTTCCTCGACCAAAACTTGCCCAACGACTGGCAGGCTATCGCAAGACACGGGCCCGGATCACGTGAACAGACGGAATTCAGCCTGTCTTTCTGTCCGCAGCTCGCTGCCGCCGGGTTTTTGGTCCCGCATTGGCCTGCGGAATGGGGAGGCGCCGACCGTCCGACGTGGGAACACTTCATTCTTGGCGAAGAGATGTGGGCCGCGGGCGAGCCGCGCGGCGGGCAATACATGAACGTCAACTGGATCGGACCTGTCCTGATGCGCTATGGGTCCGAGGAACAGAAGCACCGATACCTGCCTCCCATGGCCGCAGGTCGCGCGATCTGGTGTCAGGGTTTTTCCGAGCCGGGCGCCGGGTCCGACCTCGCATCGCTCCGCACCAAGGCCCTGCGCGACGGGGACGACTACATCATCAACGGACAGAAGATCTGGACCTCTTACGCCGGATTGGCCGAAACCTGCTTCCTCCTCGCGCGCACCGGCGAAGGACGCAGCGGGATCGCCGTCTTCCTCGTGCCGATGGATACGCCAGGCATCGAAGTCCGTGCGATCCCGAGCCTGATCGGCCACGGTGACATTCACGAAGTCTTTTTCACCGATGTGCGCATCCCCTCCTCCTGCCGCCTTGGCGAAGAAGGGGAAGGCTGGACCATCATTTCCTATGCGCTCGCAAACGAACGCGTGGGTATCCCCCGCTACGAGATGTCGTCGCGCGAGCTGGATGCAATGGTCGCGGAGTTGAAGTCACGCGGCGGCTTTGGAAACGCGGCCATCCGCACCCGTGCAGCAGAGGCGGCTGCGGCCTGTGACGCGGCACGAATGCTGGTATACCGCGTCGTGGACGAACGCGCCCGGGGCGAACCGCCCGGGACGGCGGCCAACCTCGCCCGCGTCGCGGTGGTCGAAGCCGACCACAAGGTGACGGACTTCGGGATGGACTTTCTCCCCGATTGCTATTCCGGTAGCGACCACGCCGCGTTCCAGGCCCACCACGAGCGCGCCATTGTCACAGGCATCGCCGCGGGCGCCGCCGAGATCCAGCTCAACCTCGTGGCGCGACGCCACCTCGATCTGCCCAAGGGGGCCTGATCATGCGGCTTGCATTCAACGAAGATCAGGCAACCTTCTCCACCGTGTTGGGTCAAATGCTCGATAACGAGGCCGAGGCGGGCTTTCAGACCGTGGAAGACTGGGGGCGCTTCGCCTATGGCGCGGCGCTCGACACGCGTCTGGATGAAGCCGGTTTCTTCGACGCGGCGCGAGAGGAAGACCTGGGCCCGGTTGCCGCCGCAGCAATGATCCACGAGGTCGCGAAAGCACCCGTGGTGATCGAATGCGCGGCCTCTGCCTTGCTCCGACCCTTTCTCGGTGAGGACATCCCGCGCCCTCTCGCGGTCGTTGTGGACGACGCACCGGGCGCTGTCCGTTTCCTCCCCCAGGCCCGCGCCATTATCGCGATTTCCGACCGCGCGGTGCGACTTGCCAGGTTGGACGGACAGGCCAAGCCGGAAGAAAGCCTCTTTGCCTATCCAATGGGCACGATCGACGGCGGGCTGTCGTGGGAGACCCTGGACGTCGACCCGCAGGCAATCCGCACGCTTTGGCAGATCGCACTGGCGGCGGAGCTGGGCGGCGTGCTGGACGGGGGGCTCGGGTCGGTCCTGCGCTACGTGCGGGAACGTGAACAATTCGGGCGCCCGCTTGGCAGCTTCCAGGGCGTGCAACACCGGCTCGCCGAGGACGCGGTCTGGATCGAAGGAGGCAGGCTTCTGACCCTGCGGGCCGCCGCGCGCCTTGATCCTGCCGATGCCGCGCTGGCCCTTGGTCACATCCAGAGCCACGCAACCCGTATCGGCTATGACCTGCACCAGTTCATGGGTGCGATGGGGTTGACGCTGGAGCATCCTCTCCACCGCTGGACCTACCGCGCACGCGCACTGCGGGCCGAAATGGGGGGCGCGCCACATGCGTTTCTGGACTACGCTGACACGAGATGGGGGGGCCGATGAACAACATTCCTGCATTTGAAACCCTGTTGGTCGAACGCGCCGGGCGCAGGCTGACGATCACGATGAACCGGCCGGAGGTGCTCAACGCGTTCGGCGGGCCGATGCACCGCGAGATTGTCGAGGCATTGGCTTTTGCCCGCGACGACATCGGCAGCGACGTGGTGGTCATCACGGGCGCGGGCCGCGCCTTCTCCGCCGGGGGCGACATCGAAGGGATGCAACGCGTGATCGACGCGCCCGAGACCTTCGACAAGGAGGTCGAAGAGGCCAAGGCACTGATCTACACGCTTCTCGACATCGAGAAACCGGTGATCGCCCGGATCAACGGGCCAGCGATCGGGCTTGGCGCGACCATTGCGCTTTTTTGCGACGTGACCTTCGCCTCCGAGCGCGCGAAAATCGGCGACCCCCATGTCTCGATCGGTCTGGTAGCGGGCGACGGTGGCGCGATCATCTGGCCCGCGCTGGTCGGTCTGCACCGCGCAAAGGAATACCTGTTCACGGGCGAGATCCTGACGGCCACCAAGGCCGCGGAGGTCGGGCTGGTCAACCATGTCTGCACCGACGATGAACTGGACGGTGCCGTATGCGACTTCAGCGATCGGCTTCTCGCCGGGGCAACCGAGGCGATCCGCGGCACGAAAATCGTGATGAACATGGAACTGAAGCGATTGGCCCATGCAATGATGGACCCCGGCCTCGCCCTTGAGGCACAAACCGTGCGCAGCGACGACCACCGGGCACGGGTCGAAGCATTCCTGGCCAGGTCGAAAAAAGCATGAGCACGGCGGTTGAACGGCTCGCCGCCCGCATGGCGGACCTGGACCGGGCCGGACGACACCGGGCCGCGCGGCAACCGACGCTTGGAGAGATTGCGCTCGAACAGAGCGCCGCAGCCCCCGACCGCGAAGTGATCCGGCAGGGCGACACCTGCCTGACGCGCGCGCAAATGGTCGACAAGGCGCTCCGACTGGCTGGTGGATTGGACCGGCTCGGTCTCACCCCCGGCGCGGCCATCGCCTTCCAACTCCCGAACTGGTGGGAGGCCACGGTGATCAACCTCTGCGCTGCGCTCACCGGTTACCGCATCGTGCCGCTGCTCCCGATCTACCGCAAAGCGGAGCTGACGGCGATCTTGCCCACCTGCGGCGTCGAAGCGATCTTCATTCCGCCCGAAGGCAAGGTGGACTACCCGGGTTTGATCGCCTCGCTTGACGCCCCGCCAGACCACGTTGTGACGGTGCGCGGCGAAGGTCCGCTGACGTTCGACGCACTGCTAAACGGCCCCCCGTCCACACCGCGCCTACCGGACAGCCGGGACGCCAAGCTGATCATCTTCACCTCCGGCAGCACGGGCGCGCCCAAGGGGGTGATCCACACCCACGACAGTCTCGACGCCGTGGTGCGCGAGGCAGGGCACTTCTGGACCCTCGGGGAAGAAGACGTGCTCTATGTCCCCTCGCCCATCGGTCACATCGGCGGGTCGATCTATGCGTTCGAATTCCCATGGATCACCGGCTGTCGCACCGTGCTCGAAGACCAGTGGGACCCGGAACGCGCCCTGTCCCGGATCAATACCGAAGGGGTGACGTTCATGGCCGGGGCCACGCCGTTCCTCGATGGTCTCCTCGCCGCCGGGCGGGCCAACGACACCGCCATGCCTTCGCTCCGGCGGTTCATCTGCGGCGGCGCCTCGGTGCCCACGGCCCTCGTGCGGGACGCGCTGGAGGCTTGGCCGGACACGGTGGTGTCGCGCGCTTATGGATCGACCGAGATCCCCCTCGCCTGCCCGGGCATTCGCGACCGGACCGCTGCCGAAGCCCATACGGACACCGATGGTGAGCTGGCGGTGGAGCATCGACTTGACGATGGCGAAATCCTGCTGCGCGGACCGCAGATGTTTCCCGGATACCTCGACCCCGCCCATGATACGGGCGCTTTCACCGAGGACGGGTTCTTCCGCATGGGCGACCTCGGGCGGATCGTGGACGATCGCTTTGTTGTCATCACCGGGCGCAAGAAGGACATCATCATCCGCAAGGGCGAGAATATCAGCCCGCTAGAGATCGAGAACGCGCTGCTCACGCACCCGGATATCGACGCGGTCGCCGTCGTGGGCGCGCCCGATCCGGAACGCGGCGAGATGGTCGTGGCCTTTTTCGCGGGTCGCGCCCGTTTCGGTTTCGACGACATGACACGCCACCTGACAGAAGCAGGGCTGGCCCGGCAGAAATTCCCCGAACGGCTGGAACGCGTCAATGCGCTCCCCATGAACGCCGTGGGCAAGGTGCAAAAGCCGGATTTGCGGCACAGGGCGACGGAGTTGGTGGCGGGCGGCGACGCCAGGCGATAGTCTGTTCGAAACCGCACGGAGACCGGACATGAAAGACGAAAACCAAGACGGCACACAGGCGATCCGGCGCGCAGCAGCGATCCTGCGGCAAATCTCGCATGTCTCCGGCGACGCACCGCGCAATCTGCGGTCCATATCCGAAGCAGTGGGCTTGCCACGTTCGACCACGCACCGGATTCTCAAAAGCCTGACCGACACTGGCCTGGCCGCCTATGACACCGCAACGCGCCGATACGAGATCGGGATCCTGGGCTATGAACTTGGCCTCACGGTCAGCAACCGGGTGCTGGCCCTGACACCCTGGACCGCCTGCGTCGATCGCGTCGCGGAACGCGCGAACGTGACCACCTACCTGATGCGCCGCTCCGGCTTCGAAGCGGTCTGCATGCACAAGGCCGAGGGCCGCGCCGTGATCCGGGTCATCCCGGTGGACGTGGGGCAACGACGCTACCTCGGCGTGGGGGCTGGTGCCACGGCGCTTCTTGCTGGCCTGCCGGACGAAACCGTGGAGCGCGTGATCGAGGCCGTCGCCCCGGAACTGGCCAGGTTCGAGAACCTCGACGCCGAGACCATACGCGCGGCCGTCGCCACAACCCGAGAAACCGGGTTTTCCGAAAGCCAGGGTCGCGCCTACCGTTCGATCTTCGGGCTAGGCATGGGCGTCTGCGCCTTCGCGGATGAACCCGATCTCGCCATCTCCATCGCCGTCCATTCCGAGGACGTGAGCGAAAGCCGGATCGCCGAGTGGAAAGCCATCATCCGCGAGGAAATCGCGGCAACCGAAGCCCGGATCGCCGCTGCGTAATCACTTTGCGAGGATGGGTGCGAGCAGATGCGCGGCCAGCGCGTCCGCGTCATCGCCAAGGGCCTTCGTGCGTTCCTCGACTATCGCCTGCATCGACATCCCGCCGATGGCCCCGGATATGACCCGCGCTGCCCGCTCGATATCGACATCGTCAGCAAGCTCCCGTGCCTCAGCCGCCTGTTCAAGGTAGAGGCGCAGGTTATCGTGGTAGGCCCGTTGCAGGCTCGCCACCCGCGGGCGCAAATCGGGCATGGAGCCGGTGCTTTCGATGATCAGGTGATAGAGCGCGATGGCGCTGTCCGGCATGTCACGCACGGCTTCCAGTTGAAGCCGGATGCGTTCGGCCAGCGCCTCTGCGCCGCGCCGGTCCTCCACCCGCGTCTCGACATGGCGCAGGAAACGGTCTTCAATCCCGTCGACAACACTTTCGAGAAGCGCGAGCTTGGTCCCGAAGCGTTGCACCGGCAAATTCGGACTGTACCCGGCATCCACCCCGATCTGCGCCAGTTTCGCTCCGGCGATGCCGCGTTTGCTGATCAACGCGGTCGCGGCCCGAAGCATCCTGCGGTCGGAGGCCGCGCGGCGGGCCTCTCGGGATACCGGTTCGGTCGTGGTCATGCGCTCTCCTTTGTCGCTTTTTTTGGCTCATCGTCACCGGGCGGCACAACCCGTTATCGACCCGTGCTCGCCCCCGGCAACCATGTGACGATATCCGGAACAAGGATCAGCAGGACCACCACCGCGATGGCGGTAAGCGCAAAGGGCAACACGCCAAGAAACACGGTGCCGAGCGAAATCGGACGCCCAAGGTTTGCCTCTGGGTCGGACGCGATCCGATGCACGATGAAGGTGAGGATTCCCAAAGGTGGCGTGAGCAGCCCGACCTCGGCCATGACGACAAGGAAAACACCGAACCAAAGCGGGTCGACCCCGACCGATGCCAGCGGTCCCAGCAGAACCGGGATGGTCAGGAGCATCATTGCCAGTGTGTCCATGAACATCCCGAGGATCAGGTAGGCCCCGATCAGGATGAACAGAAGCTCGACGCGGCCCAGCCCCATCTCGGCAATGCCGCTCGCGATGAAGTTGGGCACCTGGCTCAGCGCCATGGCACGGGTCAGGACCGCGACACCGACGATCAGGAGAAAGACCGAAGCGGTCCCGGTCAACGTGCCCACGAGCGCCTCGCGCAGCATCCGCGCGATATCCCGCACGGCGGTCCCGAGCCGCAGCTGGTGGATCACGCCAAGGATCAGCGCGACGATCATGCCGCAGACGCCAGCTTCGGTCGCGGTGAAGATGCCGGCGAACAGCCCACCGATCACGATGACGATGACCAGCGCAATGGGCATTCCCTCGACCAAGGCACGCATCCGCATGGACCAGGTCACGTCCGACAGATCAGCACGGGGCGCGATGCCCGGTCGCAGGGTCGCGTGCAGCACGATCATCAACCCGAAGGCAAAGGCGAGGATCAAACCGGGCACGACACCCGCAAGAAGCTGCTGTCCAACCGGGAGAGACGCCGCCCCCGCATAGACGACGAGGAGCAGACTGGGCGGGATGATCTGGCCCAACGTCCCTGCGGCCGCAACGCTGCCCACCGCAAGTTGCGGATGGTAGCCCGACTTGAGCATCTCGGGAATCGACACCCGGCCAAGCGCATAAGTGATACCGATCGTGCTTCCGGAGCTTGCGGCCAACGCCGCACCCGCGAAATTGGTGGCGACCGCCAGCCCGCCGGGCATCCAGCCGAGCCACATTCGCGCGGCGGAAAAGGCCGAAGTCGTCAGGCCGGACTTCCACAGGATCATGCCCATCAGGATGAACATCGGGATCACCGACAAGGACCACGATGCGGTGGCATCGAAGGCCACGCTCTCCATCGTCGAGCGCACCACGCGCCCGCCTGACAACGCATAAAGCCCGACCACCGCTGCCCCAAGCATGGCAACGCCCACTGGAATGCCCATGAGCAGGAGCACGATGGACAAGACCACGATCAAGAGCCCGGTGATTTCCTTTGGAAGGTCGGCGCCGAGCATCCCCCAGAGCGACCCGGCAGCCACCACGAGGCCGATGACGAAAATCGTCACGCCGACCCATGACAGGGCGCGCATCGGGGCGGTGTCGGCCTGGCTGGTCATACGGCCTCCCCTTCAGCGGTCGCCGCGTCCTGCGGCAGATGTCCGGCGAGGTAACGGTAACTCGTCGCGGCCATTTGCAGGGCAAGCGCAAAGATGCCCAGGGGCGCCGCGAACTTGAACGGCCAGATGGCCACCGGCGGACTGGAGGCGGTGGTTTGACGATAAGAGGCCGCTTCCAGGGCCTCGCTCAACCCATGCCACGCCAGCACGAAGAGAAGGATCGCGGCGATCGCGCCAAACAACCCCTCAACGATCCGCCGCATGGTCCGGGGAAGTGTGTCCAGAAGGATCGTCACCTTGATGTGCTCCTGCCGGTATTCGGTGAAAGCGAATGCCATCAGCGTCAGCGTCGGCATCCACCAGTTCTCCGTGAATTCCAACGTTCCCGAGAATGGCGCGTTGAAGGCCGCGCGCCCGATCACGTCGACCAGCACGTTCAGCGCCAGGAGCACCAGCGCGAACGCGGCGAGCAACGCAAACGCCTTGGCGATCCCGTCGACCAGCCGAAGCGGGAGAGGGTCGCGGCGCGCGGCGGCGGATGGGGGTGCGGTGAAATCGGACATGTGAGACAAGTGTCGCCCGGACATCAGCTCCGGGCAAGCATCAAGCGCCCGCCCCGGTGGCCGGGACGGGCGACTTTGGTTACTTCATCAACTCGGGCGTGACCTCGGCGTTGAACTTCTCGTAGAAGCCCGACAGGTCCACCTCGGAAAGCCCGGCGAAGGCTTCGAGAATAGCCTCCGGCGTGCGCTCGGCCACGTCATAGCCTTCCGCGACAAGCGCCTCGGTCCAGTAGTCGATCCGGGCCTGGTAGTCGTCGACGAAGGCCTGCGCGTTTTCGACGGCATCCGGCGCAGTCTCGGCCAGTCCCGCGACATAGTCCGCGCGCTGCTCCTTCACGATGGGTTCGAGTGTCGAGATATCGTTGGTGTGGATCTCTTCCCCCGCCGCGATCAGCTCGCCCGCCTTGGCCTCGATATCCATGTAGCCTTGCCAGATGTCATAGGCGGCCTTCACGTTGGCTTGCGTGATGAAATCCTGAAGCTCCTTGGGAAAGTCGTTCCAGACACCGAGGTTCATCACCCAGGTCGACGCCTGAAGCTGCGCCATCGTGACCGGCACGAACTCCGGCGCCACGTCCTTGAGAACAAGCCCGTCGGCATACTGGTTCGGGTTGATGACCATGCAGTCGAAAACGCCCCGCTGCAAACCTTCGTAGGCTTCGCCCCAGGCGATGGACACCGGGGTCATCCCCATCGCTTCGACGGATTGCGACCAGACCGCACCGATGGCGCGGGCACGTTTCCCCTTGGCCTCTTCTGGCGAAGAAATCGGCGTGTTGCAGAGAAGATTATAGGCTGGGGTCGCCGTAGCCTGGAGCACCTTCACATTGTGGCGCGCGTATTCCTCGGTCAGCGGTTCGAATGTCAGCACCGTCTCCAGTGCCGTCGCCCCACCTGCGGCCACGTCATGCACGGTGGAGCCGGAGAGTGCCGCACCCATGCCGAACAGCCACGAGCCAACCGGCAACTCTTGCGGCATGTAGGACGGGATAATCAGGCCGATATCGGCCACCCCGTCCCCGACCCCCGACAGCGTGTCGAGCGCGCCCAGGAGCGACGAGGACCAATAGTTCTCGAAGGTGATCTTGCCGTCGGTGAACTCCGTGATCGACTCCTCCCAAGCGACCATGGCTTTCCCGAAATTTGCATCCTGATTGCCCGAAAAGTCGGCCAGTTTCAGGGTCGTGGGCTCAAGGTTTTCAAGCCAGTCCTGCGCGTGGGCCTGCGTTGCGACAGTCATGCCGGACGCGGCAAGCAGCGTGGCGACGGACAGACTCGTCCAGTTTGTGCTGTGGTTCATAGTTTCCTCCCTGTGCCGTTGCCGGCGATCATCTGTGCCGCGGGATTTCCGCGATGTGAAAACGCTAGCACTTCCTATTTTGTGGGACAAGTAGGCGCCGCGCTTGAACTGGTCGAAATTCGGTAATTGCAGGTATCATTGACATTTTTCCATATACTATGACGCAAACTGACGCCGATCCACCAAAAAACACCGCTTGCCTGACTGACACTTGTCTCACCATATAGGACGCTTGATACTCACCACATCGACATCTGGTCCGGGTCCAGCCGCACGTCTATCAGGAATGGCCGCGTCCGATCCCGCCGCGCCAACGCCGGATCAAGCGCATCGAGGTCCTCCGGCGCCGCGATCCGCACTCCCTCCCCACCGAGCGCCTGCGCCAACGGTACGAAGTCCGGCCAATTAAACAGCGTGATCTCCGGGTCGAGTTGCCTGTCCCGAAACTGGATGTGCTCGGCCCCATAGGCTCCGTCATTGAACAACACCACGATCAGGTCGATCCCGGCACGCACCGCTGCGTTGAACTCGGTCAGGTTGCCGAGCATGAAACCACCATCCCCGTTGAACAAAACGGTGGGCCGATCCGGATGAGCAACCCCCGCACCCACCGCGGTGGCCAGGCCAAGACCGATCGCGCCGAAGCTCGCCGAGGTCACGAAGTCGCGCGGATGCGGTGCGGTCAGAAGCCCGTAACTGCGCACCATCCAACGCCCGGCATCGGTAACGAGCGTCCTGTCAGCGGGCAGGATCTCATCCAGCCGGGCCAGCGTGGTCAGGAAGTCCACAGTCCCCGCGCGCGTCACCTTTGGTTCGGCGGTCGGCGGCAGGTCGAGACCCGTGGCGGGCAGATCACGCGTAAACCCCGAGGCCGGGATTTCGGCCTCGTCGAGCCAATGGAGAAAGGTTTCCGCAACCGACGCGGGCTGGCCAAGAATGGCGACATCCGGCACCGCCCCGACCCCGAGGTCGCAAGCCCGATCCGCCACCTGGATCACCCGCTTGCCATCGACATAGCCGCCTTCGCCTGTCGTGTGAAAATTCAGCGAGGCCCCGAAGGCGATAATGCAATCGGCGCCCAGAAGCGCCTCGGCAGCCTGCGGGGTCGAAACCGTGCCGCAGACGCCAAGAACATGGTCCTCGCCCCGAAACAGGTTCTTTGCGCGGATAGTGGTCGCAAGCGGCGCTTCGATCCGCCGGGCCAGGCGCAGGAGCGCGTCGCGCGCGCCACCGTCAATAGCCCCGCGCCCCGCAAGCACGACCGGGCGGCGCGCGGCGGCGATGATGCCGACCGCGTTATCGAGAGCATCGCCTTCGATCTGCGTCGGCCCGAGCGCGGGCACCTCCCAATTGACGTTGCGCTGCTCGACATCTGTCCATTGCATATCGGCCGGCACATTCAACACGACGGGACGTCGCTCTGCCTTGGCCCGCCGCACCGCGCGCGCCAGGTCGTCGAGCGCCGTTTCCGGCGCACGCACCTGCTCGAACCCGGCCTCCGCAGCCAAGACGACCGCCTTCTGGTCTGTGTTTTGCAGGTTCTCCCGGTCGGCGACCGGCGTATCGCCACAGATCAGAACCACGGGCGTATTGGACCGCACCCCTTCGGTCAGCGCCGTGACGCAGTTGGTCAACGCTGGCCCATGCGTCACCGTACAGAACCCGACACGGCCCGAGGTCATAGCGAAACCGATAGCCATGAGGACCGCGCCGTTCTCGTTCGATGCACTCACATATCGGGTGCCTTCCATACGCGCATAGGCATCGACGAAATAGGCATTCGCATCGCCGACAACACCGAAAAGAGCGTCGACACCGTTGTCCCTGAGCGCGGACGCGAGGGCGGAATGCAATTTGAGCATAAGGATGGGGCCTCGCTTCTTTACTAACCCATGAGTTAGCCAAATTGGCAGCGGAAATCAATTGGAAAGAGCGAGCCTGACTGGAAGCCCCGCAGCCCAAGACCGCGCACGCCAAGACGGATCTCCTTCGGCCCACCACTCTGCATGGGGCATTCCGTTTCGAAAGCCGACAGGCCACCATGCCCGACGACACGCATCAGGTTGACGCAGCGTGACTACCCCTCACCAACGGCCTCCGACGTGCGATCCGAGGTGCTGACAATGTTGAAACAGGCCTGCCCTTCCCCCGCTCCATCCCCGTTCATCGCATCTTTCCGGCCGAACCGTTCCGCGCGCACTGGAACCTTCGCATTGGGCCCGGGCTTATCTACCCGAGGTTCAAAGAGATGAGAGACATGCCAGACACCGCGCCAGAGTTCCTCATCACCGCCGAAGACGCCTACCCGGCCTTCGAGCGTATGATTCTGGCTGCCCAAAAGGACGTCATGATTTCCATGCGCCTGTTCGACCCGGCGACGAAACTCCGCTCGCCCGAAGCGAAAGAGCTCGGAGACACCTGGTCAGCCCTCATCGCGCACAAACTGGCGGGCGGTGTGACGTTCACCGTGTGGATCACGGATTTCGATCCCGTGGCCCGCCCGGACATGCACCGCTACTCCTGGGAATGCCTGTCGCGGCTCAAGGCCTCGGGAACGGCGTCGGGTCGCCCGGAGCGTCTGACCGCCGATGTCCTCATGCACCCTGACCGCGTGCCGTGGCCGCAGCGGATCGCCCTCACACCGGCGACGCGTGCGAAACTCCAGGACACCTGCGACCAGCTCAACAGCAAAACCGCGGACGATCGCGACCACGCCCTGCGCTATATGCCCAGCCTGAGACCCCTGCTGCGCAACACCGGCGGAACGCTTGCGCCCCGGATCTGGCCGCCCGCGCCGCTGGTCCCCGCCACGCACCACCAGAAAGTGGCCGTGGTCGACGGGGAGCATCTCTATATCGGTGGCCTGGACCTCAACCCCCGTCGCTTCGACACAAAGAAGCACGACCAAAAGAGCGAGCGGACCTGGCACGATGTCCAGGTTCGTGTCCATGACCCCGTACTGGCGCAGGCCGCAAAGGCACATCTGGAAGCGCTGCGTACCGGCAATGTCACAAAGCCCGTGCCGGGCTTTCTACGCACGCAATCGCTCGCCACCAAGGGCGCGACTGGATCGCTAGGCCCCCGCGAAGTGGTTCACGAGTTGGAGGACGCGCATCTCGACCTGATCGCGAACGCCCGCGACTTCATCTATGTCGAAACCCAGTTCCTGCGCTCCTCGACCATCACCAACGCTTTGGTCGACGCGGCGCGGCGCAGGCCCGGCCTGAACCTCATGGTCGTTCTCCCGGCGGCCCCCGAAGACGTGGCCTTCGACGGATCGGATGGGCTTGACGCCCGCTACGGCGAACAGCTCCAGGGCGATGCGGTGTCGGACGTGATCTCGGCTTTCGGGAGCCGCTGTGCATTCTTGACACCGGCGCAATGTCGTCCGGGCCCAACCGACGGGCGCGACAGCTTCAAGGGCGCGCCGATCGTCTACGTCCATGCAAAAGTCCTTATCGCGGACGCGACGCGCGCCTTGGTGTCCTCCGCCAACATGAACGCGCGGTCGATGCGCTGGGATACGGAAGCCGGCCTCTTGATCGACGACAGGGATGACGCCGCACGCCTGTTCCACCAGTGCCGGCGTCATTGGCTCCAGGGAGCCCCGATGGCCAACCCGAAACGCGCAACCCATTGGACAACAGCGGCCCGCGCGAATGCCGCGGCCAAACCCCAGGAGCGCAGGCACTTCCTCCTGCCTTATGATACGGAGCCGGCCAAGGAGATGGGAGCGCACATTCCGGGGATGCCGGAGGCGATGGTCTGAGGCTGTCTTTCAGACCGACCCGGTCGATGAACCGAGGTGAACGACCAGGCACCACACGTGTCGACCTTGGGCCGGTTCGCTTGCACCGCACCAAAACCAGTTTTCCGGTTTTCCGGTTTTCCGGTTTTCCGGTTTTCCGGTTTTCCGGTTTTCCGGTTTTCCGGTTTTCCGGTTTTCCGGTTTTCCGGTTTTCCGGTTTTCCGGTGAAAGGGCCTCATGCCGCCCCTTTGGTCAACCCATTACTTATAAATATTTCTTTCGAGGTCGCGCTGCATTCTCGACATGCAAGCAATGGTTAACGGTTGGCTTGGACGAAGCCCACGAGAGCCTTGGTCGACGGGTCTTTCCCGGTCGCGTCTTGGTCGCCGGACAGCACCGGCGCGAGCGCAAGCGCCAGCTCTTTTCCAAGCTCCACGCCCCATTGGTCGAAGGAATTGATCCCCAGGATCACCCCTTCCACGAACACCCGGTGCTCGTAAAGCGCGATGATCTGGCCTAACACATGCGGTGTCAGCGACGGATAGACGAGCGTCGTGGACGGCCGATTGCCCAGGAACACCCGGTGCCGCGCCTGACGCTCCAACTCTTCTCCTTCAGCACCCTTGTCCGCCATGATCTCCCGCGCTTCCTCAAGGCTCCGCCCTTTCATCAAGGCTTCGGACTGGGCGAGGCAATTGGACACCAACAAGGCGTGTTGATGCGCAAGCTCGGGTTCGTGCCCCTTGGCGGCGACCAGGAACTCGCAGGGCACCACTTCGGTTCCTTGGTGGATCAACTGGTAGAACGCGTGCTGGCCGTTCGTGCCGGGTTCCCCCCAGACGACGGGGCCGGACGGCACCTGAAGCGGACTGCCATCCATCGCCACCGATTTCCCGTTACTCTCCATTTCCAATTGCTGGAGATAGGCCGGCAACCGCGCAAGCCTTTGATCATAAGGCAGAACCGCACGGGTCCCGTAGCCGCAGACTTGACGATGCCACACCCCGACCAGGGCGAGCATCAGCGGCAGGTTCGCCGCGCCCTCGGCCTCGCGGAAATGCCTGTCCATCGCGTGACCACCCGCCAGGAACTCGCGGAACCGCTTCGGCCCCACGGCAATCATCAGCCCGAGCCCCACGGGCCCCCAGAGCGAATACCGCCCGCCGACCCAGTCCTCGAACCCGAAAACCCGGCTGCTGTCGATGCCCCAGGCGCTGGTCTTGTCGACCGCCGAAGACAGCGCGGCCAGATGGCGTCCAACGGCCTCGCCCCCGACTGCGGAGCGAAGCCAGTCTCGTGCCGTCTCGGCATTGGTCATGGTCTCAATGGTGGTGAACGTCTTCGACGCGACGATGACCAGTGTTGTCTGGGGGTCGAGCGTCTTCAGCGTGTCATGGATATGCGCCCCGTCCACGTTCGACACGTAATGGAGCCGCGGGCCGTCGTGATACGGCGCCAGCGCCAGCGTCGCCATGGCGGGGCCGAGATCCGAACCGCCGATGCCGATGTTCACCACATCGGTAAACCGACCGCCGGTCGCGGAGCGGATTTTGCCCGACCGCACGCCCTCTGCGAAGTCTTCCATCCGGTCGAGCGTGGCATGCACCCCCGGCAGGACCGGCTCGCCATCGACCAAAGCGCCGTCCGGTCCCGGATCACGCAGCGCCGTATGCAGAACCGCACGGCCTTCGGTGTCGTTGATCGCCTCCCCGGTGAACATCGCCTCGCGCTTCTCAGCAACGCCAGCCTCCTCCGCCAGCGCCAGCAACAACGCCCGCGCATTCGCGTCGATCAAGGTCTTGGAGTAGTCGAACACCATGTCGTCCAGCCGCACCGTGTAATCCTCGGCGCGCGATGCATCCGCCATCAGGTCCATGATCGTGAGGTCGTCTTGCGTGGCCCGATAGGCCTTCAATGCATCCCAAGTCATTCCAATACCCCGTTCAGCGGCCGTGTCATTCGGCCCAATGCACCACCATGTCCTTCAAAACCGCCGCGACGGGCGCCGCTTCGGTGTCCTTCATCTTCGCGGCTTTTTCCAAAGCATCCCGCTTTTCAACGCCGGTGATGAGCAAATGTTTCGACATCGCGCCATTCAACACCCGCGCGGTAAGCGTGATCCGTGGTTCCGGGGCGCCGGGAGCCCGCATTGGCATCAGCGCGGGCGCGCGCTGTGACAAGGCCTGCGTCAACCGATCGGCGCCAGGAAACAGGCTCGCGGTATGCATGTCGGTCCCCATCCCCAGAAGCACCACGGACAATGGCGTGCAGGCATCGACGCCCTGGATCAGCGTGTCGATGCTCTCCTCCGGTGTCTCCGTGCCGCCGTAAAGCGGCACCATCCGCGCATTTGCCGCGCCATCCACGAACAGCCGGTCCCGCAGGAGCCGCGTGTTCGACCGATCCGAGGTTTCCGGCACCCAGCGTTCGTCGGTCAGCATCACGTCGATCCGATCCCAGTCCAGATGCACACCGGACAGCGTATCGAACACCGGCCCCGGCGTGGTCCCTCCTGGAACGGCAAGAGAGGCGCGGTCCTCCCGCGCCAGCGTTCCGCGCAGCTCGGACGCGATCCGATCCGCCAGGTCCATCATCATCATCTCGCGATCCGGATATTCTCGGAAGTCGAAAGTCATGGCCGCAGCTCCCTCCAGCGGCGTCCATCCTTGTGTAGCAGCATCAACGCCTCTTCTGGCCCGACCGACCCCGGCTCGTAGCTTTTGGGGCGATCTTCCCGCTCGGTCCAGTTCGCGATGATCGGATCGGTCCAGGCCCAGGCCGCTTCGACCTCGTCACCCCGCATGAAGAGCGTCTGGTTGCCTCGGATCACGTCCATGATCAGCCGCTCATAGGCATCGGGCACATCTGCCGCCTCTTCGCCAAGCGCTTCGGCAAAGGTCATGTCGAGCGGCACGTCAATGAGACGCATCCCTCCCGGACCCGGCTCCTTGATGGTCACGGTCAGATCCATGCCTTCGTTCGGCTGCAACCGAATGGTCAGTTCATTGGCACTCTGGCCCGTGTCCTCTTCGAAAATCGAATGTGGCGGCTCCTTGAAGCGCACCACGATTTCGGACACCCGCGCTTTCATCCGCTTGCCGGTGCGCAGGTAGAACGGCGTGCCGTTCCAGCGCCAGTTGGCGACATGGATCTTCATCGCAACGTAACTCTCCGTCAAGCTGCCGCGATCCTCAACGTCGTCGAGATAATCGTCGCCCTTGCCACGGTATTGCCCGCGCACGATATCGACCGGCTCGACCGGCTCCAGCGCGCGGATCACCTTGAGCTTCTCGTCGCGCACCGCGTCCGGATCGAATCGCGACGGCGGCTCCATCGCGGTCAGGCACAGAAGCTGCATCATGTGGTTTTGAACCATGTCCCGCATCGCGCCCGAGCGGTCGTAGTATTCACCACGCCCGCCAACGCCGACGGTTTCGGCCACGGTGATCTGGATATGGTCGACGTATTGAGCGTTCCACAACGGCTCGAACAGCATATTGCCGAACCGCACCGCCATCAGGTTCTGAACGGTCTCTTTTCCAAGGTAGTGGTCGATGCGGTAGATCTGCGTCTCGGCGAAATGCTCGGCCAGGGTCGCGTTCAGCGCCTTCGCCGTCTCAAGGTTGTGCCCGAACGGCTTTTCCACAACGATCCTGGCGTCTTCATCGGCGATATTGAAACGATGCAGACGCTCCGCGATGTCGCCAAACAAATTCGGGCCAACCGAAAAGTAATAGGCCTTCACCACCCCGTCCCGCATGATCCCGGCCAGTTTTTCCCAGCCGTCCGTGCCCTTGGCATCGACCGCAACATAGTCGATCTTGCCGATGAACTGGTCCAACAGATCGCTGTCACACTTCCGCTTCGAGACGAACTCGGTCACCGCGTCGCGCACGAACTGCTGGTAGCCTTCCGTATCCATCTCCGATCGCGCGGCGCCGATGATCCGGGCCTCTTCGGGCATCTGCCCATCCCAGAAACGGCGATACAGCCCGGGCAGGATCTTGCGCCGGGCAAGGTCGCCTGAGCCACCGAAAATGACCAGATCGAAGGGATCGACGGGAATGACGCGACTGACCATAACTCTCTGCCTTGTCCTAGCGTGGGTGTTTTGTTAGCGCAAACAGCATCTGCGCGGGTAATACCGTCTCACCGGAAAGAAGTCTAGCACGGCACGACACCTTCACAACCGCGTCACGAACAACGCCTGTGACTTTTCCTTTGACGAGCGTTGGGTTAGCCAAGGCTCATAGGAGAAAACAATGGCCCAACGCGTGCCGGAGGCGAATGCCGGAAAATTTCAGAACCCCGCGGTGACAGCCGACGGAAGCCCCCGTGCGCGGGTGGCCCTGACCCATCCGGAAACACTGTGGTTCAACACGGGCACGCTGTGCAACATCGCCTGCAAAGGCTGCTACATCGAAAGCTCGCCGACCAACGACCGCCTTGCCTACTTGACCGCTGCCGAGGTGTCCGACTACCTCGCCCAGATTTCCGAACGTGGCTGGCCGGTGCGCGAAATCGGGTTCACGGGGGGCGAGCCCTTCATGAACCCGGAATTCATGGCGATGCTACGCGACTCGCTCTCCGCGGGCTACGAGGCGCTCGTCCTGACCAACGCCATGAAACCCATGCTCCGTCCGATGCAACGCGAAGCCCTGGCGCAGCTTATCAAAGGGTTCGGCGACAAGCTCACCCTGCGCGTTTCGCTCGATCATTGGACCGCAGAGGGCCATGACGAAATTCGCGGCCCCGACAGCTTCGCCAGCACGAAACAGGGCCTCGCCTTTCTCAGGAAACACAAGGCCCGCGTCACCATCGCCGGGCGCGCCCGCTGGCAGGAAACCGAAGCCGAGGCCCGTGCAGGCTACAAGGTGCTTTTCGAGGAGCTGGGCCTCGCCACCGACCCGATGAACCCGGGCGAGCTGGTGATCTTCCCGGAAATGGACCTGTCGGTCGAAGTCCCCGAGATCACGACCGCCTGCTGGGGCATCCTCGACAAACATCCCGACCAGATGATGTGCGCCTCGTCGCGCATGGTGGTCAAACGCGCGGGCGAGAAACCCTCGGTGGTCTCCTGCACCTTGCTGCCCTACGAACAGGAATTCGACCTCGGTCGCCGGCTGGCGGACGCCGAAGGCGCCGTTGCCCTCAACCATCCCCATTGCGCCAAGTTCTGCGTCTTGGGCGGCGCGTCTTGTTCGGCCTGAGTTAACCCTATCGCTCAGCACTCGGACTAAAACACCAGTCGTATTGAAACGAAAGCGCAGACGGGGCAGCTTGCCGCTCCGTGAAACCTTGCTCTCGCAGCAACACCGGCCGCTCGTGCTTACCTCGCCCGTCGCGCGTGATCGGCATCACCGCCATGGCGCGACCAATGCCCCGGATCACGCTTCCAGCTCGGCGTCCCAATACAGGAAATCCATCCAGCTTTCATGCAGATGGTTCGGCGGAAACTTCCGCCCCATGTTGCGCAGCTCTTCCGCCCCCGGCTGTCGCGGCGGTTTGCGCAGCGCCAGGCCCGATTGGTGAAGATGCTTGGAGCCTTTGCGCAGGTNNAAAAGATTAAAGCGCGTGAAAGCCACGCGCTTTTGAGGTTTTACGTAATCTTTCAGAACGACGACCGAGGGGATCCTGATCTCCATACTCGGGCTCCGGACCACATCGTCGTATTCGGCGATAATGTTGACCCGGTCGAGAAAGGCGGCTTTCACAGCCTCCTGCCACGGCCAAAGAGACAAGGGGTAATAGGAAAGCGGCCTGAAATCCGCGTTGAGCACCAGCGCCGGATGCGCCTTGGGGTTGCTCGCTTCTCTTACGAAATGTGTCCTGAACTCACCGTCCATCGTCTGTGACTCCGCCCTCGCCCTGTGTATCGAGACTGCCTCGGTATCAGGGCGGGGACCCCCGCCCCGTCTGCTTCTAGTCTAGGACTATATATGGGTCAGACACCCTGACAAGCCCCATGATCTGGAGGCAGGCTGCCCCACCTCTGTATCAGACGTGTGACAGGTGGAAAGCCGGGGGGACGTCACGCCCTGCGCCGTGTATCCGGAAGATATTTCAATGCTTTGGCGGACTCGCCGCTGGTGGCCGTCACCCTTGTTTCAGCGTGATTCCCAGTCGGTCGGCCATGAAAGACAGCGCCACGGACAACCCGTCCGGGGCGATTCCATGGCCCGTGCCTTGCTGGATATGGCCGTAGACCTGGAAGCCCGCATCCTGCAGCGCCTTGCCCGCCTCGTCGAAATGCGCGACCGGCACCATCTCGTCCTGATCGCCGTGCACCAGCAGAACCGGCGGCCTCACCTTGATCCCCTCGCCAAAGCTCTCCGGCTCCAGCAAACGGCCC
>DOUP01000242.1 GCA_003520545.1 Maritimibacter sp. | reverse complement strand
CGGCCATTTCTGACCGGGGTGCTTTATCTGTCAAGCGGCGGCGGTGTAACCCCCGCCTTACGTAGGCCGGGCTTCAGCCCGGCACACCCCTCCACCCCACCGCGCCCCTCACTTCGCATCCCGCTCCATCTGCCGAAGCTCCGCCAACATCTCGTCCATCGCGCCAATGTGCGTTCTCGGCCGCGTCTCGCTGTCGTTGAAATAGGCGTCGATGTCGCCCTCCTCGCGCAAAATACCCGCGAGCTTGGCGTGCATGAAGCTCGCCAGCACGTCGTCCATTTTCACCTGGTAGCCGGCGCCGAGCGATTTGAAGAACCGGACCACGTCCTTCTCGACCCTGAGCGTGATCCGCATCTTCTCGGATTTCCGGGTGCGGGCCGCGATCTCGTGCCATTCGCGCGGGATCGCCCAGTCCATCGCGATCGGGTGGTGGATTTCCCATTCAAGCTGCTTCATCCGGTCGACGAGGTAATTGAACTGCATCTTCTTGGCGTGGGTCTTGGGGCGGCGGTCGGGCATGGGGGTCTCCTTTCCGGGCCATTCCACCGCGAAAAGGTTAACGAACCCGGAGTGCAACGCGCGTATGCACGCCCTGTGCACAGGTTGTGTACGCGCTGTGTATCGCCCGAAATACCCGAAAACCCCAATATCCTAAGGCCCCGCACGCAGGACGACCCCCGCCGGACCCCGGCGGGGGGAAATCGTATGACAGTCTCGAATTCGGTTTACGAGTCGTCTTCCGGCGGATTGACATCGAGGGTCGGGACTTCGACGTCCTTCTCCTGGGTATCGACGTCCACATCGACGTCCGGCACTTCGATCTCTTCGGTCGTCGTGTCCGTCGTGATCGTCCCGGTTTCGGCTTCGACCTCGGGCATCTCGCCCTCTTCCACGGTCACGCTGACGTCAGGCAGAGCGCCTTCGTCTGCCACGTCAAAGTCAATCATATAAGCCCCAAAGGCAATCGCAACGATGGCCACGATGCCGAGAATAATTGCGCCAGTCCTGTTCATAACAAGGTCCTTTCAATGTCTCTGTCGTTCTGTCCTCACAACCACGTGCTTTGCGGATTTGTTCCGACTAACCCGGTGGATTTGCACCGCTTGCCGGCCCGGTGGCCGCTGCCTAAGGTCTGCGCATGACGACAACCGACCCCATACGCCCTACCGATGACGACGCCCGCGCCTTGGCCCGCCAGTTGATGTCCGAGGCCACCTTCGCCGCGCTGTCCTACCTGGCCCCCGAAGGCACCCCCAGCGTCGCCCGCGTCGCCGTCAGCCTGGACGAAAACGGCGCGCCGATTCTGCTGGTGTCAGACCTCTCCGCCCATACCCAGGCGCTCGCGTCCAACCCGGCCTGCGCGCTCCTTCTCGGAGAACCCGGCAACAAGGGCGATCCCCTGACCCATCCGCGCCTGACGCTCGAAGGCATTGCGGAGCCGGTCGAGAAAACCGCTGCAATGCGGGACCGTTGGCTCGCGAGCCACCCAAAGTCCAAGCTTTACATAGACTTCGCCGACTTCCGCTTCCTGCGCGTCACCCCGCGCCGCGGTTTTCTCAACGGCGGGTTCGGCAAGGCGTTTCGCCTCACACCCGGCGACCTCGGCCTCTAGACACTTCGGGCGCGCCGCCCGATACTCACAGCATGAAACCGGTTCTCTCCCTCGCCGCCCTCGCGCTCGTCACGCTCGCCGCCTGCTCCGAGCAGGACATGTGCATCTATCGCGCGACGCAGGATCTCAAGACCGCCGAACGGCGGATCTCCACCTTGGAGGGCAACGTCGCGCGCGGCTATGCGATCCATCGGTCGCAGGAGCGCATCACCTACACGGGCGTGTGCTACGACAAGGCGGGCGATCCCTACGAATGCCCAAAGACGCGGTGGGAAACGGTCGAGACGCCGGTGTCCATCGACGTCCCGGACCAGCGGCGTCAACTGAGCGACCTTCGTGCGCAGATCCCGGCCCTGACCCGTGCTGCGGCGAACGCACAGGCGCAATGTCGGCAAGCCTATCCCGAGTGACCCCCACCGCCATCGTTCTCGGCGCCGCCGTCTGGGCGGGCGGCGTCCCCTCGCCCACATTGACCCGGCGCATCGAAACCGCGGCCCGCGCTTACCGCGCCAAACAGGTGGACCGGATCGTGGTCAGCGGCGGCGTCGGTCGTCACCCGCCGTCGGAGGCAGAGGTCATGGCCCGGGCGCTTCGCGACATTGGCATTCCGGACGCCGCGATCATCGAGGAGCCCACGGCGACCAACACGCTCGACAATCTGCGGCTTTCGCATAGGCTCATCCCCGAGGGCACACCCGTCGTCCTCATCACCGACGCCTATCACCAGCCCCGTGCACGGCTGGTCGCGCGGCGGCTCGGAATGAAGGCGACAAGCCTGAGCCCACCCCTGAAAGGTGCGAATCTCCGTCAGGTCGTCACGGGAAGCCTGCGGGAATTCCTTGCCTTTTGGTGGTATCTTTTCCGTGATTAACAGCTTCTGGATGCACAACCACTACGGGAAACCTTACCTTTCCGCTCCACCGGAGGTCTTGCACGAAACCCTGTGGCAGATAGAGTATCAGTACTGCCACAAACGTGAAAAAGCCCATGAGCCCCCTTCGGGAAAATCGCTGGGAAGATGCCGCCGCCTTCCGCCGTATGCGTTACGGTCTCGGGCTCTTGGGCTTCCTTTTGCCTTTCCTCCTGGCGCTAAGCGGACGATTGGTGGACGGGGTGGTTCAACCCACGATTTCGGATGTGTTCCACACCACCCAGCGCGATCTTCTGGTCGGCGGGCTGTCGGTGATCGGCGTCTTCCTCGCGGTGCACCGGGGATGGCGCCGACATCCGGGGCGGTGGGTTTCGCCCGACCTCATCGTTATTCTCGCAGGCATCGCGGCCATGGGGGTCGCGTTTTTCCCGAATGAAAGCACCGAGGTCGTAACGATGAGCCAAAAGGTTCTCGGCCTGACCTTCGCGCCGGTCCTGCATTACGCCGCCGCGCTTTTGCTCTACCTGATGATGTCCCTGACCTGTTTCCTGATCTACGCCCCCGATGCGGAGGGCGTGGAGCGGCGGTTTTACCTCTTGATGGGGCGGGTCATCTTTGCCTCGGGCATCATGGTCATGGTGCTCTCTGGCATCAAGAACAATACCGACGGCACATTTGCGCGCCTCATCATCGCGCATAATCTGGTTTTCTGGGACGAAAGCCTCGGGGTTTGGGCCTTCTCGGTGTCCTGGCTGGTAAAAGCCTGGCGCGACGAGGCGCGGCGAAAGGCGCGCGCTTGGCACCGGGGCGACACGCGCGCGCGTCCGGTCGGCGTTTGGCCGACCCGGCCCGGCAATGGTCCGCATCCCTATGACGGAAGCGGCCTCCCGCTTGCAGACCGTCCGATGAATGCTGTGAAGGGGCTTCTTGCTCCGCCCCGTCCGGTCCGCCCGACCGGTTTACCGGTGCAGATCGAAGCGCGAAATCGCCATCGTCGCGTCGTCGATCAATCCGCGCCAAAGCCCATGGCGACGGGTGATCGGGGCAGACGCCGGGCCTGAGGATCAGTCGAAGGTCTCGACCACGTCGTACATCACCGGCTCAAAGGTGCGACACAGGTCGTTGATCTTTCGGTTTCGCTCGCGCATTTCCGGCGTGCGCAGCATGGCCTGGAAATCCTGCCGCTTCTCCCATTGGGAATAATTGGCGATCCGCGTCTGCGCATCGTTCACGTGCAGACCGGCACCAAGAAACCCGGGCTGTTTCGAGACAAACTCGTCATAGGCCGCCGTCAGCAATTCGATGAGATCATCGCAATTTCCGGGGCTGGTTTCGAACGTCGTGATGACGGTCTGGCGATCGTCTGTTTTCTTGATCGTTGGCATCGACTGTCCTCCTTGCGATCAGCCTAAAGCGTTTCGCCCAAAACCTGAACCACCGGTTTTGGGCGGAACGCGTGAAACGCTCATATGTTGCGCTGCGCCCCGCCTCATCCCTGTCTCGGGAACAAGGCGGGACGCTTTAGCATCGGGCTTTCATATCCCCAAATTCAATCGAGAATTTCTTTCAGGATGTACATGAGCCGCGCCTTGGTCGAGGTTGGCCGCTTGTGCTTCTTGCGATACTTCGACGTCTTCTTCCCGTAATAGCGGTCATCCCAGTCATCATCGTCATGATACCTTTCGCGCCTGTCGTTTCGCGGGTCCGGGCGTGGCGGCGCAAATTCGTCGCGCGGCGGCGTGCCCTGCGGGTCTCTTGACTGCGCGGCCGGCTTGCGCATGGGGCGCTGAGGCTGCGCCGGAGCGCCCAGCACCACCGGGGCCCGGACAGTTTCGACGATGGTCTCCAGTTCGCCTTTATCGAGCCAGACGCCCCCGCAGACCTCGCAGCGGTCTACTGTGACGCCGTGGCGCGACAGGTGCTCCATTTCAATGGCACATCGGGGACAGATCATCGGGGCCTCCGCTTTGGTTTCGTCCTCCGTGAGATAGGAACGCAAAAGGCGGGCCGAAAGACCCGCCTCTCACGTCTGACTGTCCCGTGAGCAGGTGTCAGCGTACCACGTGCACCGCACATTTCGCATGGCGCACCACGCGAGCAGCCGTGGAGCCCAGGAAAATATCCTGGAAGCCCGGACGGTGCGAGGCGATGACGATACAGTCGCACCCGTTGTCGCGCGCGTATTCCACGATGGAGTGGCCCGCATGGCCTTCGATCACTTTGACCTCGACGTCCGCGTCGGTCGCGATCTTCTCGGACAGCGTTCGCTCGATATCGGTCAGGTTCTGCGCCATCTGCCCTTCGGGCAGGTATTGCGCGACGTAGGAGGGGATCTCCTCCACCACGTGAAGCGCGGTGATTTTTGCCCCCTCTTCGGCAATCGCGTGAGCGATCTCCAAGGCACCTTTGCTGTCGCGCGATTCGTCAAAGGCGATGGGGACGAGGACGTGTTTATACATCTGGGAATGCTCCTGTTCTGTGGCCGGAGTTTCGCCGGAACCTTAGGGTGCGGCCATGACCTAGGTCAAACGGCCGCACCCTTTGTTTACCATATCAGAACGGCAAGCCGACATAGTTTTCGGCAAGCGAGGCCCGGGCCGCTTCGCTTTCGAGGAAGTATTCCAGTTCGATGTTCTGGATCTTCCGGTCGAAATCGGGGTTGTCCGGGAAATTGTGCAGCATCGAGGTCATCCACCAGCTGAACCGCTGGGCTTTCCACACCCGGCGCAGCGCGGTTTCCGAGTAGCTGTCGAGCCCCGTGCTGTCGCCCTCGTCATAATGGGCCACCATCGCATGGTAGAGATAGTAGATGTCGGACGCCGCGGAGTTCAGCCCCTTGGCCCCTGTCGGCGGCACGATATGCGCCGCGTC
>DOUP01000190.1 GCA_003520545.1 Maritimibacter sp. | reverse complement strand
CGCAGCCCGAGGAGGTCGCGGAGACGCTCGCCCCGGGCGCGGTTGACGAAGGTGGCGTCGCGACACCCCCGGCCGCGGTCAGCACGGGTAGCGAAACCACTCCCGCTGCAACCAATGCGGACACCGCTGCCAATGCTGTTGCGGGCAGTGAACGAATCCAGATCGACACGCCGAAACTCTCCGGCTCCATTGCGCTCACCGGCGGTCGCATCGATGATCTGGACCTCAAGGATTACAAGGAAACGCTCGACGCCGGTAGCGATACGGTCACCCTTCTGAAGCCCGCCGGCGAGCCGGAAGCCTATTACACGCTCTACGGCTGGTCGCCCGCAGGCGATCTGGGCACCGACGACGTGCCGGGCGCGACCACCGAATGGCAGGTTGAAGACGGCGAAACGCTCGCGCCCGACAGCCCTGTCACCCTGGTTTGGGAAAGCCCGAACGGCCTGACCTTCCGTCGCACCATTTCGGTCGACGAGGACTACATGTTCACCGTCGCCCAATCGGTCGAGAACGGCACCGAAACCGCCGTCCGCCTCGCCCCCTACAGCCAGATCGTCCGGCACGGCGAGCCGACCAACCTCAAAGGCTTCTTCATCCTGCACGAAGGCGTCATCCGCCAGACGGAAGAAGAACTGACTGAAATCGACTATGGCGATGTCGCCGATTTCGAAGTCGATGCGCGCGAAGGCACCCCCGCCGAAACAGTCACCGCGAATGGTGAGGGCTGGATCGGCTTCACCGACCACTACTGGCAAACGCTGATCATCCCCGAAAACGGCCAGGCATTCACGTCGGTCGTCAAGTACCTGCAAGGCGCGGACATCTACCAGACGGACGTCCGCCTTCCTGTCATGGACGTGGCCGCGGGCGACACCGCCACCATCGACACCCGGCTTTTCGCCGGCGCGAAGGAGTGGGGCGTCATCCGCGAATACCAGAACGAACAGAACGTTTACCGACTGCTCGACTCGATCGATTGGGGGATGTTCTTCTTCCTGACCAAGCCGATCTTCGCGGTGCTGCACTACCTCCACGCGCTCATCGGCAACATGGGCTGGGCGATCATCGGCCTGACCTTCGTCATCAAGATGGTGCTCTTCCCGCTGGCCTACCGCTCTTATGTCTCCATGGCGAAGATGAAAGAGCTTCAGCCCCAGATGGAGCAGATCCGCGAAAACGCGGGGGACGACAAGATGAAGGTCCAGCAGGAAATGATGGAGCTTTACAAGAAGGAGAAGGTGAACCCTGCCTCCGGCTGTCTGCCGATCCTTCTGCAAATCCCGATCTGGTTCTCGCTCTACAAGGTGGTTTTCGTCACGCTGGAGCTACGCCATGAGCCGTGGTTCGGCTGGATCCGCGACCTGTCGGCGCCCGATCCGTCGTCGATCCTGAACCTCTTTGGCCTGCTGCCGAACGCGTCACCTGACCCGACGAGCTGGATCTACTTCTTCTCGCTCGGCATCCTCCCGATCCTTCTCGGTATCTCCATGTGGTTGCAGCAAAAGCTCAATCCCGCGCCCGCCGACGCGACGCAGGCGACGATCATGAACTGGATGCCCTGGGTCTTCATGTTCATGCTGGGTCGGTTCGCCAGCGGTCTCGTGCTCTACTGGATCACGAACAACACGCTGACCTTCATCCAGCAATACACGATCATGCGCAGCCATGGCGCCAAGCCGGACATTTTCGGCAACATCAAGTCGAGCTTCAAAAAGAAGCCCGCCGAAGAAAAGAAGTAGGGGCATGACCACGCCCCTCCCCTTCCCACTGGCCGAAGCGCCGGATGAGGCGTCCCGCGAAGCGGGGCGCAAACTCTTCGCGGGGGAAACCGATTTTCTCAAGGGCGTCGTCGCGATGTCCGGGCTGCCGCCTGACGACCGGCTGGAGGTCTGCTTCGCCGGACGTTCCAACGTTGGCAAGTCGTCTCTCATCAATGCGCTGACCGGGCGCAAGGGGCTGGCCCGCGCCTCGAACACGCCGGGCCGGACGCAGGAGATCAACTTCTTCACCACGCTCGGCGGCCCCTACCTGGTCGACTTGCCCGGCTATGGCTATGCCAACGCGCCGCTGGCCAAGGTGCGGGATTGGCAAAAGCTCCTGAAGTCTTACCTCCAGGGCCGCGCCACGCTGCGCCGCGCCTTCGTGCTGGTCGACCATCGGCATGGGATCAAAGACGTCGATGAGGAAATCATGTCGCTGCTGGACAGCGCCGCCGTCACCTTTCAGGTGGTGTTGACCAAGGCCGACAAGGTCAAAGCCAATGACCGTGAAAAAGTGCTGGCGCAGGTGCGCGAGCGTTTGTCCAAACATCCGGCCGCCTACCCGGAGATCGTTCTGACGTCTTCGGACAAGGGAGACGGTATCGCGACACTCCGCGCGATCATCGCCGGGCTGGACTAGACCGCCGTCGCGCCGGGGCCGCAGGCTTGAAGAGCCTCTCCGGCCCGCGTATCACCACATGAGACGCGTCCCGAGGACCCACAAGCCATGAGAAAGCTCAGCATGAACCGCGACTGGATCGCTGCCGCCCGCACTTTGAACGAAGCCCTGCCCTACCTGCAACGGTACGAAGGCGCGACCGTGGTCGTGAAATTCGGCGGCAACGCGATGGGCGACGACGAAGCGATGGAGAGCTTTGCGCGAGACATCGTGCTCATGCGGCACGTCGGGGTGAACCCCGTGGTGGTGCACGGCGGTGGGCCGATGATCAACGAGATGCTGGCGAAACTCGGCGTCGAAAGCGAATGGGTCGACGGCAAGCGCGTGACGGACGCGGCGACCGTCGAAGTCGTCGAGATGGTGCTGTCGGGTCGTGTCAACAAACGGATCGTGCAGGCTATCAACGCCGAGGGCGGTCGCGCCGTGGGCCTTTCCGGGAAGGACGCGAACCTCATGGTCTGCGAGCCGACCGATCCCAAGCTGGGCTTTGTCGGAACCCCCGTCGAGGTTGACCCCTTCGTGCTGCGCCGCTTGGCCGAAAGCGAAACCATCCCCGTGATCGCGCCCATCGGCGTGGGCCGGGATGGCGAGACGTTCAACGTGAACGGCGACACGGCTGCGGGCGCGATTGCGGCGGCGCTCAAGGCCGACCGGCTGCTCTTGCTCACAGATGTGCCCGGCGTAAAGGGCCGTGACGGGAACTGGGTGACCGAACTCACCGCCATGCAAATCCGCGAGATGATCAATGACGGAACCATCGCGGGCGGCATGATTCCCAAAACCGAAACCGCGCTGGCTGCAATCGACGGCGGCGTGCGCGCGGTGGTGATCCTGGACGGTCGCGTGGAAAACGCTTGTCTGCTTGAGCTTTACACCGAGCAAGGCCCCGGTTCGCTGATCCGCCAAGGGTGACAGAAGGCGCCGATGCTGCGCTGCGGCTTGTCGCTCGTGCGCCCAGAGGGTACAAATGGCCTCCACCGGGAGGACACTTCATGACATTGCGCCTGATCCTTACAAGGCATGCGAAATCCAGTTGGGACGACCCACTGATGAGCGATCACGACCGGCCGCTCAACAAGCGTGGACGTGCCTCGGCGCAGGCGTTGGGGCGTTGGTTGGACGCCAAGGGTTACACGCCCGACGAGGCGTTGGTTTCCTCCGCGGAGCGCACGCGTGAAACGTGGGATACGATCGCGCGCACCGCAGGTTGGAGCGCGGAGGCCGATATCGCGTCGGCCCTGTATTTGTCCGAGCCGGATACGCTTTTGAACATTCTGCGCGGCGCCAGTGGGCAGACGGTCATGATGATCGCGCATAATCCGGGCTGCTCTTTCATGGCGCAATCCATCGTGGATGCGCCGCCCCAGGAGCACATCTTCGACCGGTTCCCCACCGGTGCGACCGCCGTGGTGGAATTTGGCACGCAGGGCTGGGACGATATCACCTGGCGCTCCGGTCGCCTGGTCGACTTTGCCGTGCCGCGTGAATTGATCGAGGCCGAAGAAGACGCGGCGGTCAAAGCGACCGCCGCGGAATAACCAGCGAAAACGGTTGGGCCTAGTGCCCGATGATCTGGCTCAGGAACTGCTGCGTGCGTTCCGATTGCGGGTTGTTGAAGAACTCTTTCGGCTCGTTCTGCTCCACGATCTGCCCATCGGCCATGAAGATCACGCGGTTGGCCACGGCTTGGGCGAACCCCATCTCGTGGGTCACGCACAACATGGTCATGCCCTCTTCCGCCAGCTCGATCATGGTGTCGAGCACTTCCTTGATCATCTCGGGATCCAGTGCCGAGGTCGGCTCATCAAACAACATGATGCGCGGCATCATGCAGAGCGAACGGGCAATGGCCACGCGCTGCTGCTGCCCGCCCGAAAGCTGGCCCGGATACTTCATCGCCTGGTCCGGGATTTTCACCTTCTCAAGAAAATGCATGGCCCGATCCACCGCTTCCCTGCGAGGCACCTTGCGGACCCAGATCGGCGCGAGCGTGCAGTTCTCAAGGATCGTGAGGTGCGGGAACAGGTTGAAGTGCTGGAACACCATCCCGACCTCTGAACGCACCTTGTCGACGTTCTTCAGGTCCGAGTTGAGCTCGTTCCCGTCAACGATGATGGACCCTTCCTGATGCTCTTCCAGCCGGTTGATGCAACGGATGAGCGTCGATTTACCTGAACCGGACGGACCACAGATCACGATCCTTTCGCCCCGGTTCACCGTCAGGTTGATATCGCGCAGCACGTGGAAGGCCCCGTACCATTTGTTCATGCCGGAAATTTCGATGGCGACCTCGTCCGAGACCTGCATCTTGGCCGGGTCGATATGAGTTTCCAATTCGAGCGTAGACATGGGCAGGCTCCTTTAACTGTGGCCTTTGCGCAGCTTGCGTTCAAGCCACATGGAATAGCGGGACATGGTGAAACAGGAGAGGAAGAAGAGAAGCGCGATGAAGCCGTAAAGCTCCCACACGATCCCGTTCCAGTTCGCGTCGGCACGGATCGAACCCGTCAGGCCGATGGGGTCCAAGAGACCGATGATCGACACCAGGGTGGTGTCCTTGAACAGACCGATAAAGGTCGACACGATACCGGGGATCGAGATTTTCAGCGCTTGCGGCAGGATGATCAGCCGTTGCGACTTCCAGTAGTCCAACCCCAGCGCATCAGCCGCCTCGTATTGCCCGCGCGGCAAGGCGGCAAGCCCACCGCGCACCACTTCTGCGATGTACGCCGAGGCAAAGAGTGTCGCCATGATCATGACCCGCAGGATGATGTCGAAATTCGTGCCCGGCGGCAGGAAGATGTTTAGAAGCGTCGAGGCCACGAACAAGAGCGTGATCAGGGGCACGCCACGGATGAACTCGATGAAGCCCACGGAAAGGTACTTGACGATCATCAGGTCCGACTGACGGCCAAGCGCCAGTACCACGCCAAGCACGAGAGAGATGGCGATGGCGACGACACCGATCCAGACCGATAGCATGAAGCCCCCGAAAAGGCGGCTTTCGACCACTTCGATCCCAAGCGGGATGATCGAGGCAAGGGCGCTGGAGAGCGGACCGACAAGGAACAGCCAGAACAGGATCGGCGCGACGATGGCGGCGATGGTCGCCCCAAGCGCGCCGATCACGCCCGACAGGACCCGAAACGCCAACGCGCCCAGCGCCAGCCCGGCGATGACCAGAAGCGGTGTCCAGATCGCCCCACCCCACATCAGCCAAGGCGCAAGGAAGAGGTAGAGGCCCGTGAACCAAAGCATCTTGCGCGGCACGCCATCGGTGAAGAGCACCGGAGCCAGCGCCACGAAGAGCAGGACGAAGGTCAGTATCGGCCGCCAGCGCAACTCCTGAGGGTAGAACCCGAAGAGAAGCTGCTGCCAGCGTTCCGTGATGACGCCATAGCACGCGCCCCCATGTTCCTTGCCAAGCTCGGCAACGATCTCCCGGCACTCGCTGAGCGACCCGGCACTCCATGTCGGGGACCAGAGCCACGGCAGGATCGACGAGACCAGAGTGTAGATCAGGTAAACCGACGCGACGGTCAGGATCGAGTTGAACCAGCCGGAGAACAGATTGGCCCGCAGCCAACCGATCGCGCCCACTTCGGACACCGGCGGCGCCTTTTCCGGGAGCATGTCCTTGCGCACATAGGAGAGGTCAGACATCTCAGCGCTCCTTCAGCTTGACGGAATTGTTGTAGACGTTCATCGCACCGGAGATTGCGAGCGAAATCAGGAGGTAGATGAGCATCGTGAGCAGTACCGTCTCCAACTCCCGTCCCGTCTGGTTGAGCGTGATGCCCATCAGCGTGCCGGTCAGGTCCATGTAGCCGACCGCGATGGCAAGCGAGGAATTCTTGGTCAGGTTCAGATACTGCGAAATCAGCGGCGGGATGATGACCCGCAGCGCCTGCGGCAACACCACCAGCGACATGATCCGGCGCGATCGGAGACCGAGCGCGGCCGCGGCTTCGGTCTGACCGTGCGAAATGGCGAGAATGCCGCCGCGCACGATCTCGGCGATAAAGGCCGCCGTGTAGAGCGAGAGCGCCAGCCAAAGCGCGATGAAGGAATTCCTGAGGTGTGTGCCACCCTGGAAGTTGAAACCGCGCAATTCTGGTTTGCCGAGGTAGAACCCGAGCACCCAGAGCAGGAGGAGAAGCGGGATCACGACGACTCCCCATCGCCAATACCATGTCCTTGGCCTGACGCCGGTGGCGTTTTGAATGCGGTCCGCCCGGTGTTTGACGAGGCCCGAGACGAGCAGACCGGCGATAAGGATGGCAAGAATAGCGACGAGATCGAGGCTCACGTCGAACCGAACCGGCGAGTCGCCGAACAGGTGAACATCCCCCAGGCTGTGCCGCCAGGAGGTATATGCACCCTCTTCGTCCATCCGGCCAAAAAGCGGTTCCGGAACGTAGACGCCACGGTTCGTCAGCGCCACGCTATCACTGACGATCATGCTGGCCGCAGGGTCCTCGCCGCGGAATGCAGAGGGCGGCGGCAGCGTTTCGATCATGATCGCCATCGACAGCACGATCCAGAGGAGCACCGGCACGTTGCGGAACATTTCGACGTAGACGGTCATGATCCGTGCGACGAGCCAGTTCTGCGACAGGCGCAGCACACCAACGATGACGCCGACAACCGTCGCGGCGATACAGCCCAGCACCGCGATCAGCAACGTATTCAAAAGCCCGATGAGGCTGGCGCGGAGGTGGCTGTCGTTTGAATCGTAGTCGAGAAGGCGCTGGTTGATATCATACCCGGCGCGTTCGCCCAGGAACCCGAACCCAACGGATTTCCCGAGTTCGGCAAGGTTCTGAACCGTGTTCGATACCAGCCAGCCGATAAGGATGAGAAACCCGATCAACGCGACGATCTGGATCGTCGCGGACCGATACCTGCTGTCGTAGAGCAGCATGGATAGACGGAAGCTGCCGCCCTTCGGGTCGGTCGTAGTGGCCATATGTGTTCCCCGTCGTCCTCGGATCATTCTGTGCGCGAATTGGTCCGCGTCTTGCGTCCGAGAGCTGTTGTTGTCCCTGGAAGGAAAAGGGCGCGAGGTTTCCCCCGCGCCCTTGGTGTGCCTTAGCGGAACGGCGGCGAGTACTGAAGACCGCCGTCTTTCCACTGCGCGTTCAGCCCGCGCGCAAGTCCGATCGGCGTGGACTCACCGATGTTCTTTTCAAAGATCTCGCCGTAGTTACCGCCGGCCATGATCGCGTTCTTGGCCCAGTCAGCGTCCAGGCCGAGCATTTCGCCCATGGTGCCTTCAGTGCCCAGGATACGGTTGATCTCCGGGTTGTCGGTGCCTTTGGCCAGTTCCTCGATGTTGGTCGACGTGATGCCGAACTCTTCAGCAGCAACCAGGGCGTTCAGGGTCCAGCGGACGACGTCGGCCCATTCATCGTCGCCATGGCGCACGAGCGGACCGAGCGGCTCTTTCGAAATGATTTCCGGCAGGATCGTGTGATCGCCCGGCGTTTCAAAAGATGCGCGGGTCGCGGCGAGGCCAGAGGCATCCGTGGTATACACGTCACAGGCGCCCGCGAGGTACTGCTGCTGCGCTTCGGCGTTGGTTTCGATCGGAACCGGCTCGTAGCTCATGTTGTTGGTGCGGAAGAAATCCGCGAGGTTGAGCTCGGTGGTGGTGCCGGTCTGGATACAGACGGTCGCGCCGTCGAGTTCCTTGGCCGAGGACACGCCCAGCGCCTTGGGCACCATGAACCCCTGACCGTCGTAGTAGTTCACGCCGGTGAAGGTGAATTTCAGGTCCACGTCACGCGACAGGGTCCAGGTGGTGTTGCGCACCAGCATGTCGACTTCGCCGGAAGCGAGCGCGGTGAAACGGGTCTTCGGGGTCGTCGGCACGAATTCGGCGGCCTGCGGATCACCCAGAACGGCGGCGGCGACAGCGCGGCACAGGGCCACGTCGAAACCTTCCCATACGCCGTTCGCGTTGGGCGCAGCAAAGCCGGTGAGGCCCGAGTTGGACCCGCATTTGAGCGAGCCGCGTGCTTTTACGTCATCCAGCGTCGCGGCACCTGCGGTGCCGGCGATCATGCCGGTCACGGCCAGCGCGCCGAGAAATACGGATTTTTTCATGTTTACCTCTTCCTGATATGTCGCCCGTTTCGGGCGTTATGGTCCGACGCTGTGGCCGGTAGCGATACGAGGAACGGGGAGACACCCCCTCCATTCAAAGAGTTTGGGCAAATTCCCGCATGGGCGTCAAGTCCAAGCCAGATTCGCCCTATTTACTTAAGCGTCTGTAAACTATTGAATTTCGGTGACTTTGCCGCGTGGTTGGCAAGAATCATTGATCGGCCAGTCGAAAAAAATGCGCCGCATCAAGAAAAGCCTGTTTTTTGCGCGCGGCGTGTTCCGACGCTTCCTCGTCGTCTCCCCATTGCTCGATCTGCCATTCCTCGTCGAGGCGGGACAGATTCCACGCCTGCTCGGGGTCAAGGTGACCTTGGGTCACCGCAAGGGCAATCACGAGAGAGCCGGAAAGCGAAACAAGGTCGTGGAAGGCCGCCAAGCGGAAGGCATCCAACGCATGAACTTCGGCTTCAAGCCTGGCCACGGCTTCGGCGTTCTGGGCTTCGTACATGATCCCCGTTCTTGGGATCAGACGCGCTCCAAAGGTCTCCTCCGCCCACTCCAGAAGCGGGTCCCAGTGCTCTGCCTGGCGCGCCACCAGGGTCTCGGGATAGTCGGCACGGTAACAGACCAGGTCGCTGTCCCCGTAAGCTGCCAGAAGCGTGGCAACCTCCGCGTGCTGGGTCGCCACCTTGTCGAGTGCCGAGTTCACCATCCGGGTCATCGGCATGTCCGCCGGATTGATGTGCTCTTCCTGCGCGTGCCACTCAGCGGCGCAGGCTTCGGCCAGCTCAGGCGTGGGGACGACGAACGCGGTCTTCGCCGGCGTCTTGACGGTTCGGCTATCGAGATACACCGTATAGCCGCCCTCACAGGCGTCTGCCCTGGTCTCGGTCCAGAAACGTTTCGGGGCCCACTCGGTCATGGCTTGCTCCAGTATTCATCGAGGGTCGGTGTGAGGTCCGAAAAGGTGTCGATCACCTTATTGGCCCCTGCCGCCCAAAGCTCATCGGCGGCGTGGTACCCCCAAGTCACCCCGATGGTAAAGACCCCGGCGGCCCGTCCCGCCTCGATGTCATAAACCGTATCTCCGACAAAGGCCGCTTGGGCCGCGTCTACGCCGGTATCGCGCAGGGCCGCGAGGACCATTGCCGGGTCGGGTTTGGATGGGTGGTCGTCTGCGGTTTGCATCGTCGCGAACACGCCGTGAAGGCCATATGCCTCGATGATCCGGGTCATACCCCGCCGCGACATCCCCGTGGCCGTGCCCAACAGAACGGTATCACGCGCCTGGAGCGCTTGGATCGTGTCCAATGCGCCCGCAAAGAACGGCGGCGCCCCGTCGTGGGTGCGCGCCTGCATGTAGGCTTCGCGGTAGGCCGCGATCATCCCGGTTTGAACATCGTCGGCTTGGTCCGTGTAAAGCCTGGCAATCGCGTCCCCCAGTGACAGCCCGACGACCGATAGCGTGTCCTCACGAGACGGTGGCGCAAGCCGGCTACGGTGCGCAGCCTGCTCCATCGCTTCGACGATGGCGTATTGACTGTCGATCAGGGTGCCATCGACGTCGAAGATGACAAGCCTCAGGGGGTCCATTCGTCATCCTCGAAGGGATCGTCCGGCGCTTCCGCCACTCGGAAGCCAAGCTGCTCCCAGGTCCGTGCCATGTGCTCCGGCAACTCCGCTTCGACTCGAAGGGCCTTGCGCGTCACCGGATGCTCGATCTCGATGGAGCGGGCGTGCAAGTGCAGTTTCTTGGAAATCTCGCCGCCCAGCATTGCCCCCCAGCCATCGCCAAGGTTCTCCTGCCCGGAGCCGCCGTACTTGCCGTCACCCACGATGGGGTGCCCCAGCTCGGCCATATGCGCGCGAAGCTGGTGGGTGCGGCCCGTAACCGGGACCAGGGCGACCCAGGCGGCCCGTTGCGCAAGGTTTTCGATCACCGCGTAATCGGTTTCCGCCCGTTTCGCGCCTTCGGTGTTTTGCACCTCGCCCGGGTGGATGCAGATCATCTTCTCCCCTTCGCCACGCGCGCCGTGTCCGGGGGCTTTCATCAACCCCCATTTCACGGTGCCCATGCGGGGGAGCGGAACGCCAGCCACCACGGCCCAGTAGATCTTGCGCGTATCGCGGTGCCGGAAGGCGTCCGTCAGGGACTTGGCAACGGCGCGGGTCCGGGCGAGCAGAAGGACGCCGGAGGTATCCTTGTCCAACCGGTGCACGAGGCGCGGTTTCTCGTCCAGCCCGAACTTGAGCGCCTCGGCCAGCCCGTCCACATGGCGCGTCTGCTTCGAGCCGCCCTGCGTCGGCAGCCCCGGCGGCTTGTTCAGCGCGATGATATGGTCGTCGCGGTAGATCACGCTGTCCTGGATCATGCGCGCATCGGCGTCGCTGATCCTTGGTTGGGCGGGCGCAGGCGCGGTGCCGGGATCAGGGAGCGGTGGGATGCGCACCTCCTGCCCCTCTTCCACGCGCGTCGCGCCTTTTACCCGTCCGCCGTCGACCCGGATTTCGCCCTTGCGGCACATCTTCTCGATCCGGCCTTGCGGCACATGCGGGAACTGGCGGCGAAACCAGCGGTCGAGCCTTTGGTCTCCGTCGCCCTTGGCCACGGTTATCGTCTGCACCTTGCTCATGCGAACACTCCTCGTGCGATAAAGGCCCCGATCACCAGCGCGGCAAGTGACAGGCCGACCGACAGCGCGACGTAAAACGCCGCACTCCCGACTTCGCCCCTTTCAAACAGGGTCAGCGTGTCGAGCGAAAAGGCGGAGAACGTGGTGAAGCCGCCAAGGATGCCGGTCATCAGGAAGGGCGCATAGGCAGTCCCACCCTTCTTGGCCAGAACCACGAACAGCACCCCCATGGCAAACGAGCCGACGATGTTGACGATCATCGTGCCCATCGGAAACCCCACGCCAAAGGCGCGGGTTGCGCCGACGTTCGTCAGGTAGCGCAGGCTTGCGCCTATAGCGCCTCCGGCGGCAACGGAAAGAAGTGTCTGGATCATGGTTTCCTGTCTCGCAGGCAGGCGCGCCTGTCAACCGTTCCGCTTGGAGCGCAGGCCGGCAAAGAACTCCACCCGCTTGCGCAGCTCGCGTTCAAAGCCGCGTTCGACCGGCACATAGTAGACCGGGCGTTTCATGTCGTCGGGGAAATAATTCTGCCCCGAAAACCCGTCTTCTGCGTCGTGGTCGTATTGGTATCCGTCACCATACCCCTGATCTTTCATCATGCTGGTCGGCGCATTCAGGATGTGCTTTGGCGGCGGGGCCGAGCCGCTTTGCTTGGCCTCGGCGCGCGCCGCTTTGTAGGCCACGTAGCCCGCGTTCGATTTCGGCGCGAGGGCGAGGTAGATCACCGATTGCGCCAGCGCCAGCTCTCCTTCCGGGCTTCCGAGCCGTTCATAGGTCTCCCAGGCATCGACGGAGATCTGGTTGGCCTGCGGATCGGCAAGCCCGATGTCCTCGACCGCCATGCGTGTCAGCCGACGGGCGAGAAACCTTGGGTCTTCACCGCCTTCGAGCATCCGCGCGAACCAGTAGAGCGCCGCGTCCGGGTCCGAGCCGCGGATGGATTTGTGCAGCGCCGAGATCAGGTTGTAATGCGCCTCGCCCGATTTGTCGTATTGCGCGGCCCGTCGCATGAGCCGGGTGGTCAGCGCGTCCCGGTCAAGCTTGCCGTCGTTGGTCCACGCCATCACCTGCTCGACGAGATTCAGCATCGTGCGCCCGTCCCCGTCGGCCATTTCCACCAAGGCCTCGCGCGCCTCGCCGGTCAGGGGCAATTCGCGCTCCAGCTCTTTCTCGGCGCGTTGGATCAGGCGTTCTAGATCGACCGGTTCCAGACGCTTGAGCGTGATCACCTGCGACCGACTTAGAACGGCGGCATTCAGCTCGAACGACGGGTTCTCGGTCGTCGCGCCGACGAGGAGGATGGTGCCGTCCTCCATGTGCGGCAGGAAGCTGTCCTGCTGCGCCTTGTTGAAGCGGTGGATTTCATCGACGAAGAGCAGCGTGCCCTTACCGTTCTGGCGGCGCATCTTCGCGGCCTCAAAAACCTTGCGCAGCTCCGGCACGCCCGAGAAAATCGCGCTGATCTGGATGAAATGCAGGTCGGTCTCATCGGCCAGGAGACGGGCGATAGTGGTTTTCCCCACGCCCGGCGGACCCCAGAGGATGAGCGACCCGAGGGAACCAGAAGACAACATCACGCCAAGCGGGCCGTCGGCGCCCAGCACCTCCTCCTGCCCGATCACTTCGGACAACGCCTTGGGCCGAAGACGGTCGGCCAAGGGGCGCGGTCCAGTGTCCGGTGTTTGCGCCGCAGCGGTATCGAAGAGATCAGCCATGCCCCACATCTAATCCTTCCCGCCGGGCTTCACCAGCACCGGACGGGGAGACAAACGGGTCTAATGGCAGAAGAGTGCCTAAAGCAGGTTATATTCCTGCGCCCGCTGGATTGCTTCGGCGGTGGNNGCCTGATCGTGGAGTTTCAAGACGAGTTCGCTGATCCGCGCGATTTCGCCATCGGTGAATTCCCGGTCTTCGCGGGCGAACCCGCCGATCGTGCGTGACGATGTCGCGCCCGTCGCGACGCAGACACCATAGTGCAACCCGAACCCGGCGGCCTGGCCGAAAACGTTGTTCGGATCGGGCATGTCGATCTCGCTCCACCGGATCGCGCCGGTATGCCCGAATCCCCAGAAGACCATCGGATCGGCCAGCATGTATCCGTTTTCCGTGTAAAGTTCGGTCCAGCGCGGGTCGTATGTCTGGATCATCAGGTGCGCGGCGGCGAACCGGATATGAAGCCCCAGCGCGTAGCCTTTCGGCGCCAAGTCGGAGAGCTGCGCCAGACCATGGTCCAACCCAAGCATGGTCGTCATGATATTACCCCCGCTCGCTCATACCCAATCGCATTGCCATGAACCCGGTCGGTCGACACCACGCGACTGCAAATTCACGCAACAACCATAGAGTGTATTTCTGACGTCGTGCAAGCGATATTGAGGATGACCTGGGCCCTGCCATGTCGCGCGCGCCATAAAAAAACCCCGCCGAATGGGCGGGGTTTTTCGAATCGGATTGAACCGGCCTTAGTCTTCGGCGAACGCCGCTTCTTCTTCAGCAGCGAGACGCGCTTTGTCTTCGGCGCCTTTGGCTGCCGGGTCACGATCGACGAATTCGATGATCGCCATCGGAGCCATGTCGCCATAGCGGAAACCAGCTTTCAGAACGCGGATGTAGCCGCCCTGACGCTCGGCGTAGCGCGGGCCGAGAACTTCGAAGAGCTTGGCGACGTGCTTGTCCTGCTTGAGCTGCGACGCGGCCTGACGGCGGGCGTGCAGGTCACCACGCTTGCCGAGGGTGACGAGCTTCTCGATCACGCGGCGAAGTTCTTTCGCTTTCGGCAGGGTGGTTTTGATCTGTTCGTGTTCAATGAGCGAGCCGGCCATGTTGGCGAACATTGCCTTGCGGTGCTCATGGGTGCGGTTGAGGCGACGGTAGCCTTTCGCGTGACGCATTTTCTATCTCCTAATCTTGCGTTTTTGCTTTGTCTGGCCAGCGATGCGTGTCACCGGCTCTCCTTGGGGCAGTTGCCCATATGGTCCCCGGACGCCCGGGCATTGTGCGGGACGAACACCGTCCGTCCCGCGAATTCTTGCGATGCACCAAGCGTACACAGAGTGTGCACAGCCTGTGCATACGAGTATCAGCTCTTAGAACTGATCCTCGAATTTCTTGGCCAGATCCTCGATGTTCTCCGGCGGCCATTCTTCGACGTCCATGCCGAGGTGCAGACCCATGCCCGAAAGCACTTCCTTGATCTCGTTGAGCGACTTGCGGCCGAAGTTCGGGGTGCGGAGCATCTCGGCTTCGGTTTTCTGGATCAGGTCGCCGATGTAGACGATATTGTCGTTCTTCAGACAGTTCGCCGAGCGCACCGAAAGCTCCAGCTCGTCCACTTTCTTGAGCAGAAGCGGGTTGAACTCGAGACCATCGTCGTCGTCCTGACGAGTGGCCGATTCCGGCTCTTCGAAGTTCACGAAGATCGACAGCTGGTCCTGAACGATACGCGCGGCAAAGGCCACGGCGTCATCCGGGGTGATCGACCCGTCGGTTTCGACCTTCAGCGTCAGCTTGTCATAGTCGAGCACCTGACCTTCACGGGTCGGCTGCACGTCGTAGGACACTTTCTTCACCGGCGAATAGATCGCGTCTACCGGGATCAGGCCGATGGGCGCATCTTCCGGCTTGTTCTTGTCTGCCGAAACGTAACCTTTGCCGGTGTTCACGGAGAGCTCCATGAACAGGTCGGCGCCGTCGTCGAGGTGGCAGATGACGTGGTCCTTGTTCAGCACTTCGATACCGGCGCTCTCCGAGATGTCACCGGCGGTGACAACCTGCGGCCCCTTGGCGGAGATCGACAGGCGCTTGGGCCCTTCGACTTCCATGCGAAGCGACACGCCCTTGAGGTTCAGGATCACGTCGGTAACGTCTTCACGCACACCCGCGATGGACGAAAACTCGTGCAACACGTTGTCGATTTGAACAGAGGTGATGGCGGCGCCCTGAAGCGACGACATCAGAACGCGGCGCAGCGCGTTGCCCAGAGTCAGGCCGAAGCCCCGCTCCAGCGGTTCTGCGATCACGGTCGCCTGGCGCGCCGGGTCGTTACCCGGTTTCACCTGCAACTGTGTCGGTTTGATAAGTTCAGCCCAGTTCTTGTGGATCATGCGTCCCTCCATTCCTGTTTTGCCTCCATGTCCGAAAGGCAAAACGCCCGAGGTTTAAAAATGACGGACTCGGGCCGCGGGAAAACCCGGGCCCGAGCGAGAAAATATTGCCTTAGACGCGGCGGCGCTTCGGCGGACGGCAGCCGTTGTGCGCAATCGGCGTCACGTCGCGGATCGACGTGATGTTGAAGCCGACAGCAGCCAGCGCACGAAGCGCGGATTCACGACCGGAACCGGGGCCCTGAACTTCGACTTCGAGCGTCTTTACGCCATGTTCCTGAGCTTTCTTGCCAGCGTCCTCGGCAGCCATCTGGGCAGCGTAGGGCGTGGATTTCCGCGAGCCTTTGAAGCCCATGGTGCCGGCGGACGACCAGGAGATCGCGTTGCCCTGCACGTCGGAGATCAGGATCTTGGTGTTGTTGAACGAAGAGTTCACATGCGCCACGCCTGCGGCGATGTTCTTGGAGACCTTACGCTTGCCTCCACGACGGGTATCACGTGCCATTGTGCTAAGCCTCCCTTATTTCTTCTTGCCAGCGATTGCTTTCGCCGGGCCTTTGCGCGTGCGCGCATTGGTGTGAGTCCGCTGACCGCGAACAGGGAGATTACGACGATGGCGCAGGCCGCGGTAGCAACCTAGATCCATCAGGCGCTTGACGTTCATCTGCGTCTCACGACGAAGGTCGCCTTCGACGGTGTAGTTGGCGTCGATATGCTCGCGAACGGCGAGCACTTCGGCGTCGGAGAGCTCGTTCACACGACGGGTCACGTCGATATTCACGGCTTCGCAGATTGCTTTGGCAGAGGTGTGACCAATGCCAGTGATGTAGGTAAGGGCGATCGGGACGCGCTTGTGCGTCGGGATGTTCACGCCGGCAATACGTGCCAAGTGTCTATTCCTTTTCGTTGCGGTTCNNCCGGAACCTTTTTTCACAACGTAAGCCCGCGGGGGTCATCCCTGCGGGCCGCAGCTGAAACTCTGGTCTGGTGAGTGGCCGGGTGCGACCCGACAGACACCGATTCCCCTCTCGGAGATGCGGTGCAATACGGGGGAATCGCCTGCGCGTCAAGGCGTGAAGGTAAATATCCCCTGAAGCGGCAGCACGGCCAATCCGACCGCCGCAACATTACAGATCATTGCGATCCGCCAACGCGGTTGGACCTAGGGCGTTCCGACGCTGACGATGGGGCTGATCTCGCCGTTTTTTGGAACCTCGATACGTACTTGTTCAGTATACCTACCTCAGCCGGACTCTGCACGATCAATCGCCGCGCGGCGAGACAGGCAAGGGTCAGGAAATGGGAAATGCGCAAAGAAAATCCTCCGAAAGTTGCCCTTCGGAGGATATCAGCGTTTCGTGTCTTGGCGAGGCTTAGTCGAGGATCTTGGCGATCGCCGCCTTGACCTCGTCGATCTCGCCCAACCCGTCGACGGACTGGAGATCGCCCTTGGCATAGTAGTAACCGATCAGCGGTGACGTCTTCTTGTAGTATTCCATCAGACGCGTGCGCAGGCTTTCCTCGTTGTCGTCTGCGCGCCGTTTGAATTCGGTGCCGCCGCATTTCACGCATTTGCCGTCGGCCGGGATCGGCTTGGAAATGTCGTTGTAGCCTTCGCCGCAGTTGGCACAGGTCGAGCGTGCGGTAATGCGGCTGACGAGCGCGTCGTCATCGACCTGCATTTCGATCACGGCGTCGAGCTTTGCGCCCTTCCTGTCGAGCAGGGCACCCAGTGCGTCGGCCTGGCCCAGCGTGCGCGGGAAGCCGTCGAAGATGAACGACCCGTTCGGGTCCGCTTCGAGTTTTTCTTCGATCAGGCCGATGACGATGTCGTCCGTCACAAGTTCGCCCGCGTCCATGATGGCCGCAACCTTGTTGCCCATCTCGGTCCCGGAGGTCCGGGCCTCACGCAGCATGTCGCCGGTGGAGAGCTGGGTCATGCCCCGCTCCTCTTCGAGCATCCGTGCTTGAGTTCCCTTACCGGCCCCCGGCGGTCCAAGAAGAATAATATTCATCGTCTGGCTGGTCCCTTCCGTCCCTTTTTCGCAGCGCTCCCTCCGCGTTTGCCGCGCAGCTGCGATTTCTCGATTAGCCCTTCGTATTGATGGGCGAGCAGGTGGCTTTGCACCTGTGTGATCGTGTCCATGGTGACGGACACGATGATGAGGATCGACGTGCCGCCGAAGTAGAACGGGATCGCCAGCTGGCTGCGCGCAATCTCGGGCAGAAGCGCCACGAGCGCGAGGTAACCGGAGCCGACCACGAGGATGCGGATCACCACGTAGTCGAGGTATTCCGCGGTCTTCTTGCCGGGGCGAATGCCGGGCACGAAACCGTTCTGGCTTTTCAGGTTGTCCGCCACCTCGTCCGATTTGAAGGCGACTTCACGGGTGTAGAAGAAAGTGAAGAACACGATCATGGCCGTGAAGAACAACAGGTAGAGCGGCTGACCCGGGCCGAAGTAGGCAAGGATCGTCGACATGACGGGGCCGCTGTCGCCGCTGGAGAAGGTCGAAAGCGTCGTCGGCAGAAGCAGCAGCGCCGAGGCGAAGATCGCCGGGATGACGCCCGCCGGGTTCACCTTGATCGGCAGGTGCGAAGAGCCCCCGTCATACATCTTCATGCCCACCTGGCGACGCGGGTATTGAATGTGAATCTTGCGAAGGGCGCGCTCCATGAACACGACGAAGGCAAAGACCGCGATGACCATGGCGATGACGCCGATGATGACCGCCGGGCTGATGGCGCCGGCGCGGCCCTGGCTCAGGAATTGCGCGAAGGCGGCGGGAAGTTCGGCCACGATGCCGACGAAGATGATCAACGAGATGCCGTTGCCGATGCCGCGTGCGGTGATCTGCTCACCCAGCCACATCAGGAACATGGTGCCGCCGACCAGCGTCACGACCGCAGAGGCCACGAAGAACATGCCCGGGTTGGCGACCAGGTCGCCAGCCTGAAGCGAGTTTGCCAGGGCAAACGCCTGGCCTGTAGCCAGAAGCACGGTGCCGTAGCGGGTGTACTGGTTGATCTTCTTGCGGCCCTGCTCGCCCTCTTTCTTGAGCTGCTTGAGCGGCTCCCACATGGAGGCCAGGAGCTGCACGATAATGGAGGCGGAAATATAGGGCATGATGCCCAGCGCAAAGACGCCCATCCGACCCAGCGCACCGCCGGTGAACATCGACAGGATACCGCCGATGCCGCTTGCGGCCTGCTCCATGAAGTCACGAAGCGCGCCCGCGTCGATCCCCGGCACCGGGATATAGGTCCCGAGACGGTAGATGATCAGAAGGCCGATCGTGAAGAAAATACGTTGGCGAAGCTCGGTCGCCTTGCCCAGCGTGCCCCAGTTGAGGTTCGCTGCCATTTGTTCCGCTGCAGATGCCATAAGGCCCCCTGTAAGTGCAAAACGCCGCCGGACCGATCTCCGGCTCCGGCGGCGTCTGGAAATCCTTGCGCTTATCTAAGCCGCCCAAGGGCGGGGAACAAGCGTTACTCCGCCGCTGCCGCCGTGGTGGTCAGCTTGCCGCCCGCTTTTTCGACCGCTTCGATGGCCGATTTGGACGCTCCGGTCACGGAAATGTTGGCTTTGGTGTTGAAGTCACCTTTGGCCAGCACCCGCACACCGTCGAGCTTGCGGCGCACGAGGCCGCTTTCGACGAGCGTGTCTTCGGTGATGTCACCGGACAGCTTTTTCTCGTCGATGAATTTCTGGATCAGCCCGAGGTTCACAACCGCGAATTTCTTGCGGTTCGGCTTGTTGAAGCCGCGCTTGGGAAGACGCTGGTAGATGGGCATCTGGCCGCCTTCGTAGCCCTTGATGGCCACACCCGAACGCGATTTCTGACCTTTGATACCACGGCCGGCGGTTTTACCCTTGCCGGAACCGGCACCACGGCCCACACGCATACGTTTCTTGGCGGCACCGGGGTTGTCCCGGAGTTCATTGAGTTTCATGTCGCTTCTCCTTTGCCGGATGTGACCCACGAAGCGAACTCGGGCCAACCACGGCGTTTCTTGATTTGATTCTGCACGGGGCCTCGCCCGCACCGGGCGCGTATAGACGCTTGGCCCCAATGAAACAAGCCCCGGCGATGCACCGGGGCTTGTTTTCGCCGGATCAGGATTTTGCTCAGCCCAATTCGCCCTCTTCATACCAGTCGCCCAACTTCACCTCGATGCCCTCGCGCAGCAAGGACGCGAATTCCTCCGGGTCCTGCGTGCCCCCGTCGCGGCCGCGGTAGTGGTAGGGGTAGACATAGGTCGGACCGAAGGCCGAGACGCCCGCGGCGGCGGCTTCGGCGTCCATGGTGAAGGGCAGGTTCATCGACACGAAGGCGAGGTCGATGTCCTCCAGCGCGCGCATTTCCGGCGTGTCCTCGGTGTCGCCCGAGATGTAGACGCGGAAGCCCTCGAAACTCAGCACGTAGCCGTTGTCGCGCCCCTGCGGGTGAAAATTCTCGCGCTCCGGCGTGATGTTGTAGGCCGGGATCGCGTCGATCCGGAGATCGTTCCAGGTGGTCATTTCGCCGTTGGCGAGCATCATGGCGCCTTCGGCCAGTTCTTCGGGCAACATGTCGTGGACAGCCGGATTGGTCAGAAGGTCGGCCTCGCCGATGATCGCGGACAGCACATCGGCGGAATAGTGATCGCCATGCTCATGCGTGACGAGGATCAGGTCCGGGGCCGGCATATCGTCGTAGATCGCGGTCTCGCCCACCGGGTCGACGTAGATCACGCCCTTGGGTGTCTCCATGACCATGGAGGCATGGTGAATCGGGTGGATCGTGATCGGCCCTGCATCGGTGTCGAAGGTGTTGCCGGAATGGGCAGCCGCGCGGGCCGAGAACGGCAGGACTGTGATGGCGGGGATCGCGGCGGCGCCAGCGAGGAAACGGCGGCGTGTGGTCTGCATGGTGTGTCTCCCTGTTCTGGGTTGCGTTGGGGATACTACGCGGGAGATCGTCCGAGGTTCATATACAAGGCTTCGTGATCACGGGGAGGTGAGCGGAGGAACGCTTGGGGGGGGGTGCAACCAACTGCTCAGCTGAGTTCCCAGTCCCCGTTTCGACAAGATACCCGCAGGTTTGCGCCCGGCCCGAGGGTGGGCGCTTGCGCCCGCCCTGGGGGCGG
>DOUP01000251.1 GCA_003520545.1 Maritimibacter sp. | reverse complement strand
GTCGCGCTTGGCCTGCCAGCTTTCGCCCCCATCGGTGGTCTTCCAGACCGCAGCGGAGGCATCCGGTGGATACCGCCCCTGCATGTCCCCGTTCAAGGGGATGGTCCAGGCGGTCATTGGATCGCGTGGATGAACGCGGATCGGAAAGCCGAAAGTGGATGGGAGACCATGCGTGATGTCTCGCCAGCTGCGACCGCCATCGTTGGAGCGATACACCCCGTGATGGTTTTGCTGATAAAGCACGTCACCAGCACCGCAGGGCGCGCGCACCATGTTATGGACGCAATGGCCCGTCTCGGTGCCATCACCTGCGGCCGGGTGGTCGGATTGAACATGCGCCTGCGTATTGTCGAGGCGGTTCAAGCGCGACCNNCCCGGCTGGTCGGGATGCGGCACGATCGTGTGCAGGTTTAGACCTGCCGCGCCGGGGCTCCAAGCCTCGCGGTCCGGAAAGTTCGCCAGCCCGTCCGCCATCTCCCATGACGCGCCACCGTCGTCCGACCGAAACAGCTGGGCCGGTTTGGACCCCGCGTAGACCTTGCTGCCGACGCGGCAGAGCGACCAGATTGCATCGACTTGACCGGTGTAAGGGGCGTCGGGCGGCACGCCTCCGATCATCTCGGCAAAACCTGGGTCGTTCGCAGCCCACTCGGCCATCGTACCATTCGAGATTTGCGACAAGTCCCACGTCTGCCCGCCGTCGACGGATCGCCATATGCCGGCGCCGTACCAGTCGTTCCCGCCGCCGGCCCAAAGATGTCCGGTGTCGGGGTCTCCGACCACATGATTGATCGGCCAAAGGTCGCAGTGCGGGCCGCTGAGCGACCAGTCCGTCCGGGCGTCGTCGCTGGAAAGAACGAACGCGCCTTTCGTTGTGCCGATGAGGAGGTGAATGGTTGTCGTCATGGGAATCTCCTGTCGCAGCGTAAGCGTAGCATAGATTTACCGCCCCCGGAGCACCGCTTCATAAAACTCCGTTGTTTGCCTGCTGTGACGACAAGTGGCGGGCATCAAGACATTTTCGAAGGCAGACCGACAAAAGCAAATCGCGGCAGCGCGTCCCGCCCGATCCTCGTGTTTCCGGGCACGACGGGCGGCGGACTTCACGGCTACATCATCGTCAACGACGTGATCGTGCCGGATGGATCGGACGCGGAGTTTTCCGAAGCTGTCATTCGCCTGCCCGACAGGTGCCAGGTCAACAATGCCGCAGATGTCCAATCAGGTCGGCGCGCATCGAGGGCGGAACTCGGGCTCGGCGAGGGCACCGTCCTTACGTGCTTCAACCTGACCGAAAAGGTCGCCCCGGAGGCTTTCGAGGCGGCAAATGCGGAGATGCAGGCACGCGCGGAAAAGGGCAGGCCGCTGCGCTCCTTCACAGTCACATCGTGAACAGAACTTTTCCGGTTTTTTCGCAGACCCCCCCTTGCAGTCCCAAGACCTTTGAAATACATCAGCCGAACGATTGGCGCGGGGTGGAGCAGCTCGGTAGCTCGTCAGGCTCATAACCTGAAGGTCGTAGGTTCAAATCCTACCCCCGCAACCATTGTTTGAGAACGGCCCATAGAACTCGGTTCTTGGGCCGTTTTTTTTGTTATCCTAGATGCAGCGCGTCCGCGGAAACAGTCGCAAAACGGGAAAACGATGAGCTCTCGTGCAGCGTCCCGGACGCCCCTTATTGCGACGACGTGCCGTCCCGTGTCTGGTTGACCAGATACCCTGCGTCAAAATAGCCAGTTGTCTGTATATGCAGGCAGATGCATATGCAGAACGCCGAATATGCATGAGGGTGAAATGCAGGAATTTCTTGTCGCGTTGTCCGATCCGCTGCGTCTGCACGCCGTGCATATCCTGTGGGATGGAGGCGAACACTGCGTTTGCGAGTTAATGGCACGTACCGGGGCCAGCCAAAGCCGTATGTCCCGTCACATGCAAACGCTCAAGACAGCGGGGATCGTGTTGGACCGGCGAGACGCCCAGTGGGTGCGGTATCGACGCAATCCCGATCTCTTGCCGGAATTGGAAACCATCGTAGAAGCGGTTCTGGCCGCGGATCGCAGCTCGGAGCAAGAAGTCGCATGACCGCGCGCACGGAGATCGACGCACCACTGCAACGGCGCACTGACTGGATATGGCACTTGGGCGTCGTCGCCTTTCTGGCTGTCTGGTGGCTTGTCTATCATCAGCTGATCCCGTTTTCCGAATGGATCACTGCGCTCTTCCCAATCGACCGTCACAGCCACACCGGCGAGGCGATTGCCTTTTTCTTTTACGATGTGCCTAAGGTGATGATGCTCTTGACCCTCATTGTTTTCGCGATGGGTGTTGTGCGTAGCTGGTTTTCCCCGGAGAAGACGCGTGCGCTCCTCTCAGGCAAACGCGAGGGTGTAGGCAATGTCCTGTCGGCCGGATTGGGCATTCTCACGCCGTTCTGCTCCTGCTCGGCCGTGCCTCTATTCATCGGTTTCGTTTCGGCAGGGGTTCCGCTGGGCGTGACATTCTCGTTCCTGATCGCCGCCCCGATGGTGAACGAAGTGGCTTTGGTGCTGCTGTTCGGTTTGGTTGGCTGGCAGGTCGCCGTGACGTACCTGGGCTTCGGTCTAGGCATTGCCATCGTTGCGGGCTTTGTAATTGGCAAGATGCGGCTTGAGGGCTGGTTGCAGGATTGGGTGCGCGATATTCATTCCGGTGCAGACACCCCGGCCGCCATTGATGAAGAGCGACTGACCATGGTCGACCGCTACCGGCTTGGCATCGAAGCGGTGCGCGAGATTCTCGCAAAGGTCTGGATGTGGATCATACTCGGCATCGGCATGGGTGCGTTGATCCATGGTTACGTGCCCGAAGACATGATGGCACGGATCATGGGCGCGGATGCCTGGTGGTCGGTGCCGGCCGCGGTTGTCATGGGCATCCCGATGTACACCAATGCCGCGGGCGTCATCCCGATCGTCGAGGCTCTTCTTGGCAAGGGTGCGGCCCTCGGCACCGTATTGGCCTTCATGATGAGCGTGATCGCCCTCAGCCTGCCCGAGATGATCATCCTCAAGCAGGTTCTGACCATGCGTTTGATCGCGGTCTTCGTCGGCGTGGTCGGCAGCGGCATCCTTGCTGTCGGCTTCCTGTTCAACCTGATTTTCTGATCCCGAAAGGAAAAAAGAATGAAAACAGTCAAAGTATATGGCCCCGGCTGCAAGCGCTGCGAAACCACCGAGTCCATGGTCAAGGATACTGCCGCCACGTTAGGTATCGAGATATCTGTCGAAAAGATCAGTGATCCTCGCGAAATCGCTATGGCTGGCATCATGTCGACACCTGGAATCTCGGTCGATGGCAAGCTCGTCCACGCCGGCGGATTGCCCGATGCGGCAAAACTCAAAGATTGGCTCAGCGCATGATCAGAGCAATTTTGACAAGCGCCGTCCTGGCTATTCCGACCTTCGCCAACGCCGAGGTTCTCGCAGTGGAACCTGTGACCGATGGGGCCTGGGCCATTGTCGGAGAGACGGAACAACGCAGCGCCGAGAACCTTGCCAACAACGCGACCTTCGGACTGGTCGTGACGCCCGAGGGGGCGGTCCTGATGGACCCCGGCGGGTCCTGGCAGGGGGCCGAGATGCTACACGCGGCCATCCGCACCATCACCGATCGGCCGGTGGTCTATGTCATCGACACGGGTGGGCAGGATCACCGCTGGCTGGGCAATGGCTACTGGCAGGAACAGGGTGCGACAGTTATCGCATCGGAGGCGGCGGTCGAGGACCATCATGACCGGGCTTCCCAACACATGAGCGCGTTGGCGCAGTTCCTTGGCGACGGATTGGACGGGACCGAGCCTGCTTATGCGGATGTCACATTCGACAGTGATTACACGCTCGAATTTGGTGGGTTGAGCTTCGAAATCAAACATCGAGGCCCGGCCCATACTCCCGGTGACAGCTTTGTCTGGCTGGACGAACGCGACGTGATGTTCACCGGCGACATCGTTTACACTGATCGTCTTCTTGGCAACGGGCCGGCTCGCGATACAGACAGCTGGATTTCGGTGTTCGAAGCTATGGCGGCGTTCGAGCCATTACATATCGTTCCTGGCCATGGCCGCCCAACCGACCTAGCCACTGCACGGCGCGACACTTACGACTACCTCGTGAACCTGCGCACGCAGATTGGCGCGCTGATCGAGGCGGGTGGCGACATTATTGATGCGCCCAAGATCGACCAGTCCGCGTGGTCCTATCTGGAACAGTTCGACAGTCTGGCCGGTCGCAATGCTCAGGCGACCTATGAAGAGATGGAATGGGAGTAAAGCCAGGATACCATTTGGCCCCAAAATCCGAGACAGGCAGGTTTAGAGCAAGCTCATCAGCACCGGTCGTGCAGGGCAGAAACCAGATCAAGGTCGAGAGAACCCTGATGCAAGGCTCTTCTCCCATCCTTCGCTTTCGCACGTGATGCCTGTCTTGTTACAGATAGACGAACTCGAGCGCTTCGCCCGCCTCGATCCGGTCCTTGTTCGCTGGAATGACTGCCAGCCCGTCGGATTTGCAGATTAGCGAGATCTTGGCGGAGTAGGAATGATCGAGCATCTCAACCTGCGGTCGTCCGTCCGGCGAAATGCCGATGATCCGAGCAGGTCGGTATTCCTGGCGGCCGGGGCGACGGCTTGAAGATGCTGCGGCTTCGACCATCGACTGTCGAGGGTCTATCTCCTCCTGACCGGACAGTTTCGCTGCAATCTGGCTTCCAATGATCTTCCAGGTCGTGAAAGCAGCGACGGGATTGCCGGGCAGCCCGACAAAAACAGCGCTCCCTAAAGTGCCCACCGAAAGCGGCTTGCCCGGCTTCATGGCGATCTTCATAACCTCGATTTCGCCGCCCGCCTCGCGCAGTTGGTTGACCATGTGGTCTTCTTCGCCCACCGACACGCCGCCGGTGGTCACGATAAGGTCAGCGTCCTTTGCCGCGTCGGTCACGGCATGCTTCAGCCGTGACGGATCATCCTCGATCGCGCCGTAATCCTTAAGCTCGATCCAGGGCGCGCGCAGGGCGGCCAGAAGAATGAACCTGTTGGAATTGTAGATCTGTCCGGGCGCAAGTGTTTCGCCCGGTTGGCGTAACTCGCTGCCTGTACAGAACAGTGCGATGCGCAGTTTACGGCGCACATGGACCTCTGCCAAACCGACCGAAGCGATCGCGCCGATTTCCCGCGGTCCGATAAGCTTGCCCCCGGTCAGGAGAACCGCGCCTTGCACCGCATCTTCACCACGGACACGAATACAGTTGCCAGAGGGAATTGGCCCCTCGATTTCGATCCTGTCGCCAATCCGCCGGACATGTTCCTGCATGATCACCGCATCGGCACCAGGTGGGATTCCGGCGCCAGTAAATATCCGAAACGCCTGACCGGCCCTGACCGTCCCGGCCCGGGCCGCGTCGTCACCCGCAGCCACGCGCCCAGTGACCTCGAACACCCTTGGCCCCGGGCCAGTGAAATCGGCGCTGCGCAACGCATAGCCGTCCATCGCCGAATTGTCGAACGGCGGAAGGGCAAACGGCGCGGCGAGATCCTGCGCGAGAACACGCCCGATCGCTTCGTTCAGGCGAACGGTTTCAGTTTCTTCGACGGCGCGAGCCACACTCAGCCCACGCTTTATTGCCGCTTCTACCGGGATCAGTTTGCGCGCACCGGTCTGGTCGTCACACCCACAGGCATCACGCGCCTGGTTCACCCTGTCCAATGTCATTCGTCCCTCCCCGAAATCCGCGCCTTTGCATCAGACGCTGATGCGGGCAGTCCTGGGGGCTGCCCGCTTCATTTGCGTTAGCCGCTTTAGGCCGTGTATTCCTTCGACTTGAAGGAAACCGCCCGGGCCTGTGGCGTCGCGTCGGCAAGTTTGCGGATGTCGCCCCAGGTGTGCTTGTAGTCCGGCAAGACCAGCTCGTTCACACCGGGGTTGATCACGTTGCCCTGAGAACCGGCCGGTGAACCGAACACCATCGCGACATGGCCGCGCTTGGCCGTTGTCACCGGGTAGACCATGCCCTGGGTCGCCCCGTTGTCGTTGGTGATCTCGATCAGATCCCCCGGGTTCACACCCAACTCGGCCATGTCGTCGGGGTTCATCTCGATGAACGGATAAGGGAAACGATCCTGCACGAAGTCGCTATCCTGATCGAGGAACTGGTTCTGCCAGAAGATGTTGGCGCGAACGTTGTTGATCCAGAACTTGTGATTGGCCTTCTCGCGAGCTTTGCCCGGCGCCTGCCAACCCCGCCAACCGGCGGCACAGAACAGTGCCCTCTTGTCGTCGCGTCCATGCCGGTCGAATTTGCCGTCAGTATAGAGGCGTTCGACACCGATCAGCTGGCCGTTTTCGAAACCGATCACAGGCTCCTGCACCCCGTTGTTTCCCATGGCCCGCAGGCGTTCGTAGGTCACTTCCGGGTTCCCTTTGTTGAAGCCGTCCATAAAGGCGTCTTCCTCGGTCTCCCAGTCATAGCCCTTGAACTGATCGGCGTAGGCATCATTGCCCATCTCGCGCAGCACACGCTCCATGTGCTGGGCCATTCCGGCTGCAATCAGGCAGTCGGGTTTGGCCGTACCTGGGCCGTCCATGTATTTCTCGGACAACCGCAGGCGCCGCTCGCCGTTCATCGAGGTTAGGTTCATCTCGTTCGATTCGACGGCAGGCAGGATGACATGCGCGTTCTGGCCGATCTGGCTGTGGATGATGTCCACGTCTACAACGAACAGACCGCCCGCGTTGATTGCCGAAACGATCGCATCGACGATCTGTTCGCGCGTGCCACCAGCAGCCGCGTCCATCGCGTCCTTGACCAAGTCGGCACGCTTCTTGTGGACCCGCTTGAACTCGGACGCGTTCAGCGTCGTTTTGTGGTGATCGCAGGCCCAGATGTGGTGCACTCCGCCAAGCCCGCGGATCAGGAACTGGTCCACATATTCGGCAGGACGGCCAACATGAGCATCACTCGGGCGATAGTAACCCTCCTGGTGCCCGCCCAATCGGCAGACGCCGCCGCCTTCGCGACCAACATTGCCGGTGGCCAGTGCAACGTTCACCAGCGCGCCAATGGTGCGATAGTTGTCGTTGCCCCAGATAATGCCTTTCTCATAGCAGGTGACGCATTTACGACGCGAACCATCGTCATGCGGTTTGGCGATCCACTCGGCGGCCTTGACGATGTCATCCGTCGGGACACCGCAGACCTCCGCGGCCTCCTCGAGCGACGTGCGGCACGCCTGCATGGCCATGTCGAGACTGCCAAGCGCCGCGGGATGCGCCGAATCCATCGCGACCGCTTCGCCGTTCTGGAAAGTGGAATTGGCGATGAAATCGTCGTCGGTCCAGCCATTGTCGACGATATGGGTCAGGATGGCGTTGAAGAGCGCCATGTCCGAGCCCTCGTTGATTGCCAGATGCAGGACGTTTTCCACCCCGGCAACTTCTTCGGCGGCGTTGACCGTTACAGTGCGGCGCGGGTCGACCACGATCATCCTTGCACCGTTGCGTAGCCCCGGCACCATGTGGTTGAGGAACAGGTTGGTCTGGGTTTCCAGCGAGTTTGCACCGATCATGAAGATCGTGTCGGTGACCTCGTAATCCGAGTAGCTGTAGTTCAGCTCGCCTACACCCATGTCGCGGGTCGAGTGCACCTCGGAGTTATAGGCGGGCCGGTTGTGGATTCTGCAGTTCTTGACCTTCATGCTCTCAAAATAGAGCTTGCCGGTGCCCCAGGTATTCTCGTAGCCGCCGGCAGAACCACCGTGGTCGAACATCGACACGACGAGTTCATCTTCCGATCCTTCGGTGATCACGCGCGCGGTCACACGGGCCACCAGATCAAGGGCGTCGTCCCATGAGGTTGGCTGCCACACGCCGTTGCGCCACATCAGCGGATCGGTCAGGCGTTGCTGTTGAGTGCCCGTCACGCGCGACGGGCGGTTTTCGGCCATGCGCGCACCGCGGATCGAACCGAGACCCGAGTTCACCACGCAGTCATGGTCCGGCACGACCGCGAGATGCACGTCTTTTCCGCCCTGTTGGACGAGGTTGTACATCGACGGGGCCAGCCAGGTGCCGTCTGCGGGTTGCTGTTCACCAAGGTCGATACCGAACGCGTTGTCGGTCAGCGTGCCCTGCTTGTTGCGCGGCCACGTGTAGGCCTTGTAGCCACAACCGACGATGCAGTAGTGGCATGTCACGTTGTGAACCTTCGCATCTGCCGGCGGAATGGGCAGGCGATCAATCTGTCTCTTGTAAGCCATGTCTTATTCCTCCCCGTAAAGAACGTTCGTCGGGCGACCGAAGATCAGGTCGCTGCAGCCTTCGGCATAGATGTCGCCTGCGTCATCTACCCGCAGCGTGAATTGCGGAAGGTTCTGGGTGGCGTGCCCCCACACCTGCTGTCCGCCCGCCTCGACATCGAAGCGCGAGAAGTGACCGGGGCAGTTCATCGTGCGGTCTTCGCTGTTGTAAGACATGAACCAGCCCTTGTGCGGACACAGCACAGAGTAGGCGACGATATCGCCATCGGGGCCGACGCCGCCTTCCACGGGCTCGCCGAGTTTTATCAGGATGCCGGGGCTGTCAGCGTCGGGGTATTCGATATCCATTGGCGCGTTGACGGCCAGATCAGCGATATTCGCCAGCTTGCCTGACGGATAGTCGATCTGCGCGTTGGCCGGCGCGGCCTGTGCGGGCGCCGAAGTCACGGTCGAAGCGGCGGCCCCGGCAGCCGCGAGCGCACTTCCCCGAAGGAACTGCCGCCGGCCGACATCGACAAGCCTGTTGCATTTCTTGCTCATTGCTGAGTCCTCCCTTTGATGTATGACACATGATAATCCGGCGAATGGTTCCGGATCAGGATTCGGGCAACATCAGAAGGGAGTGTAAGGTGCTGTAAATAATATGGTTTTGGAGATGTTCGGAATTCCGAACATGTTTCTGGGAGAATGCACGTCAGCCGGACGAGCCGGGAACCCCAAGTTTTTGCATCTTTTCCCACAGCGTGGTTCGGGATACCTTCAGGAGCTTCGCCGCCTGGCCGACCTGGCCGCCGGTCTGCTCCAGCGCATTTATGATCTGTTCTTTCTCGGCTTTCTCGCGGGCCTGGGCCAGGGTCATGATTTCGGTGCTTCTGATCAAACGCTCCGGGAATAGATCGACCGGTTGCAAAACGTCGCCCGTTGCCGTCTCGACCCCCCGGATCAATCGCGAACGCAATTCCCGCCCACCGCCTGGCCAATCATGCAGCCTGACAGCTTCTTCTGTCAGGCGACTGATACCGCGGAGAGGATGCGCCCGCCTGGTATTGGCACGTTCGAACAACTGGCTCATCAGCCACACGGCGTCCTCGGACCTGTCCTCCAGCGGTGGGATAGGAATCTCCAGCATGTCGAGACGGAAAAACAGTTCGGCGCTGACCCCGCCCCGGGCGACGATTTCCTCCATTTCATGCCCGCAGGACGCGATCAGGCGCCCTTTGAACCCGGCGTCGAAGGCAGCGAGTAACGCGTGCTGCTGATCGTCGGGGAGCCGGCTGAACCCATGCAGAAACAGCGTTCCCTCTCCGGTTCTGGCAACGGCGCCATCCGCACAGAAAAGCGCAGTGGCGATATCCCCTTCCCGGATCAGGTTGACCGGAACGAAAGGGGCGGCGCGTCGGTCTGATGTTTCATGAATGCGTCGCGCCACGAGTTCCTTGCCGGTGCCCGGGCCTCCGCGGATCAGAACGGCGCGATCCGAACGGGCGGCCTTCAATGCCAGGGCATCCACGCGCTTTGCAGCCGGAGATATCCCCAGCAAGGGCGGCAGGTTCAGCTGGCTCGTGGCCGACAGAAGCAGGGTCAGGCGATCCAGGAAATCCGCCATGTCGAACGGCTTGGTGACGTAGTCCACAGCGCCGGCCTGGATCAAGCGCACCGCCTGCTCGATCCCACCGTGCCCGGTTATGAACAGAAACGGCGGTGGCGTCGCGGTCCGGTTGAGCGTGTTGAAAAGCTCTTCGCCGTTTCCGTCCGGCAACCGTATGTCGCAGATCACGGCATCAATCGGCGCCCGCGGGGTGCGCAGCGCGCCAACGGCCCGCGACATCTGTTTCAGCCACAAGACCTCGGCGCCTTCGATTTCCAGGCGTTGCACGAGGGAAGACCCCATAATGTCGTCGTCTTCGACAAGCGCGATCCGGAACCCTTTCAACATGCTGCGCGGCCCTCGGGGTCACCGAACGGAACGAGGATTGAAATAACGGTCATCCCATCGCGCCGCTCTGCCTTTAGCGTTCCGCCGAGTTCGGCAACAAGGTCGTGCACAAGCCTTAGCCCGACACCGCCACCGGGCTGAACCGGGCCGGATGACAAAAGCCGGTATTCCGCCTCTTCGGACAACCCGGAGCCGCTGTCGAGAATCTCGATCTTGAGCCCGCCAGATGCGGCAGACAGATCCAATTCCACCTTTCCGCCTCTCCCGGCGGCAGACGAGGCGTTCAGTAGCAGGTTCAGTGTGATCTGGCGCAGCGGCGCTGAGGCAAACCGGGCGATCGCCGCATCGTCCGCTTCAATGCGCCAGTCCATCGTTTGTTGCTGCCGTTTGATCTCGGGCCCGATCAGCAGTTGCAGGTCATCGAAATCCTCGTGTGATAACGGCGCACTGGAGCGGTCCAACCGGTTGTGGTCAAGCGTCGCCCGAGCAACGTCCCTGAGATGTTCGAGACCCCTTTTCAGCAAGGTTGCCGATTGCCGGACGACATCCGGTCTGTCGGCATACTCGGTGATCGTGTCCGTTGCATTGAGGAGTCCGCCCAGTGGGTTGTTGATCTCATGGGCAAGCGACGAAGACAGGCGGCCAAGGCTCACAAATCTTTCTCTTTCGGCCAGCCGGCGTTCCGTTTCGGCCTTGGCATCAATCGCCCAGGCCATGGCGTTGTAGGTCTGCACCAGCCGGGTGACCTCGGTATCACCACTGGGAATATCGTCTTCCGGAATCGGCTCAGGGGATTGTGCGGTTTCGCGCATACGCTGCGCGAGCCGAGAGATCGGGCGTAGCATCCGGCGCATTGCGACATAGCCCATTACCGCCAGCACCCCCGTCGCAAGCGCATTTCCAAGTAGCAAATAGAGACCGGCGATCCGGCGTTCGGACACCAAGTCCGAAACGTCCAGTTCGGTGAAGATGTCCCCCAGTTCCCGTCCCTGGTAGGCCAGCGGAGCGGTCAGAACCAGCCGAGCTCCATCGCCGGGAATGCTGAGGTTGTCCGGTGATTGGGCCGCTTCAAGGTCTTGCGGCAGCATTTCATCGATTGGTGCCCGCCGGGGGTCCGTGGCCGCGATGATTCGATGATCCCTGTCGGTGACAGCCGTGAATACCATTCGTTGTCCCCGGCGCTCGCCCGAAGCGCGCTGCAGGACGTCATAGACCTCCCATATGTCTTCGCGCAGGACGTGAGGGCCAAGTGCAACCGAGAGGCTTTCGACATGCAGTATGGCAAGCTCTCGGAGCCGGTCATCCTGAACCCGTGACAATGTGGATAGAACTTGCTGCGATGCGAAGGCCCCGGCCAAGACCATCAGGATCGCGGCAAACAGAGGTACGCGCAGGGAAAGTGGTATGCGCGCCAGTATTGCCATCAGCGCAACGTCTCTATCACTTTCATGCGGGCCGAAATGCCATCATAGATCGACGGGTCAGCGTCGGTGAAACCGTCCAGCTGCAGGAGTTGAAGAACTTGCGACCCGAGCCGGGTTTCGGAAAACTCGAACAACGCCGTCTTGAAGGATTGCACGAGCGGCGTGTCGTGCCGGTCCTTTCGTGCACAGACCGGCGGGAACCCGAGCCATTCCGATTTCGACACCACGCGGGTTCTTTTGGTCAAGTGCGGCTCCTGCGCTGCCAGAACTTCCCAGACATAGCCATCGACGCTACCAGAGGCGACAAGCCCGTCGGCAACTGCGCGCACGACGTTTCTATGCCCAAAGGTATAAATCGACCGGCGAAAGAACGTATCCGGCGTCTCACCATTCCGGGCGAGGTCGGAAACGGTCACCAGGTAACCCGAGTTCGAATCCGGGTCGGAAAAGGCATGGGTCGCCCCGCGCAGGTCTTTCAGCGACGCGGCCGGATTGTCGGCGCCGGCGATCAGGTATGACTGGTAAAGCACCCGCCCGCGCCAGACCGGAACCGCCAGCAGTGCCAATTGAGAGCTGTGTTGCAGGTAGGGATAACCGCAAAGCCAAGCTGCATCGACCGCACCTTCCAGCAAGAGCCCCGTCACTTCTTTGTATGTGCGCCGCTGTTCCAGCTTGATGGCAACGCCAAGCGAGGCTTCGAGGGCCTCTTGGATGGCCTCGATAACGATCGCGTTGTTGTCGAGAAAAACGGGTGATAATCCAAGGCGAAATGTCGTTCTGGCCAGCGCCGGATAGGCTAGGCAGGTCACGGCCAAACCCGCTCCGGAGACAACCGTCCGCCTGTTGATGTTGGCCATTGTGCCTCCTTGGATATGCCGACACCGCACTCTATGCGTGCCCATGGGATTATCGCAATTGGCCCCACGTGGTCGGGCTGCTCGGACCCAGGGCCTCATTCGCATCCGGTGCAACAATCCTAGCACAATGAATTAGATGAAACCGCCGCGCAAAACAATTTGTGCCATTCGGCAGAGCCGCCATCTGACGAACCTCACTCGGCGCCCTCGGACTGCAATTCCGCTTTTGGAGGCATTTGCAGATGAATTCGCGCGTGCGGAAAGGCCCCGGTTTCCACCTCAGACAGGTGTCTCCGCAGATGGGAACGGCAGCAAGCCGTCAGTGGCGGTAGAAGGGTGAATGGCAGTTCTGTCTGCACACCTGACATTCAATTGCCGCTGGGTCCCCGCCGACGCAGCGAAAGGCGACCTTGAGCGCCTGCGCTGCAACAGTCCGAGCCGGAACTGAAGATTCGCAACGGGGCGCAAGCCTGCTTCCCGATCGGTTGACAACCCGACACGCGGGTCGCAGACTGCCCGAACATAACCAGGGGTGCTCCTTTCGGGGCTGAGATGCGCGACCGCGCGAACCCTTTCACAGCTGATCTGGATAATACCAGCGGAGCGAGGTGCTACCATGTATGTAGGCGCGCAAGTGTCGCTATACCCAATGACGTCCGATTTCGTGGAAGTCATCACTAGGGGGCTTGATGCCCTCACCCCATACAAAGACGACCTGAGGATCGAGACCGACGATATGTCGACGCTCATGGTCGGCGCGCCGGAGCCATTGCTCGACGCGATCCGCGACCTGTTCGCGGCCGCCGCCAAGTGGCCCGAACACGTGACCATGCACGTCACCCTGTCGCGCGGTTGTCCCGGCGAACCCGACGACCCGAGCTGCCATTACGAAGAGCTCGACCGCTCGGACGAAGCCCCCCTCGCCACGCGCCAGGCGTTGGCCGCCGAAGCGGTTGGCAAAGCACCGGTGCTGGGTGTCGAAGTCGACCTGCAATTCTCGCTCTACGTCATGGGTGAAGGCGACCACATGGACGAGATCTGGGGTTGCATCGAGTTCTTGAAGTCGAGCGGCACCTTCCACAAGGCCAAGAATTTCTGCACCCGGCTGCGCGGTGACGCGGGCCCGGTGTTCGAGACGCTCAGGCAGGCCTTCATCAGGTTCGGTCCCGGCGAAGGGCACGTCACCATCGACATGACAACATCGGCCAACAGCCCCAGTCTCGGCTGAGGGCCAAGCGCGGGCGGCCCCCGCCCGTGTCCTGTGTGTAATGTTGTATTTGCGATATACCTATCCAGCCGTGGTGCTGGCGGCCCTCTTTTTCGCGGGATGGGAAGCCTATGTGGCCGTCTCGGACGCGTCCCCCCTTGTCCTGCCCGCACCCAGCGACGTGGCGAACGGCCTCTGGATCGAGCGGTCCGAGATCGCCCGCCACGCGCTTGCGACCATTGGCGTCGCGAGTGTGGGGTTCAGCCTCTCGGTCCTGTTCGCCTTCCTCGTCTCGATAACGCTACACTTCGCGCTCTGGTTGCGGCGAGGCATGATGCCACTACTCGTGGCAAGCCAGACGGTGCCTATCGTCGCCCTCGCGCCCCTCATGGTCTTGTGGTTCGGCTTCGGACTTCTGCCCAAGGTTCTGTTGGTGATCCTCGTCACCTTCTTCCCGATGGTGGTCAGCCTGATGGCGGGTTACGCGAGCCAGCCGCGGGCCTTCCGCGATCAACTCATCTCGATGGGCGCATCGCGGTGGGAGGTGTTTCGCCGTGCCACCTTACCCTCGGCCCGCGCACAGTTCTTCTCGGGCCTGCGGATCTCGGCGACCTACGCCATCGTCGCGACGATCTTCGCCGAATACGCCGGCGCGCGACAGGGGCTGGGTATCTACATCCTGACCGCCAAGAACAATTTCCGCGCCGATCTCGTCCTCGCCGCCGTGGTCATCTCGGCCACGCTCACCCTCGCCCTGCTCGCCGCCATCCTAGTCATCGAGCGCGCCACCGGGCGCCGCTACCGGAGGGCGACCCATGTTTGAGGTGCGCGACCTTATCATCCGCGCGGGGCAGGATACGCTGGTCGAAAAGCTGTCTTTCGACTTGCCCGACACCGCGCTCACCTGTCTGATCGGCCCCTCGGGCTGCGGAAAAAGCTCGGTCGTCAAATGGCTATCCGGCGTTCTCGCCCCGGAACTCGATGCCACCGGAGTAGCGCGGCTCGGCAGTGCGCCGATCACTTTGCCCCACCGCGACATCGCCTACCAGCCACAACAGGACACGCTGTTCCCGTGGCTCACCATCACCGAAAACGCGGGCCTTGGGTTGGAAATCCGCGGCACCCGTCCCCGCGAGGCTCGCAATCGCGTGCGCGCGCTGTTTGAAACGTTCGGGCTACAGGGTCACGAAGACAGCTTCCCCGACCAGTTGTCCGGCGGCATGCGCCAGCGGGTGATGATTGCGATTGCTTTGGCGGCCAGCCCGAAGCTGTTGCTGGCGGACGAGCCAACCACGGCGCTGGATGTGACCNNACCCCCCCCCGCCTGCCTCGCGGCCCCCGCCGCTTTGGCCGAAGACGTCAGCATCGCGCTGGACTGGACGCTGAACACCAACCACATTGGCTTGGTGGTCGCGCAGGAGAACGGGTATTTCGAAGATGCCGGGCTGGAGGTTGAGATCCTGCCCTATTCCGATAGCGCCTCGACCACCCTTCTGGCCGCAGGCGCGGTGGACTTCGCCTATATGACCGCGCTCGGCTTCATGAGCGCCAAGGCGGGCGGCGCCCCGATCACCGCGCTTTGGGTCACGATGCAACGCGAGGCCGGGCGACTGGTCTACAACGCCGACAACGATGAGATTGGCCGTCCCAGGGACCTCGAGGGAAAAACCTACGCAGGTTTCGGCAGCGCGTGGGAAGATGCCCTGATCTCGACCATGATCGAGAATGACGGGGGCAAGCCTGACTATAACACCGTGACGCTCGGCACCGGCGCCTATGAAGCGCTGGCCTCCGGTGCCGTGGATTTCACGCTCGAAGTCGCGACCTGGGAGGGCGTGAACAGCGAGCTATTGGGCCGTGACCAGTCCCATTTCCTTTACAACGACTACGGCGTGCCGGAACCGCAGGGCGGCTATATTGGTACCCGGAACGAAACGCTCGTTAGCAACCCGGAGGCGGTCGACGCGTTCATGGAAGCGACTCGCAAGGGCTATGAATGGGCCGCGGCGCACCCAGCCGAAGCTGCCGAAATCCTGATCGGTGCCGGAGACTTCCCGAACGAAGACCTCGTGCGCGGGTCGATGCGCGTGATCGACGAAGGCGGCTACCTCACCGACGGCACGGCCACGGTCGGCCTGATCGACCCCGCGAGGCTCGAAACCATGGCGAAGTTCCTCTATGACAGTGGCGTTTTGCGCGGCGCAGACGGCGAGCCGCTCGCATGGCCGGGTGACGTATCAAGCTGGTTCGACCAATCGTGGCGCGCAAACTGAACTTACTGACCGGATTGGTTCGGCAAGCCGCTGGTCGAGTGCCCACGCAGTTGGCCGTTTCGTCGCGAACCAGAAATGCCCACCGTGGCGTGCGCATTTTCTCCCGCATCGTGGTCTTTGGGTCCACAGGTGTCACCCAAGTTTCGGTTTCGCTATCAAGGGGGACACACGCCACCTCCGGCTGACAAATGCTGCCGCGATGGTGGTGTGCGATTCCGTCGCTCGAATCCTCGGCTTCGCGAACGCATTTCAGAATGCTGTCCAAGCGGCCGGGGAGACCGCGCAAGTCTGCCGGGCGCGTCGGCCCGGCGGACCCTGTTTGCGTCAGCCGTCGTAGTCTTCGTCGGTGACTTTTTCCATCCACGTGACCGTTTCACCGTCCACGGCTTCTTGAACGGCGATATGGCTCATCGCGGTTCCCGGGCTGGCACCGTGCCAATGTTTCTCGCCTGCGGGGAACCAGACGACATCACCTTGGCTGATCTCTTCGACTTGTCCACCTTCGCGTTGAACGCGACCTCTCCCGAAGGTGACGATCAGGGTCTGTCCGGCGGGATGCGTATGCCACGCGGTGCGTGCGCCCGGTTCGAAGGTGACATGGGCGCCAGCGACCCGACCGGGGTCTTCGGCCTGGAACAGGGGGTCCATCCGGACACTGCCCGTGAACCACTCTTCCGGGCCTTGCTTTGATGGCGTGCTGCCTGACCGTGTGATTTTCATCTTACGTCTCCTTGCTCTAGCCTGATCTAACCCATTGACTTGAGACAGCGCCCAGAGCGATCGCGTTGCCTTGGGCCGAGCGCGCGACGACCGGCTCCAGCCTCACAGGTCCTTGGCAATCTGTTCCGCCAGGTCGCGCCATGCAAGATCATAGGCGCGGGCCAAATTCGCTTTCGCCTCGGGAGACCCGGCGCGTTCGATGGCGAACTGGCGGATCGCGCTGCGTCCGTATTCGCGGCGGAGCGCGTAGTAGCCGGTGAGCGAGATCGACCCGTCGTCACGGGCGAACATCTGCTCCACCCGGATCGTCACTTCGACCTGCGGGTAACCTTCCAGCGGCCAGGGGTCAGCGGCGACCTGGGCGCCCGTGATGGTGCTGAGGTTGCGCACGATGACGCCGGACATGGCCCGCGCAGGCGCGTCCGCCCAGACCTGCCCCTTTTGCTCGACCAAGGTGCCGTCCTCGTCCCGTAGGCTGATCTCGACCGCCTCGGCATAGGCGGGGAGGGAGATGTCGTGGATCATCACGCTGCGGGCGCTCGAACGCACCCGAAGCTCCGAGGACTGGCTGTCGATCACGACCTGCGGGCCCGTGCTGCCACAACTTGCGACGAAGATCAGGGCCAGGAGCCAAAGGGGGGTCTTCAATTCACTATCTCCCGGATATCAGGCTGCTGGGGTTACGCTCGATCTTGCGTGCAAGAGACCGAAGTGCATCGGCGGCTTCGGAAATGTCGCGGATCGCTCCGGTCAGCTCCACTTGGAACCGGGAACCTTGCGCATAGCCGCCCAGTGTATCTTGCAGCGTCACCGACACGCGGTCGAGCCGGTCCACCAGATCGGGAACGTTCCCGCTGGCCTCCTGAACTGCGGCCAACGTCTGGTTCAGATTGTCCACCGCACCGCCGTCGCGCAGGTCGGACAGCGCCCCCTGCAGTTCGCTGAGAGTATCGCGAAGCGAAACCGGCAGATCTTCGATCCCGTCAGCGTTCAGAACGCCTTCGATCCGCTGGGTCAGACTGTCGAGCGATGCGGCAAGCTCGGTGAGCGGCACCGATTTGATCTCGGCCGTGATCTCTTCCACGTCGTCAGCGATTCCCGGCAGTCGCTCGGAAAACGTGGAGATGTTCGCGCCGATGGTGTCAGAGGCTTCCAGTGCGGTGAGCAGCGTGGCCAGACCTTCGCTTTGGGAAACGGTCTTGGACAAGTCGCGAAGATCGCTCGCGGCGACCCGGAAGTCGGCCAGAGCCTGCACGATGTCTTCGGACCCGATGAGGTCGCGGGCCTCTGAGACGAAGCTGTTGGCATTGGCGGGAAGCTCGCGCGCGTCGGGGCTGCCGGCCAGTCCGGTGACACTGTCCAGCGCCTCGATGGCGGAATTCATGAGGTCTTCTATCGGAAGGTCACTGATGCGCGCGACGAGGCCGTTGAAGCTCTCCGGCACATCCGAACGCGGCGCCGCGTCGACGGTCGGCACAAGAGGCGTCGGCGTGATATCCGTGACGATACTTTCGACAGAGGCGTCGCGGTCTTCGACGAATTCCAGGATACGGCGCTGTCCCAGGATGCCTTCGCGTCCGACCCGGAGCCTGAGCCCCGCCTGGACACGTTCATCAAGCGCGGCCAGCATGTCGCTCTCGGTGAGGTCTTCGGCGACATTGAGGCGCGCGGGGACGATCTCCATTTCGATCAGCAGCTTTGCTTCGTTGTCATCGACGGCAACATCGCGATACCCGGTGATCGCGATGATTTCGCCAACCTTTGCCGAGCCATAGCGCACCACGGACCCGACCGACAGGCCGATGGTTTCGGGATCGAGCAACGCCGATATTTCAAGTCTCGTGCCGCCGAGTTCCAGGGCATTCGCCCGCGCCTCTCTTTGGCTTTCGAACACGTCAAATACATGGCCGTCCTCGATTTCCTGCCCGCCGGTCATCATGGTGGCGAATGTCACCCCGCCTTCCAGGAGCGCCGCGATGCTGTCGAGGTTGAGCGTCACGCCGGTCGCATTGATGTCGAGCGAGGCACCGGAGCTGTCCCAGAACCGGCTCGCCGAGTCCAGGTGCTCGTGGTAGGGCGCTTCGATGAACGCGTCACGTGTGATGGTCAGGCCGTCTTCGGACAGGATCGGATCGCCGATCCAACCGACCGAAATACCATTGAAGAGGACCGGGGCCCCGGACACGAGGTTTCCGCCAGACCGCGCCCGCAAGATGATATGAGCCCCTTGGGCACCCGGTGGTGCAAGAGGGGCCGCGTCCAGCCCGGAAAACCGGCTGGCTTCGATGCCGGGGGTGCCGTCCCAGCTTCCTTCGATATGGGCGCCGGACAAGACCGTGTTCAGACCCGTAATTCCCCGTGCGCTGACCTTCGGACGCACGATCCAGAACGACGCATCTTCGTCGACGTAGGGCGCAATGTTCTGGTCCACGCGGATGCCCACTTCGATCGAAGCGAGCCCTTCGGAAAACCCGAGGCTTTCGACGATGCCAATATCGAGGTCACGGTAGCGGACGGGGGTCTGACCGGCTTCGATGCCTTCGGCGGTCGGGAAGGTTACCACGATCAGGAGACCGCGTTCCGAATACACCTGCCACAGAACCGCAAGCGCAATGAACACGGCCATGAGCGGCATGAGCCAGACCCAGGACAGCCGGGGCTTCGGGCGGTTCATGTCCGGCGTTGGGAGGTTCTCCATCGTCATCTCGCGGGTCCGTCCTGCAATTGGTCC
>DOUP01000263.1 GCA_003520545.1 Maritimibacter sp. | reverse complement strand
CTACATCAACGGCGAATGGGTCGCGCCGAGCGAGACACGAGATCACCAGGTGATCGATCCCTCGACCGAAGAGCCCTGTGCGATCGTGTCGCTCGCGGGCGAGGCGGACGTGAACAAAGCCGTCGCAGCTGCCAAGGCCGCTTGGCCTGCCTGGGCCGCGACGCCACCCGAAGAGCGCATCGCGCTGGTCGAGAAGTTCTATGCCATCTACAAGTCCAAGGCCGAAGAGCTTGCCCAGGCGATCACCACCGAAATGGGCGCTCCCATCGACCTCAGCCGGGCGGCCCAGGTGGGCGCGGGCATCGGTCACACCAAGGCGTTTCTCGCAGCCGCCAAGAATTTCCAGTGGATGAAACCCCTGGGTGACCATGCGCCCGATACGATGATCGTGCACGAGCCCGTGGGTGTCTGCGCGCTGATTACACCATGGAACTGGCCGATGAACCAGATCAGCCTGAAGGTCATCGCGGCGGCCATCGCGGGCTGCACCATGATCCTGAAGCCGTCCGAGGAAAGCCCGCTGAACGCGATGATCTTTGCCGAAGCAATGGACGAGGCGGGCTTCCCGAAAGGCGTGTTCAACCTTCTGAACGGCGATGGCGCCGTAACGGGCAACGCGCTGACCGGCCATCCCGACGTGGACATGGTCAGCTTCACCGGCTCGACCCGGGCAGGCGCGATCATTTCGAAGAACGCCGCCGATACCGTGAAGCGCGTGCACCTGGAGCTTGGCGGTAAAGGCGCGAATATCGGCTTTGCCGATGCCGACGAGAAGGCCGTGAAACGTGGCGTGATCCAGATGATGAACAACTCGGGTCAGAGCTGTAACGCACCGAGCCGGATGCTCGTCGAGAGGTCGATCTACGATGACGCCGTCGAAACTGCCACCAAGACAGCCGAGATCATCGCGGTCGGCGACAGCCATGAAGAAGGCCGCCACATCGGACCGGTGGTCAACGAAGCCCAGTGGAACAAGATCCAGGGTCTTATTCAAAAGGGCATCGACGAAGGTGCCCGCCTTGTCGCCGGTGGCACGGGGCGGCCCGAAGGCATGAACCGCGGTTTCTACGTGAAGCCGACGGTTTTTGCCGATGTGAACAACGACATGACCATCGCGCGCGAAGAGATCTTCGGGCCGGTCATGGTGATGATCCCCTTCGAAACCGAAGAAGACGCCATCGAGATCGCGAACGACACCGTTTACGGCCTGACAAACTACGTTCAGACGCAGGACGGGGCCAAGGCGAACCGGGTTGCGCTCAAACTGCGCTCCGGCATGGTCGAGATGAACGGCACCCCGCGCGGCGCGGGCGCGCCGTTTGGCGGTATGAAACAGTCGGGCAACGGGCGTGAAGCCGGGGTCTGGGGCATCGAGGACTTCCTTGAAGTGAAAGCTATCGGCGGCTGGAGCCTCGAGGCGGCGGAGTGATCTGACTGGCTCAACCATGAACAGGGGCGCTTCGGCGCCCCTTTTTCGTTCTTGCAAGCCGTGAGCCTGTCTTGGCGTCACATAGCCAAAAGGTGCGGGCGTTGCCCGCACAGGCCAAGCAGGTCCGCGTCAGGACGCGGCCCTGCGGATCGGGGGCTTTGCCCCCGTCGCAGGATTTGCTCGCAAATCCTCCGCCTCCCCCAAAGTATTTTTGAAACGGTGAAATGGACCGGGGTTGGGGCGCGTAGATACAAGGGAGGAAAAGAAAAGGCATGAATGACTGGCTGAACCTGTTGGGGCGTGTCCTGATCGCGCTGATCTTTTTCGGAGGTTTCGGGCAGAAGATCGGAGATCCGGCGCCCGTTGTCACGATGATCGAAGGACTTGGGTTTCCCGGGGCGCTGGTCTGGCCGGTTGCGTTGTTCAACCTGATCGCGGGCATCGCGCTTTTGACCGGTCCTTGGGTGTCTCTCTGGGCGCTGGGCCTTGCCGCCTATTGGGTATTTACCAGTTATTTTCACTGGCAGCTGCGCGCCGACCCGTGGCAGGTGACCATCGTGTTCAAGAACTGGGCCATCGCCGGTGGGCTTTTGATATTGGCCGAAAAAGGGCCGGGGCGGTTGGTTCTATTCGGACGGGAGGATCAGTCGAGACCGGGTTCATCCAGCATGTGACGGCCCCGGGCATCCTCCACTTCGATCACCCAGAGGTCCGGATCGAAGCCGCGCTGCCTGGTGATGCTTTCGTCCACGCTGCTCTCGTCCCCTTCGGTCAGAACCATCCAAGTCCGCGCGCCGGTCATCAGGTCGACGCTGCGTTGGAAGGCCTTCGCCTGACCGTCCATCGTGGCGAGTTTGACCAGGACAGCGCCCGCTGTCGCGTCACCCTTGGCGACGACATAGGTGGAAATGCCTTGGGCCTGAAGTCGTGCGAGATAGGCCGAGACCCAGAGGCCGGTGGCCAGGCGACTCACGAATTGCCGTCCCGGAAATCCAGCCCCATTTCCGAGTAACGCTCTTTCTCTTCAAGCCAGTTGGGGCGCACTTTCACTTGCAGGAAGAGGTGGACCTTGCGGCCCAGGAACTCTTCGAGCTCGGCGCGCGCCGATTGGCTAACTGCTTTTATTGTCTCGCCTTTTTTTCCCAGGATGATGCCTTTGTGGCCATCTCGGGCGACGTAGATCAGCTGGTCGATCCGGGCCGAACCGTCCTTGCGCTCTTCCCAGTGCTCGGTTTCGACGGTGAGCTGGTAGGGCAGTTCCTGATGTAAGCGCAGGGTGAGCTTTTCGCGTGTCACCTCGGCGGCGATCATGCGCAGCGGCAGGTCGGCGATCTGGTCTTCGGGATAGAGCCACGGCCCCTCCGGCATCCGCTCGGCCAGCCATTTTTTAAGATCATCGACGCCGTGTCCCTTTTCGGCGGAGATCATGAACGTCTCGGCGAAATCGTAGCGCTGGTTCATCTCGCGGGTGAGTTGCAGAAGGCCCTCCGACGGCACCTTGTCGATCTTGTTGATCGCCAGCACAACGGTGCGCCCTTTGCCGATTTCCTCAAGATTTTCAAGGATTTGCTTCACACCCTTCGAGACGCCCCGATGCGCTTCGATCATCAGGACGATCACGTCGGCATCGGCGGCCCCGCCCCAGGCGGCGGCGACCATGGCGCGGTCGAGCCTGCGTTTGGGTTGGAACAGGCCCGGGGTGTCGACTAGGACGATCTGGCTCTCCCCCTCGATCGCGACGCCGCGAATGCGGGCGCGGGTGGTTTGCACCTTGTGGGTGACAATGGACACTTTGGCCCCGACGAGTGTGTTCGTCAGGGTCGATTTGCCCGCGTTGGGCTCGCCGATGAGGGCGACAAATCCGGCACGTGTGGTCATGGAACGGGCTTTAGACGAGAACGCGTCACGACGCCAGAGCAAGCTGAAATCGCTGTGCACAGGGCGTGCACAAAGTGTGCACAGGCTGTGCATACGATCATGCACCGGTCTAGGGTGGAGCGGACGGGCCGGACCTTGTTCGGCGCGGGACAAGGAGAGCGACCATGGCTGACGACAAGATCGAAGTGCGCAACATCAATTCCCCGGATCACATCACGCGGGTGGACCGGGTGAAATACGAGGACATGAAGCAGGCATTGATGCAGGTGCTGCCCCATGATGCGCCGGGGATGAAGGTGTCGGAGGCTCAGGAGGCGTTGAAGTCGCTCCTGAACCAGGATCTGTTTCCTGGCGGGGCAAAGTCCGGCTGGTGGCTGAAATGCGTGCAGCTCGATCTGGAGTTCCGGGGCGAAATCAAGCGCGCCGAGAAACCGCCCGTTCGGCTTTACCGGGTCTGACGCCTGGAGCGTGCCAGCGTGTAGAGCCCAGAGGCCACGATGAGTGCACCGCCCGCCAGCGTGATCCAATCCGGCCGTTCCGCGAAGAACACGAAGGCGAGGACCAGTGCGACCAACAACCGGGTGTCGCGGAAGGGGGCGACGACACTGACCTCACCTGACCGCATGGCGACCGTCAGGGCGTTGTAGGCGATGGTGCCGACCGCGCCCGCGATGAGGATCGCGCCCCACGCGGCGGCGGGGACCGCGTCCGGCAGGCGCGGATCGAAGGCCCAGATAACGAGCCCCGCGGCGGTGACGACCAGGAAGCCGAGTGTTCCCAACTGGCGCCCGGTCACATGCGGCGGGCTTGCGCGGGTGGCGAGATCCCGGCCCGCAAATCCGAGCATCCCGATGACGGGAAGGATGACGAGCGGCTCGAACATGCCCGGCGCAGGACGCAGGATCAAAAGCACGCCCGCAAAGCCGATGAGCATGGCGATCCAGCGGCGCGGCCCGACCTTTTCCCCAAAGAACAACGCTGCTCCAAGTGTCACGACAAGCGGCGTGGCTTGCAGGATAACCGAAGTCAGGGAAAGCGATACAAAGGCGAGAGAGAGCGTATAGAACAGCCGCCCGACAAGTTCGATCGCAGAGCGCGTCAGAAGCCCGCGCGAACGGAACTCCGGTGGGAAAACCCGCTCACCGGCTCGAAGGGACAGGGTGGCGCAGATCGCGGTGGCGACCACGCCGAAGAGGGTGAAGGCCAAGCCGCGCGGCACGTTTTGAAACGCATATTTGAGGAAAGCGTCCTCGGCGGCGAAGGCGCACATGGAAAGAACCATGAAAAGGGCGCCACGGGTGTTGGGGGTCATCTTGGTCCTGTTACTCAGTGTCAGGAGGCCAGCCTTATCCCAAGCCGTGGCCGGGCAAAAGGTGCGGCTGACGCCGCGCAGGATTTGCGCCGCGCTGAGCGCGCGTCGCGGGGCGAGAGGGCCAGCCCTCTCGCGCTCTCCCGAGGTATTTGAAAACCAGAGAAGATCAGAAGAGTTTGGGAGGCGCACCTTTTTCAACGTCGCGCTGGGTGACCGCGTAGCGCATCCCCTGGCCGATGCGCGTGGCGAGG
>DOUP01000266.1 GCA_003520545.1 Maritimibacter sp. | reverse complement strand
CTTGATGCAGCTTGTGCTCTTCGGTTTCGCGATCAACACCGATCCGAAGATGCTGCCCGCCGCCTTGGTTGCGCCGACCCAGGATCGTTACACCCGCGCGATGGTGACGGCGCTGGAGCTCACCGGCTATTTCCGCTTCGTCACGCAGGATGCCAGCGCCGAACAGGCCGAAGCGATGATCACCGCGGGCGATGTGTCTTTCGTCATCACGGTGCCCTCCGATTTCGGGCGGAAGGTTGCGCGCGGCGAGACCGGGCAAGTGCTGATCGAAGCGGACGCGACGGACCCGTCAGTGGCATCCGGCGCGATCTCGACCCTGTCCACGGTGGCGCAATCGGCGCTGGCGCGGGAGGCAGGGGTCACGCAAAGTCCGCCTGCTGCCGAGATGATCGTGCATCGGCGTTACAACCCCGAGGGCATCACGCAATACAATATCGTGCCGGGGTTGCTCGGGGTTATCTTGCAGCTCACGATGGTGATGATGACGGCCATGGCGCTGACCCGTGAAACAGAGCGCGGGACGATGGAAAATCTCTTGGCGATGCCTGCCACGCCGCTGGAAATCATGTTGGGCAAGGTCGTGCCCTACCTGGTCGTCGGCGCGGTGCAAGTGGTCGTGGTGCTGGTGGCCGCACGGCTGATGTTCGACGTCCCTTTCGTGGGGTCGCTGGGCCTGTTGCTCTTCGGGGTGTTCATCTTCGTGGCGGCTCTCGTGGTCCTGGGCTACCTGATCTCGACCATTGCCCGCACGCAGATGCAGGCCATGCAACTTACGTTCTTCTTTTTCCTGCCGTCGCTTCTGATCTCCGGCTTCATGTTCCCCTATCGGGGCATGCCCGGTTGGGCGCAGGTTCTGGGCGAAATTTTTCCGCTGACCCATTTCCTGCGCCTCATACGCGCGGTGATGTTGAAAGGGGCGGGGATCGCGGACATCCAAGGGCCGCTGATCGCGCTCACGATCTTCGCTGTTGGTCTGTCCTTTCTGGCGCTCGTCAGGTTCCGCCGCACGCTGGATTAATGCGCGGGCGGGCCGGGGTCAGACCCATTTCGCCAAGGGCGGCAGGCTCATCAACACCGCGTTGGCGTCATGCCCTGTGGCCAGACCGAACTTGGTGCCCCGGTCGTAGACGAGGTTGTATTCGGCATAGAGGCCCCGGTGCACGAGCTGCGTGTCCTTGTCGGCTTCGGACCAGGGCGTGTTGCGGCGCTTCTCGGTAATCGGCAGGAACGCCGGAAGGAAGGCACGGCCCACGTCCTGTGTGAAGGCGAAATCCGCCTCCCAGTCGCCGGTGTTGTGATCGTCGTAAAAAATCCCGCCGACGCCGCGGGCGCGGCCCCGGTGAGGGATATAGAAATACTCGTCCGCCCAGGCCTTGTAGCGGTCGTAATAGGTGGCGTCGTGCGGGTCGCAGCCGGCCTTCATCGCGGCATGGAAATGCGCGGTGTCCTCGTCATACTCGATGCAGGGGTTGAGGTCCGCGCCACCCCCGAACCACCAGGCACCGGGCGTCCAGAACATGCGGGTGTTCATGTGGACGGCGGGACTGTGCGGGTTCTGCATATGGGCGACGAGCGAAATGCCCGACGCCCAGAAACGCGGGTCGTTTTCGATTCCAGCGACGCCACGCGCGGCCATGGCCTTCTGCGCGGCCTCGCCCAGGGTGCCGTAGACGGTCGAGACGTTGACGCCGACCTTCTCGAATGCCCGGCCACCGCGCATCACGCTCATCAAGCCGCCGCCCGCATCGGATCCATCGTCAGAGGTGCGCTTGGTTGGCGTGACCTCGAACCGGCCGGCAGGGTCATCCGCGAAAGGCCCGGTTGCCTGCGTGTCTTCCAGCCCCTCGAAGGCCGCCACGATCTGATCGCGCAAGTGGCGGAACCAGTCGCTCGCGCGGGTTTTCTGGTCGTCCATCATGTCGGTCATCGGGCGCTCCTTCTTGTGGTCGCTGAGTGCCTACAGGACGGATGCGCAAAAGGGAATGGACCGCACGCCTGCGGTCAGTGGCGGTCGGTGTCCACCACGTCGAGCACGGTGCGCCCGCCGTCGATGGTCATCACCTGGCCGGTCATGAAGCGAGAGGCATCGGAGGCGAGGAAGTGGACGGCCTCGGCGATCTCGCTCGCTTCCGCAATCCGACCCAGAGGCGTGCCGTCGATCACCTCTCTGCGCAAGTCGCCGTTCTCGGCGCAGGCGTCTCGCAGGCTGGCCGACATGACCGATCCGAAGCCCACCGCGTTTACCCGGATTTTCTGCGGGGCGAGCGCCACGGCGAGCGAGCGGGTCATCTGCTCCAGCGCGGCGGAGGCGATGGAGAAGGCCATGAGCTGCGGGCGGGTCCGTTGGGCGGCGATGGAGGTGAGGTTCACGATGGCGCCGATGGACTGCACGTTTTCCGCGTCGTCCTCTTTTGCCTGGGAGATCATCCGCTTGGCGACCGCTTGGCTCAGGCGTAACGCGGTCATGAGGTTCTGGTCGATCAGCGTTTCGACCATCTTGTCGTCTGCGTCCAGCGGATCGGAGCCCGCCACCTGGCGCGAGGCGTTGACGAGGATGTCGACCCGGTCAAAGGCGTCGATGGTCGCCGACAGCAGGTTCGCGATGGTCAGTTTCTGCCGCAGGTCGCCCGCGAAAATTCGCAGGTTGCTGTCGGGGGCAGCTTCTTCACCCGCGTTCGGGAGCACATCCATACCCGGATTCGAGCCGAACTCCTGTGCCAGCTTGTGCTCGTCCATGTCGCAGCAGACGACATTGGCTCCGGCATCGGCGAGGTGGCGGGCGATGGCGAGGCCTACGCCGTTGGCAGCGCCTGTCACGATGGCGGTCTTGCCCGCGATGGAAAAGGACATTCAGTCTCTCCTGATTCGTCTTTGGCAGGTTAGGGGTGTCGCTACTTGGCGCGAAAGGGCTTTGTGGCTTTCAGCACTTTGAAGCCGGGGGTGCCCCCGGTCTCTTCAACCTCGCGAAAGAGGGTCGCGAGCGTGTCTTCATACGGCAGATGGCGATTGGCGACCACCCAAAGCTGGCCCGCGGGCTTCAGGATACGGGCGGCTTGGGCGAGGAAGGCTTTGCCAAGCCCCGGGTCGCCCGCGCGGCTGACGTGGAACGGTGGGTTGGAGACAACGGCATCGACCAGCGCCTTGGGTTTGAACTGGGTCGCATCCGCCCAGTGGAAGGTGGCGCGGGGGTCGGTGACGTTTTCGCGTGCACAATCGAGCGCGGTAAGGTCGGCTTCGACCAGATCGAGGGCGGTGACGTTCTCCGAGCCAAGGATATGGCGCGAAAGGTATCCCCAACCGGCGCCCAGATCGACAACGTGGCCGGAAAGTGGGGACAGGGTGTCGACCAGCGCGCGGCTGCCCTTGTCGGGACCATCGGCCGAGAACACGCCTGGACGGGTCACGAAGCCGTCGGTGGTGCGATCCGTTCCATGCCAGTCCGACAGGTCCGGCGCGGCGAGCCAGAAGATCTTACCATGTGCTTTCGACAGGGTGCCCTCGGGGGTGGCGACTTTCTTCACGGCCTTCAGGATCGAGTCGACACCGTCGGTCTTGTGCCCGTCGACGATCAGGAGGTCCGAGCACGCCGCGGCCTGTGCCAGCAGATCCCGCGCGGCATCCTTGGCGCGGGGTAATGCGACGAGGGCGACCGCGTAGTGGCCTTCGGGGGCTTGCAGCACCTTGAAGCCGCGCGATTGCCACAGGACCACGTCCGGGTAGAACCGCGATATGATCTCGACACGGTCGGTTTCGATCTTCGAGAGGTCCATGTCCGGCGCGGGCGCGAATACCGCGATCCGCCCTTCGGGCAGGTGCAACGCGCCGCTGTCGAGCGCAAAGGTCAATCGGGCTGTCATGTGAGCTCTGTCCGCTTCCCGGTCACGGGCGGGTCATTCCCGCTCCATGGTGCATTGCAGAGGATGCTGGTGCTGGCGCGCCATGTCCATGACCTGCTGCACCTTGGTTTCGGCGATTTCATATGAAAACACGCCAACCACCGCGAGCCCCTTCTTGTGGACCGTCAGCATTATTTCGAAGGCCTGTGCGTGGTTGAGACCGAAGAACCGCTCCAGGATCATCACCACGAATTCCATCGGGGTGAAGTCGTCGTTCAGAAGCAGGACCTTGTAAAGCGGCGGGCGCTTGGTCTTGGACTTCGTCTTGACCGCAATAGACGTGTCGCCGTCAAACGGGTTGTCGTCGTCACCTGACATGATGATAGGCTCGAAGCGCAAAAGGCTCTCCACTCGTCTTTGAATTGGGTCGCTTGAGGCCCGTAATATAGCGATGCATATGTCTAAATAAAGGGGTGGGTAAGGCAGGAAGGCGCAAATGTCTTTGAAATTGAACACGATCGCGTTCGATGCGGACGACACATTGTGGCAGAACGAGCAGTTCTTTCGCTGGACGGAGGCACGATTCGCCGAGCTTCTGTCGGATCATGCCGAGACGGATCACCTGACCGAGAGGTTGCATGAGGCGGAAAAGCGCAACCTTGGGCATTATGGCTTCGGGATCAAAGGCTTCACGCTCTCCATGATCGAAACTGCGATCGAGGTCACGGATCAGAAGGTGCCCGCCTCGGTGATCTCTGAGATCATCCGTGCCGGGCAGGAGATGCTGTCCCACCCGATCGAGCTCTTGCCCGGGGTCGAAGAGACAGTGGGTGCCCTGGCCGAGAACCATCACATCCTGCTGATCACCAAGGGCGATCTTCTGGACCAGGAGCGCAAGCTTGCGCAGTCCGGCCTGGGCGAATTGTTCGACGGGGTCGAGATCGTGTCGGACAAGAAAGCGCCGGTCTATGCCGAGATTTTCACCCGCCATAAGGTCGCGCCGGAGGCCGCGATGATGGTGGGCAACTCGCTCAAGTCCGACGTGATCCCGGTGCTGGAGGCGGGCGGCTGGGGCGTGCATGTGCCCCATGATCTGACATGGGTGTTCGAGCACGCCGATCCGCCGGTGAACCATCCGCGCTTCTTGGAAATCCCGTCGCTCGGGGCGTTGCCGGAGGCGATCGACCGGCTGCGGTGACCCGCCGCTCACGCTGCCACATTGCTGCCACAATCAACCTGTTGGGATGCGCTTGCCCGGACCCCCAATATATGCGGTGCGACATGATCGTTTAGGCGAAAGAGATTGATATTTGGGTATTTTCCCATTTCGCCTCTCATGCTACGCTTTCCGTAAGCAGAAAAACCGGACACAAAAAAACAAAGGTCCGGAGATTGAGGCAGTGATGGTTCGCGACGCAGTCCTTTGTGTCGGGCAATATGCCCGGCTATTCCTCTTATCAATCGTGGTGACCTTGTCCGCGTCCGCTGTTGTGGCTGCGCCCTATGCCGCGATGGTCATCGACGCGCGGAGCGGCGAAGTGATCCATTCGCGCAACGCCGATACCCAGTTGCACCCCGCCTCTCTCACCAAGATGATGACGCTCTACATCGTGTTCGAAGCGGTCAAGCATGGCGAGATCAGCCTCGACACTCTGGTCACCATTTCGGAAAACGCCGCCAGCGAGCCGCCGTCCAAGATCGGGTTCCGGGCCGGGAGCCAAGTGCGACTTCGTTACCTGATCCGTGCCGCCGCGGTGAAATCCGCCAACGATGCCGCGACCGCGCTGGGCGAGGCGATTTCCGGCTCCGAGGCCGCTTTTGCCCGCCGTATGAACCGCACCGCCAAGGCGCTCGGCATGAGCCGCACGCATTTCAAGAATATGCACGGGCTGACCGAAGCGGGCCATATGTCGACCGCGCGGGATATGACCGCGCTGGGGCGGCACCTGTTTTTCGATCACCCGGAATACTACAACCTCTTCTCGCGCCGCACCGCGCAGGTCGGCGGCAAATCGGTGCCCAACACGAACCGCCGGTTCCTTGGCGCCTACGAAGGCGCGGATGGGATCAAGACGGGCTATACCCGCGCGGCGGGCTTCAACCTCGTGGCCTCGGCCAAGCGCGGGAACGTGCGGATCATCACCACGGTCTTTGGCGGCCAGTCGACCGCTTCTCGCAATGCCAAGGTCGCGGAACTGATGGACATGGGGTTCCGCAAAGCGCCCCGTAGCGTCGCCGTGCGGCCCCCGAAACTGCCGCCCTACCTGGGCAACCAGGGCATTGGTGCGGGCGATCCCGTGCTTCTGGCCAATGCCCCGGATGTCATGGACGAAGGCGGCGTGGGCAAGACCATTCGCATGGTCGGGGCGCCGGCCAAGTCGATCCATCCGAAACCCAGGCCGCTCCCCGAACCGATCCTGACCGCCGAACTTGCCGCGGAAGTGGACGAAGCGGTAGGCGCCGTGCTTGCCGAAGTTGCGGCCGAGGCCAGCGAGACCGAGACCCCGGACGTGGAAGAGCGCGTTGCCGAGGCCGCGCCCGCGCCGGAGCCGCCTGCGGCCAGTACGGCAACCGAGGCGATGGCGAACGCGGAAACCGAGAACGCGCTGGTCATCGCGGCCTCTCTCGCCGCGCCGAAAGCCGCACCGGTCCCGCCGGAACGTCCGGGCATGATCCTGGCTTCGGTGGAAAGCTCCGGCGGGTCCACCGCTGTCGCGCCCCAGGTCGTCACGCGGATGTCCACCTCGGGCGGACGTCACTTCGGGATCAATGTCGGGCTTTACAGAAGCCATTACGAAGCCGAGCGCGTGCTTCTGAAGACCGCGCTTGCGGAACTCGCGACGCTGGGCGACGCGCTGCGCAAGGTTCAGAAAAGCCGCCAGGGGTTCAACGCGAACTTCGTGGGCCTGAGCAAAGAGGGTGCCGAGCTTGCCTGTCGCCGTCTGAGCGCGCGGGATACAAGCTGCACGGTGATCGACGCGGGCCAGAGCTGATCAAGCGGGCGAATATGTCGACAAGTTCGGATCGAAATTCTGAAAGTATTTCGGGCGCTTAGATCGCCACGCCCGCTTTCGCTTCCAGATCGAAGGCCGCCGCCATCAGCGCGCGGGTGTAGTCGGTCTTGGGCGCATCGAACACCTGCGCGGTGTCGCCCTGCTCCACCACGTCGCCCGCCTTCATCACCATGACCTTGTGGCTCAGTGCGCGCACGACCTTCAGGTCGTGGGAGATGAAGAGATAGGCCAGCCCATATTTCCGTTGGAGATCGCGCAACAGGGCGATGATCTGCACCTGAACGGTCATGTCGAGCGCCGATGTCGGCTCGTCCAGCACCACCAGTTTCGGGCGCAGGATCATGGCGCGGGCGATGGCAATGCGTTGGCGTTGGCCGCCGGAGAACTCGTGCGGGTAGCGGTGCATGGTTGCCGGGTCGAGGCCGACTTCGGTCATGATCTCGGCCACCAGCGTTTGCTGATCGGCTTCCTTGCTGATCCCGTGCACGGCGAGGCCTTCGGCAATGATCTCGCCCGCTGTCATGCGCGGGGAGAGAGAGCCATAGGGGTCCTGGAACACGATTTGCATATCGCCGCGCAGGGGCCGCATTTCCTTGGATTTCCGCTCGTCGATGTTGTTGCCGAGAAAGACGATCCGCCCCTGAGACGAAATCAGCCGCATGGTGGCGAGGGCGAGGGTCGTCTTGCCGGACCCGCTTTCGCCCACGATCCCCAAGGTTTCGCCCGCACGGACGGACAGTGTCGCGGCGTTGACCGCCTTGATATGGCCGACCGTGCGGCGCAGAAGCCCGCGCTGGATGGGGAACCAGATGCGCAGGTCCTGGGTTGCGGCGATCTCCGGCGCGTCGTCGGGCACAGGGTCGGGCTGGCCCGAAGGTTCGGCCGAGAGCAGCATCTGGGTATAGGGATGGCGCGGGTTGTCGAAAATCTCCTGCGTCGGTCCCTGTTCCACGATCTCACCATTTTTCATCACGTAAACCCGGTCGGCGATCTTGCGCACCACCGAGAGGTCATGGGTGATGAAGAGCAACGACATGTCCTCCTCGGCCTTGAGGTCGGCGAGCAGGTCGAGGATCTGCGCCTGGATGGTCACGTCGAGCGCCGTCGTCGGCTCGTCCGCGATCAGAAGGTCGGGACCATTGGCGAGCGCCATGGCGATCATCACGCGCTGACGCTGGCCGCCGGACAATTGGTGGGGATAGGCCGAGAGGCGTTCGGCCGCATCGGGGATGCCGACCTTTTCCAGAAGTTCGATGATGCGCGCGCGGACCGCGTCGCCTTCGAGCCCCTGGTGCAATTCGATCGACTCGCGCAGCTGCTTCTCGATCGTGTGCAGCGGGTTGAGCGAGGTCATCGGCTCCTGGAAGATGAATGAGATGTCGTTGCCGCGCACATCGCGCAGCGTGGCCCAATCGGCCCCCACCATCTCGCGTCCACCGTAGGTGATCGAGCCTTCAACGGTCGCGCTTTCGGGGAGCAGCGACACGGTGGAGAGCGCCGAGACGGATTTGCCGGACCCGGACTCGCCCACCAGCGCGACGGTTTCGCCTTTGCCCACTTCGAAGGACACGCCATGCACGGCGGGCACGTCCACCCCGTCCTGACGGAAGGAGACCTTGAGGTTATTGACCTTGAGCACGCTCATGAAAAGGTTTTCCGGGGGTCGAAGGCATCCCGCACGCCCTCGAAGATAAACACGAGGAGCGACAGGAGCACGGTGAAGGTGATGAAGGCCGTGAAGGCGAGCCATGGGGCCTGTAGGTTCTGCTTGGCTTGGCGTGTGAGCTCACCGAGGGAAGGCGACGAGGACGGCAGGCCGTAGCCCAGGAAATCCAGAGCGGCCAGTGTGCCGATGGTGCCGGTGATGATGAAGGGCAGCATGGTGAGCGTGGCGACCATGGCATTGGGCAGCATGTGGCGGAACATGATGGTGCGGTTCGAGACACCAAGTGCCTTGGCGGCGCGGACGTATTCGAAATTGCGGGCGCGCAGGAATTCCGCGCGCACCACGCCGACGAGCGCGGGCCAGCCGAAGAGAATGGTCACGAAGACCAGAAGCCAGAAGCCGCGCCCCAGTATGGCGAAGAGGATGATGATCACGTAGAGCGAGGGCGTGGAGGCCCAGATTTCCAGGATACGCTGGAAAATGAGGTCGAGCCAGCCGCCGAAGTAACCCTGCACCGCGCCGGCCGCGATGCCGATAAGCGAGGTGGCGACGGTGACGATAATGGTGAATAGCACAGACAGCCTGAACCCGTAGATGATCCGCGCCAGCACGTCGCGCGCGGTGTCGTCAGTGCCGAGCCAGTGGTCCGCGTCGGGTGGCGAGGGCGCCGCCGTGCCGATGTCGTTGATCGTGTCGTAGCTGTAGGGGATCGGGGGCCAAAGCATCCATCCCTTGGTGATCGGCTGGGTCGAGATTTCGCCGTCCTGGGCGTCCTCTATCGTGCCTTCCGGGTCGTCCCAGCACAGCTCAGACCCTTGGGCCACGATCAGGCATTGCACCTCGATATCCGAGTAGACCGCTTCGGTGCGGAAGTCTCCGCCGAAGGCCGTTTCCGGGTAGAACTGGAAGATCGGCATATGCAGCTTGCCGTTGTAGCTCACCAGGATCGGTTTGTCGTTTGCGACGAACTCGGCAAAGAGCGTGAAGGTGAAGAGCACCGTGAAGATGATGAGGGACCAGAACGCGCGGCGATTGCGTTTGAAATTGCGCCAGCGACGTTGATTCAGGGGCGACAGGAACGGGCGCTTGCGCGGGGTCGGGATCGGGGCGGTCTGACCGGGTTCGCGGCTGTTTGGAGAGGTCTCGGCAGGATGCGCCATCGTCACGCCTCCCGTTTTTCAAAGTCGATGCGCGGGTCGACCAGCACGTACATCAAATCCGACAGGATGCCGATGACCAGACCGACGAGGCCAAAGACGAAGAGCGTCCCGAAGATCACCGGGTAATCGCGGGCGACGGCGGCTTCGAACCCGAGACGGCCCAGTCCGTCGAGCGAGAAGATCGTTTCGATGATGAGCGAGCCGCCGAAAAAGACCGCGATGAACAGGCCCGGAAAGCCTGCGATGACGATCAGCATGGCGTTGCGGAAGACGTGGCCATAGAGGACGCGGGACTCCGCGACGCCCTTGGCGCGGGCGGTGATGACGTATTGCTTCTTGATCTCGTCCAGAAAGCTGTTCTTGGTCAGAAGTGTCAGGGTCGCGAAGCTGGCAATCGTGGACGCGAAGACGGGCAGGGCGATGTGCCAGAAATAATCCAGCACCTTGCCGATGAGTGACAGCTCCTCCCAGTTGTCCGAGGTCAGACCGCGGAGCGGGAAAACCTGCCAATAGGTGCCGCCCGCGAAAAGGACGAGCAGCAGGATCGCGAAGAGAAAACCCGGAATGGCGTAGGCCACGATGATGAGGCCGGAGGTCCATGTATCGAAGTTGGACCCATCGCGCACCGCTTTTCGAATGCCCAGCGGGATCGACACCAAGTAGGCAATCACGGTGGACCACAGGCCCAGCGTGATCGACACGGGCAGTTTCTCGGCCACCAGTTCAAAGACCCCGATAGACCGGAAATAGCTCTCGCCGAAGTCGAGCCGCATGTAGTTCCAGATCATGTTGAGAAAGCGTTCGATGGGGGGCTTGTCGAAACCGAACTCGCGTTCCAGCTCTTCGATGAATTCGGGGGGCAAACCCCGCGCGCCCGCGTATTCGCTGCCGCCCTGGGTGGAGGCGGCGGTGCTGTCCGTGAAATCCCCCGCGCCGCCGGAAATGGCGCCGAACACATCGCCCTCGCCCTCCATCTGGGCGA
>DOUP01000301.1 GCA_003520545.1 Maritimibacter sp. | reverse complement strand
AGGACGGCGATGCGGACCTGGATTTCTGCGACCTGGCGGTCGAAGTCTCTCGCCATGAGCCGCTGCCCCAGCAATTTCATACAATGCATCTTGGTCTCGACGCGGCTTCGGCGGTGGTATCCGCTCCAACGTCGCCACAATGCCTTGCCAAGATAGCGGGATGCACGCACCGCCTCGTTTCGGGTGACGGCCCCGGCGCTCGTGGGCTTCCACGGTTTGGCGTTCTTGCGCGGGGGTATGACGGCGTGGGCATTTCGGGCGGCAATCGCGTCATGGCATTTGCGCGTGTCATAGGCCCCATCTGCGGTCACTGATCCGATGTTCTGATCAGGCGGGATCTGGTTGAGTAATTCTGGGAGCATGGGGGCGTCACCGACATTGCTGGTGGTGACCTCGACTGCACGCACCTCCAGCGTTTCCTCGTCGATCCCTATATGTATCTTGCGCCAAATGCGCCGTTTGGGGCAGCCATGCTTGCGCGCGTTCCATTCCCCTTCACCCTTGGATTTGATGCCCGTGCTGTCGATGAGCAGGTTCAGAGGGTCGGTGGCACCGCGATACGGCAAGCTCACGTTCAGTGTCTTTTGACGGCGGCAAAGGGTGCTGAAATCGGGCACTGCCCAGTCCAACCCAACCAACCGCAACAGGCTTTCGACGAAACCCGTGGTTTGCCGCAGCGGCAAGCCAAATAGCACTTTTAGCGTCAGACAGGTCTGGATGGCCGCGTCGCTGAACTCTTGCTGTCGCCCACGCTTGCCCGTTGGCGGCGGCGTCCAGGTCATCTCCGGATCAAACCAAATCGACAGCGATCCGCGTTGCTTCAGCGCTGTGTTGTACGAAGGCCAGTTCCTGGTCTTGTACTTCGTAGGGGCCCAACTGCTCATGTCGCCCAGCTATCATGCTGGATTCATACAGTGAATCCCTGAAGCGATTTATGCAACAAAGCCCCGTTAATGTGACAACACCCGATGTCCGCCTGTTCCGGCTCTACGAAGGCACGAGCCAGATCCATCAGCTCAATATCGTGAAACAGATGCGACGGCAGATCGTCGGCGTGCCGGACGTGCGGTGACATGAGGTTCCGGGGCGCCGGTCGTTCCGTTCCAAGCCCGTGACAAGGCCCGGCGAACCCGCTCATCCCATCTTGAGCAGTCGTGCCAGAACATCGGACCGGTGCAGCATCCCCAGAAGCTGCTCTCCGTCCAGAATTGGAAACACACGATGCGGGTGGGTTTGGAAGGCTTCGGCGGCGGATACAATGTCGGTGGCGGCTGGCAGGCTTACCACGTTTCGCGACATGAAATCTTCCACGATCCCTTTCCATTCGTTGTAATACGACGCGGTCAAAGCGGGATTGAAGCAATCCTTCTGCGTGAGAATTCCAATTAGACTCCCGCTGTCGTCCACCACGAGGGCTGCGGGGACATCCTGCTCTACCAGCTGCGCTACCGCGCGGCGGATCGGTGTTTCGGCGGTGAGTGTCAGGGCGTCGCGGCGCGTGATCTCGTCAATCGAGGTCATGGCTCGTGCCTCGCGGTGTGACGGTTGGGACAGGCTTCGCAGTCATAACCCTTGAGGAAAAACATCCCGCCACAAGATCCTTTGACGGGGCCGCGACCGAAGAAGATACCCGCCGCCAGTCCGCAGCCAGCGAGGAGGAAAACGGCGAGAGCGAGAAAGACTTCCATACTGGGGCCTCACAGAAGATAGCGGTCGAAACCGCCTGTTGCGATCGGATGTAGCCCGGTGGCATCCGCGGTCAAAAACAAGGCGGTGATGCCGTGCAATCGAGCGAGCGCAGGGCCTTCTGCCCCGGCGGCGGTCAGGGCGGTCGCCCAGGCATCGGCGGTCATGCCATCTGTCGCGAGAACGGACACGGAGAGCGTCTCGGTTTGGACCGGCAACCCTTTGCGCGGGTCGATGATGTGGGAATAGGTCCGATCGCCAATCTGATAGCTTTGCGCCCGAAAACCCGAGGTCGCAACCGCGCGCCCACTGAGGTCAAGCACGCCAGCAGCGCCCACAACCCCGATCCGGGGATCTTCAACGGCTACGCGCCAGCCGCGCCCCTCGGGATGCTGACCATGGCCGATCAACTCGCCGCCCAGGTCGATCAGGAAATCCTCGTGCCCGGCCGTTTTCAAGATGTTCGCGATCCGGTCGAGCGCGCGCCCCTTCGCGATCCCGCACAGGTCGAGCGTGAGATCATCCCGGGTCTTGGAAAGCGTCGCTTCCGACGCGGCAAGCTGTGTCCAGTTCTGCTCAGACCCGGTCGTGCCCTGAATGGGACCAAACCCCCATCGGGCGACGAGAGGCCCCACCGCGGGGTCAAACCAACCGCCGGTTTTTTGCGCGAGACCGAGACCGGACTGGACCACGAAGGCTGTTTCGGGAGACACGGCATATTCACCGCGCGCTGCCGCATTGAAGACGCTGATTTCGCTATCGGGGCGCCAGGGCGACATCATCCGGTCCACCGTGGCAAGCACGGCTTCAATCTGCGGGCGCAGCGTCGTCAGATCAACCTTGCTCGGCATTGTCACCGACCAGTCCGCACCAAAGGCGATGCCTTGCTCTTTCACGAGCGGGTCTGCACCGAACGCCAGCGCCGGGGCCGCAAGGCGAGATGTCGCGATTGCAGCCGCACCGAGCGCGAGAAAACGGCGACGGGTGTGTGCAGGGTTCATGGCTCAGACTCCAAAATCGTCGTTGTGTATCATAGCAGGTTCAACGCCAAACTGCGCGAGCATACTCATCACGGCGGAAATCATGACGGGCGGGCCGCAGAGATAGTATTCGCAGTCCTCCGGCCTTGGGTGCTTGGCCAGATACCTTCTGACGGTATCGTGTATGAAGCCACGCGCACCCGTCCAGCGGTCACCCGGCGCGGGGTCGGACAGGGCGGGAACCCAGGAGAAATTCTCGTGCGCCTCTGCCAGCGCGTTGAATTCCTCGACGTAGTAAAGGTCGCCGGCGGTTCGGGCGCCGTAATAGAAGTGCATTGGCACGTCCGTGCCTTTGGCAAGCTCTTGGTGGATCATGGCGCGCATCGGGGCCATGCCGACGCCGCCGCCGATAAAGATTTTTTCGCGGGCCGTGTCTTGCACATGAAAGTCGCCGAAAGGCCCCGAGGCTTGCACCTCGTCCCCCGGCCCGAGCGAAAACAGCCAAGAGGACACGCGCCCCGGCGGGAGTTCTTTTTCCTTGCCTGCCGGAGGAACCGCGAGGCGAATATTGAAGACGGCGCGTCCTGCGGCGGCGTCTTCCGGGCGACAGGCGACCGAATAGGCGCGGGTCGTCTTCGACCGGAACGCACAGGACAGGTCGCGCCACCCGGCAAGGCGCCATTCCTCTTGAAACGCGTCTTCGATCTCGATTCGGGAAAAGTCGAGGTCGTAAGCGGGCGCCGTGAGTTGCATGAAGTCGCCCGCGCGGTAGGAGAAGTCATGCCCCTCTGGCAACGCCAGCGTCAATTCGCGGATCAGGGGCGCTTTCATGACGTTGGAGAGGACACGACAGGTGAACCCCATCGACCCGACAAACTCGGACGCGACCGTCACGGCGCAGGGCCCCCGAAGAATGGTCTGGCAGGCAAGTCGCGTATCTTCGCGTCGCTCCGCAGCCGAAAGCACGCCCTTTTCCGTGGCCTGAGGTTCGCCTGCTCCCTCTCCCGTCACCTGCACCCGGCACAGTCCACAGGTTCCGGACCCGCCACAGGCCGCAGGAATACCGATGCCCGCGCCGTGGAGCACGCCCAAGAGCCGATCGCCACGGTTCGCTGAAATGATCTCGGTCCCATTCACGGTGACCTGCAATGCTTCGGTCGGAATCAGGACGCGGCGCGTTATGATAAGCGCGAGCGATAGAGCCAGCACGATCAAGACAATGATGCCTGCACCCAGAAGGATTTCCTGCGTCACCGGGCTGTTGAGAAATTCGGTCATGGCGCGACCATTTGCCCGAAGGCGGAAAAGCCGAGCGACATCATGCCGGCCAGCGTAAAGGTCATTCCAAGGCCACGCAGACCACTCGGCAGATCGGCATAGTCAAGCCGCCCGCGAATACCACCCAGCATGACAACCGCGACCGCAAAGCCGGTCCCCGCGCCGAAGCCAAAAACGGCGCTTTCAACGAGGTTGTAATCACGTTCGACCATAAACAGGGACGACGCGAGTATGGCGCATTGTACGGTGAGCAGCGGTAAGAATACGCCGAAAGCCGAATAGACTGCCGGGAAGAAGCGGTCCAGGACGATCTCCAGCAGTTGGACCGAGGCCGCGATGACGCCGATGAAGGCGATGAGTTTGAGATAGCCCAGGTCCGTGTCCGGCATCCCGAGCCATTCCCATGCACCCGGTGCGAGAAGGGCTTTGTATATCAGGTAGTTGATCGGTGTGGTCACCGACATGACCGCAATAATCGCAACCCCTAGACCAATCGCGGAGGACGACCGTTTGCTCAACGCGATGAAGGTGCACAGGCCCAGGAAAAGCGTGAGCGGCATATTCTCGACGAATGCGGCGCGCAGGAAGAGGGTCCAGAGGTCCATCAGTCGACGAGCCTTTCCGCATTGGGCGGCGCATGGTCCAGCGGTTCTACCTGTTCGGGCAGGATAGAGCGGATCGCCCACACGATCAGCCCCAACATGAAGAATGCGGCGGGCGCCAGGAGCATCAGGTTCAAGGGCGTAAACCACCCGCCTTGATCGACCGTGGGAAGCACTTGGAACCCCAACAGCTTCCCAGCCCCGAACACCTCACGCAGGCTACCCATAAGGATGAGGATGAGCGAATACCCCAAACCGTTGCCGAAGGCATCCACCAAGGCTCGAAAAGGCGGGTTGTGACGCGCAAAGCCCTCCGTCCGACCCAATACCAAGCAGTTCGTGGTGATCAGGGAGACAAAGACCGAAAGGCTCTGGGACAATTCGAAAAAGTAGGCTTGCAGGATTTGGTCGATCACGATGACCATGGATGCGACGATGATAATCTGAACGATGAGGCGGATAGAGTCCGGGATATGGCGGCGGATCAGGCTGATCGGGCCAGCAGAGAGCACCAGGACCGCCGTCAAGGCGGCTGACATGGTCAAGGCAACGGCAAGCGACGTGGTGACCGCCAGCGCCGAGCAAAGGCCCAGGATTTGCAGAGTGACTGGGTTCTGCCGGATCAACGGGTCTGTCAGTGTTTGCAGGTAGGTCCGCGTCGCCATGTCAGAATTCTCCTCGCCTTACAGCGTCAAAGAACGGTCCATAGCCATCCGGTCCGGCCCAGAATCGCAGGATGTTACTCATGGCGTTCGACGTTCGGGTTGCACCCGTGATGCCCTCGACTTCGAACTCGTTGCTCGCCTCGCCCTGCACGACCGAGATCCGCACACGGTCTGCCGCGTCCGCAATTTTGCGGCCCGGAAACTGGCGCAACCACGCGACCTCCTCGATGCGTGCCCCAAGCCCCGGCGTTTCCGACTGGCCCGTTATGGCCAAGCCGGCCACCGTGTTCATATCGCCCTGCAATGCAAGGATCGCGTCAATCGGACCGTTGTAGCCAGCCCCCGCAATCGGAAGGACCGCGACGGAGATGTCGCCTTCGGTGTCGCGAAGCAGATAAACCTGCGCATAATCCGGGCGACGCCCGATGCCGGCAAGGTCCTTGGCCGGATCAAGTTTCGTCCAGTTCGCCGCGTCTTCAAGTGCGGTCGGTAAATTGTCCGGGGTTACGTCCTGCGCGGCATGTCCGGTGTCGAGGTCGATAACCACGGTCGAGAGCGTGCCCCCTTCTTCCGCCAAGAGCGTGGCCATGCCCGGAATACCTGCGATGAGCCCTTCCAGTCGCGCCTGTTGTTCCGCTGCGCGGTTCGCTGTCTGGATCGGGCGTAAGATTACCGTGGCTCCGGAAACCAGGAGAGCGCAGGCCGTCGAGACCAGGAACGCGATCACGAGCGTTTTGGTTCGGCTTTCGTTCGGGAGCGCCAGGAATCGGCGCCAGGCCGAAACGGGGTTGAGATCAGCCATGTCGTCCAGTCCTTCGTGCAATCCAGAGCGTGATTGCGATTTCGTCCAGGAGGGGGGCAGCAAGGCCTGCCAGCAGCGCGGCGGAGACCGCAAGCTGCACCGCCGCCGCGTCCGTCCAATGGATGGCGAACAGGACGACAAGCGCCCCATAGGTCAGCCCGTTGAGCCAGCCGCCAAGTCTGGTTGAGGCACTTGCCACCGGATCGCTGACCAAAACGACCAATACCAATCCAGCGCCCACCAACGCCGGTTGGCTCTGCAAACCCAAGGCCCAGGCGGGCATCAAGATAACGACTGCGCCAAGGATGACACGCACGGGCATCACCCCGAAGATGACCCCAAGGGCGGCGGTTGGGATCGCCGCCCATGCGATGGGAAGCAGGAAGTCGGGCCAGGAGACACCGGGGTAACCAAAGCCAAGGAACGCCAGCGTGACCGTTGCCGGGTTCAACACGTTGCGTCCCCATCCGCCAAACACCAACTCACCCATCACGGTGCCGAAACTGATGCCCAACAGCATGGCCACCAAGCCAAGGTCCTGGGGTGCAAACATTGCGACCCCGAGAGCGGTGATAGCGCCTGCAAACGAGGGTGGTTGGGCACGCACGATCATGAAGACGAAATGCCAGATCCCTGAGACGGTCAGCGTTAGCAGCAGGCGCAACAGTGCCTCTGTCCCACCGAACCAAAGCCAAGCCGACGCCACGGGCATGAGCGCCGCGAGGAGGAGCAAAGCGACTGTTTCCCTGTCCCAAAGACCGCGGATCATTGGCCAAACTCCTCGTCTTGGACCCGGTCCAACAGTACCCGGAGTTGCCTGGAGAGGGGCGGGTCGGCAGCGGTTACAAAATCGGCGAGGGAAAGGTCTTCTTCCAGAAAGGACAAGGCGCCGAACTTCGTGGCCGTTTCAATGTCTCCTGCCGCCAAGGCTCGGACAAAAGCGGCGGCGGGAAAGTTCCCTCCGAAAGATTGGTTGAGAGCGGCTGTTGGTATGATTGGCAAGGGGCGGGACGCGGTGCGAAGTGCATTTCGGAACCAATGGCTCCGTTCGTGCTGGGTCTCTTTCCGGATGACACTTGCCTGCCGGTCTCTTGGGCGCAACCAATGCGCCGAAGCGCCATCAAGCACCGACCCGCTCAGAACCACATGCGGTCCGGGCTCAACGACTTCACGGCTCAATCCCCGCAGGTCGGCCCCTGCCTGGCAGTGCACCAGCCGGGGTTCGCGCAACGCCGTGCCGGTCAGGCTGACTAGCAGCGTTTCGGGCAAAAGCCCCGTTGCCAGCAAATCGCCGAGATTCGCGACGACTTCGGCCTGCACATCCCAGATCGGTGCTTTGGGCGTCGCCGGAAAACGGCGGTGTACGTGCAACCCGGCAAGTCCCATCGGGTGCAACCTGCCGCTTGTCAGACGTGTGACGCGTCTGAGATCGTCGCCCGGTACCTTGCCTTTCGATGCGACAAGGAAAACCGGCCCATCTGTAAGGGTCGTCAACGCCGACAGGCCGCGTTCAAATGCGTCTTCACGCCCTTGGATCGCAAGACGAGGGTCGGGCGATCCGGGGCGACTGTCACTTGCCATGACGAAGATGGCGGCCGGGTGCTCGTCCACGCGCGGCATGGCCCCGAACGGACGACTGCGAACAAGTCGCCATATGCCGGACTGCTGGAGCAGGTTTCGAAGCACGCCTGGATCGGCCTCTGCGCCTTTCGTATTGAAAACATGACGGTCGCCGCCCCGCTCGCGAAACAGCACGATTTGCACCAGACGCCGTCCGGGTCGGAGTTCCATCGACGCGATGCGCCCCGCCATCGGCGCGACGATGGAAATCGTGGTCGACCCATGAAGCGTGGCGATTGGCTGACCCTGATCCACCACGTGGCCTTCGGACACGACGGTCTCCAGTCGTATCTCCTCGCCCGCGGCGGGGGTCAGGGCGGCTTCTTCTGTAATCAAGCGAACAGCTTCGCACGTCGAAAGCGCTACCTGTTCGGGCGACGTATCGAGACCTGAAGGAAAACTGAACGCGTGCATATCGTCCTGACTAACATGGTCGAGTGACGGTGAAGCGACTTAACTAGCTATCAGGACCCAAATAACATACCATGGTCCGAGTGATAAGAACTCTTAGCAGAGGTGCAGCCGATGTCTCAAGATCTTCAAATAATTCGCATTTTTCGTGTAGCTTTGATGGCACTCGCCCTGGGTGCCGCGTCGCCCACTTTGAGCCAAGGTGTGGAGCAAAGCGACCTGGGGAGCGAAATGGAAGCAATCGAGAAAGCGCTGACGCCTTATGTGTTGCCGGACACTGGCCCGTTTCGCGCGGACCAGATCGTTATCAAGAACAATGAGTTCATTTCCCTTTGGGCAACCTCCCCTCACGCGGACGCCCGATCGGAGAGCTTTACCCATTGGGACGAAGAGGGCGAGGTCAACGTGGCCTGCGCAGCCTGCCACTCCGGCGCAGGGTTCCGGGATTTTCATGGGCTGGACGGCAGCGAACCGGGCGTTCAGGGGCCGATTGCCACCGGCGGCGTGGTCGATTGCGCGACCTGCCATAACCCGGGGTTGGCGCAAGTCACCGAAGTGAAAATGCCGTCGGGCGTGATGCACCCTGTATCGCCGATCGAAGCGGCGTGCATGACGTGCCACTCCGGGCGTCAGGCGGGCAGTGCCGTGGCCCAGGCGACCGCCGGCGTAGACGATGATACCGTCGACAGTGAGTTGAGCTTCATCAACCCGCATTATCGCCTGGCCGGGGCGATCTGGCTCGGCTCCGTGGCAAAAGGCGGATATGAGTATCCGGGCAAGTCCTACTCGGGCCGCTTTTTCCACGCTCGACCCATCGAAACATGCGCCTCTTGCCACGATCCGCACACCCTGCGGGTCAATGAAAACGTATGTTCGACCTGTCACGAAAACGGCGAGGTCGATGCGATCCGCCTCGCACGGGTCAGCTACGATGGATCTGGCGACCTTTCGAAAGGAATCCGGGCCGATCTGACGGCCAACGCCGCCCTGTTGATGACGTATATCGAGGCCTACTCTCTTGAGATCGCCGGGACGAAGCTCCTGTATCAGGATCGGTATCCGTACTTTTTCGCGGATGCGAACCAGGATGGGCGCGCTGACGAAAAAGACGGCAAGGCAGTGACTTACAAGAGCTGGACGCCGCGCTTGCTGCGCGCGGCCTACAATTGGAAATTCGTAACGGCAGATCCGGGCGCATTCGTCCACAATCCCCATTACGCGTTCGAAATCCTGTACGATTCGATCGAGGATCTGGCAGGGCCAATTGGCGAGGACATGGCCGATATCGGCATATACCGGTGAGGCTTGGGGCGCACGAAGGCGCGGCATTGGGTTATCGTGTCTGGACCGGGGTCAGCCCCGAGAGGACCATGGCGACCAGATCCGTTTGCCGGTTGGTGCCCGTCTTTTGAAACAGGTTCCGCATGTGAAAGGAAATCGTGGTCTGTGATACGCCCAATTCGCGCGCTACCTCGGCGGGGCGCGCGCCTCGGGTCAGACGGGCGGCGACCCGCGCTTCGGTCGGGGTCAGGTCGAACATCTCGATCAGGAGCGGTTCCGACACCTGCTTGACCTGATTGAGCGGCGCGAGGAAGGTCGCGACCCGCGCTTGCGGTCCGGTTCCCAGCGGACAGACGAGCGTCGAGATCGGTTGATCCCCGCCCTGAAGCAAAACCCCGCGGATCGCGTCCGTGTCCGTCACGGCCGCCTCCAGGGTTTCCGCTATCGCGGCTTGCAGCGCCTTGTCGCTCTGCGCATCGGTTGCCCGCAGTGTTCCGCGTCGCAGGGTCACGTGCTCTGCCGCCGTTCCCATGTCGCGTGCGGTGCGGTTGGCGTGCCGCACGGTTCCGTCTGCATCAATCAGCACGATCCCGAGGGCGATCAGGTCCAGCGCCTGTTCGGACCCGCTGCCGGTCAGCCCGGCCAGCGCGCGGCGCATCTGCGCCATATCGGTGTCCTGTTGTTCCCTTATGCGCGCCACCTGCCGAAGCTGGGCATCGACGGTGGCCAGCAGCAGATCGTAATCCACCGGCTTCACCAGATAATCATCGGCCCCGCGCAGTTTGCCTGCGATCACCTCCTGCGGATCGGACATGGCGGTGAGGAAGACGAAGGGCGTGGTGGCCAGATCCCGATGTTCATCGCGCAGCGCGGACAGAAGCCCGAAACCGTCAAGACGAGGCATGGTAATGTCACAGAGCACCAGATCGGGCGCGGTATCTGCCAGCAGATTGCGTGCGGCGTCGCCATCCGGGGCGGCAAGGGTGCGGTAGCCCGCTTCCTCCAGTTCTTCGATGAGGTCGCGTCTCAGGGAAGGTTCATCCTCGACCACGAGGATCAGAGGGGCAGGGGCGCTCATCGGGCGTGTCCTTCGGCGCGGGGCAGGGTGAGGCGAAAGGTGACATCGCGCGCGCCGGGCTGCAAGCTGACCTCGCCGCCCTGCATCCGGGCGAGGCTTCGGGCGATGAACAGCCCGACGCCGGTGCCGGCCACTCCGATGCTGTTGCTGCCGCGAAAGTTGGGGTCGAACAGGCGGTCGCGTTCGTCTTCGGGGATCACGTCGCTTTCATTGGTGACGTCGCAATGGACCCGGTCGCCGTCGGGACGCACGGACGCCGAGACCACGGAGCCGGGTCGGGCGTATTTCACGGCGTTCGAGACGAGATTGTCCAACACCTGTTCGGCATGGACCGGATCGCAAAGCGCGAGGCCGTCGTTCGCGGGATCGACGGCTATGTCGACCCCGGTCGCGGGGGAGGCCGCGCGATGCCGGGCGACGACCCGCGCCAGCAGGTCGGAAAGATCGCAGGTGGTCCGTTGCGTCCCGACCACTCCCGCGCGAAGCCGTGCCGCCTCCAGCGTGCTGTCGACAAGCCGCGTCAATCCCGAGAGGGCTTCGCGGGCGCCGGTTGCGCGTTTGGTGATCTCTTCTGCATCCGCCTGCGCGCCTCGGCGGATCAGCCGTTGTAGCGCGGAATCCGCCACCGCGAGCGGCGTTCGGAACTGGTGCGAGATCATGCCCGCGAAATTGCGATACAGATCGGCCGCGGAGCGTTCACGCATCAGGGCGTCATCCAGCTCGCGGGTCCGCTCGGTCACGAGCTGTTCCAGTCGCGCACGGGTTTCGGCCTCTTTCTGGCGGGCGGCGTGGCGGTCGCTGGCGTCGTGCAGGAACAGGATCGCGCCGACGACCGTGTCACCGTCACGCATCGGAGAGACCCGGACATCGACGTGAAGCGGCACGGTTGCGTCCTCGCGGAAATAGGGTTGAAGCGCGAGGCTGGCGGTCTGGCCCGAAAGCGCGGCGTCCACGGCATTGCGCAGGGGTGCGAGGTCGAAAAATCCCGCGATGTCGCGCAACCGGCGTCCGACCGCATGTTCGGGTGTCCGCCCCGTCATCGCGGTCATCGCATGGTTCCAGATCGTGCACCGGCCAGCAGTGTCCACGGCCATGATGCCCTCGCCACTGGAGGAAATCAGAAGCCCCGAGAAATCCCGCTCGCGCCGCAGCAGATCGGTGCGCTGACGCGACAGGTGAAGGGCCATGAACAGCGACAGGATGAGGATCGCCCCGGTGACCATGATCCCGACGAGCGAGGCGACGATCTGGCGCAACTGGCTGCGCGAGGTTTGCAACCGTCCCCCAAGATCGTCCCATTCGCGGATCATTGTCCGGTTCGCCGCCTGCGCGAAGAAGCCTGCGAAGGGTTCCAGTTCCTGCCGCAGGGCACGGGCCTCGGCGGGGGTGAAGCCGTCTCCGGGCGGTGGGATCGCGGTCAACACGCGGTCGATGGCGGCAAGCTCGTCCGCCAGCCCGAGATCCACGACAAAGCGGTGTTGCGGCCCGTCCTGCAAGAGCGCGACACGACTGCGCAGCAGGTCGAGCCGCAGGGCGATTTCATCGGCATCCGCCTCGCCCAGTTCGGCGCGCAACGTGGTTTCGACCAGACGCCGCGCCGCGCTTTCGCTTTGGTGCATGACCCAGAGCATGTTCTGTTCTGCGTCCATGCGGATGTCGTTCTCGACCCGGTCCATCCGCAACAAGGCAAAACCCAGAAGCACCGCAAAGATCAGGATCGCGACCAGCGGCAGCACGAGGCCAAGGCCGGTCCCGGCCAGCCGTTTCATTGCACGTGGAGCCCGGACAATTGCCAGACCCAGCGGTAATCGAAGCGGATGTCCTGAAGCTCGGGGTGGCTGTCGCGCGGATAGACGATCCAGAGCGGCCCCTTGTCGGCCCGGTCCAGTGCCGCGCCATCCATCGCGTATGCGACGATCACGTCGAATGCCTCGAAGTCGCGCATCGGGATGTCAACGACGTAATCGTTCAGGGCCGTGGCGGTCACGGTGTCACCCTCGGCCCCGACATGCGCCAACAGATCGCGCATCAGCACCCCCGTGAACCTGTGCACCCCGTCGGTGACAACCGTTCCGGTGTTGATCGTCGTGACCGGCATGGCCCGAAGGTCCGACAGCGCCAGCGTGACCGGCTCCGGCGTGAGTGCGCCCGTGATGCGCAGCACCGGACCCTCTGCATCCGCCGAGAGCGGCGTGGCGATCATGGCGAGGCACAGGACTTTGAGGAGGTGGGCTGCAAGACGGTGGGTTTTTGGGCTGGGGGCATTAGGGCTGTGGGAGGGGCGCATGATTTTTCTCCGTTGGAACCCCCGCAGTTCAACAGGCACACAGGCGGCTTGCAATTGATAACACGGATTTTTTCGCGCGACCCCCTCCGAACGAAGGGGGCGCGGTCCCGCGCTCCTTGCTAGGGCTGGGGCAGACCGGGTTGTGCCATGGGGCACCATGATGTCGGCGTAGCGATGCGGGCCGCCGAAACCGCAGTGAAACGGGAGAGACGATATGTGGGATTTCAGCTTTGGTCGCGCGTTGGCCCTCATGGGGCACACCTTGCCGTTCATCCTGTTGCGCATGGCGGTCTATTTCGGGATCACGCTGGGCTATATCCTCGTCACCGGGATCGGGGCCGGGGTTGGCTGGGGGGTCGGCGGCTTTGGCGATGCCGACTTTCGCGCCACGACCACCGCCTGGGGTGGCCTTGCGGGGTTCGGCATCTTTGGCGCGGTGATGTATTGGGCGCGCGAATACATCCTTTACATCGTGAAGGCGGGGCATGTGGCCGTGCTGGTCGAGCTTCTGGACGGCAAGCCGCTGCCCGAAGGGCGTGGACAGATCGCCCATGCCACCGCGGTCGTGAAGGACCGCTTCGGCCAGGCCAGCCTGCTCTTCGCGCTGGATCAGCTGGTGAAGGGTGTGATCCGCGCCATCACCGGGTTGGTGCGCGGTATCCTGACGGTTCTGCCCATTCCCGGCGCGCAGCAACTGGGCAGCATCCTGTCGGCCTTTCTCCGGGTTGCGGTCGGGTTCATCGACGAGGTGATCCTCGCCTATGCGATCCGGTCGCGGTCGGACGATGCCTGGCTGTCGGCGCGCAAGGGGCTGGTGCTTTACGGCCAGAACTACAAGCCGATGCTGAAGAATGCCGCATGGCTCGCCCTGTTCGTTTACGGGTTGAGCATCCTGGTCTTTCTGGTGATGCTCGCACCGGCGGCGCTGGTGGTTTACCTGATCCCCGGCGCATGGGCCGCGGGTGGCGTGATCTTCGCCATCCTGTTCGCCTGGAGCGTCAAGGCGGCGCTTTTGGAGCCGCTGGCGATTACCTGTATGATGCAGGTCTATTTCCAGGCGATCGAAGGGCAGGAGCCGAACCCGGACTGGGATGCCAAGCTGGAACAGATGTCGGGCAAGTTCCGAAAGCTCAAGGACCGGGCACTGGGTGGCGCGGCGGACCCCGTGTAACCGACACCGCAGAGCGTGCCTGCCGTTTTGGCCGGGTGTGCAACCAGACGTGGGAGAGACGACATGAAAACAGGATTTTCAAAACTGGCCGCATGGGCCATGGGGGCTGCGCTTTGCGGAACAAGCGCGGCGCTGGCGGCGGAAGACGTGGTGATCGTCTATGACGGCTCCGGCTCCATGTGGGGGCAGATCGACGGCATCCCGAAGGTGCAGATCGCCCGCGATGTCATGGCCGACCTGGTCGAAGACTGGGACGATGACACGCGGTTGGGTCTGGTCGCCTATGGGCACCGGACCAAGGGCGATTGCGGCGATATCGAAACGATCATCGCCCCCAGTCCCATCGACAAGGCGGCTTTCGTCGACCGCGTGAACCAGATCCGGCCGGTTGGCAAGACACCCCTCACCGCCGCGGTCGAACATGCTGCCGAGCTTCTGTCCTATCGCGATACGCCCGCGACGGTGGTCCTGATTTCGGATGGTGTGGAAACCTGCAATGCCGACCCCTGTGCGCTGTCGGCCCGACTGGCCCAACAGGGCGTGGCGTTCAAGGCGCATGTGGTGGGGTTCGATCTCGACAGCGAGGGGCAGGCGGAGCTTGCCTGTATTGCCGAGAACACCGGCGGCGTCTTCGTGCCCGCCAGCAATGCCGCCGAACTGACCGAGGCGCTGGATCAGGTGCAGGCCGCGATGACGACCCCCGCGCCGGAACCGGAGCCAGAACCGGAGCCGGAGTTGCCGCAGGTCACGTTGACTGCGCCTGCCGAAGTCACCACGGGCGCGGTCTTCGACTTCTCCTGGACCGGCACGATCAACGGAAGCGACTTCCTGACCATCGTTCCCACGGGTGCCGAAGATCGCCAGATCGACAACCATATCCGTGCGAAGGACGACAGCGAGGGGCGGTTGACCGCGCCCGGCACGCCCGGAC
>DOUP01000139.1 GCA_003520545.1 Maritimibacter sp. | reverse complement strand
TCGCGCGGGTTGCCGTCGGTGTCGGTCACGACGATGAGGCGGGCGGCGGCCATCGGGTCATCGTCGGCGAGCACCGCGCCTTTGCCGCCAGAGAGGACGTAGCGCGGCTGATCGCCCTTTCGGCGCAGCCCGACACGGTCGGGGTAGGCAAGCGCGGCCATTTCGGCGGCGGACATCGCGGGCGCATCGCGGGTGAGCCGGGCGAGGCGTTTGGTCTCTTGGCGGATACGGTCCACCACGCCACGGTTGGCGTTCCTCTCTCCGGGACGGTCGAGCGCTGAGAGCCGGAGCGTCAGGTCGACGGGCGCGGGCCGGGGAAGCGGATCGCGTTCTCCGAGGAGCGCGGCGAGCGGTGCGGCGGCCTTGCCTGCGAGGACGAGCATATGGCCCAATCGTGGGTGCAGCGGCAGGCGGGCGAGCGTTTTTCCGTGCTCGGTGATGCCGGTGGCATCAAGCGCTCCGAGGTCGGTGAGGAGCGCACGCGCCTCGGCCAGCACGCCCGGATTGGGTGGCGTCAGGAACGCCAGCCCCTCGCCGTCGCCGGCGCCCCAGAGCGCCAGTTCGAGCGCGAGGGGGGCGAGATCGGCGACCTCGATCTCGGCCGGTGGAAAGGCAGGCAGGGCCCCTTCTTCGCCGCGTGTCCACATCCGGTAACAGGTGCCCTTCGCCACCCGGCCCGCGCGGCCCCGGCGCTGTTCGGCTTCGGCGCGGCTGACCGGCTCGGTCACCAGCCGCGACATACCGGAGCCGGGATCGAACCGCGCACGTCGGGCGCGGCCCGTATCCACGACGACCCGCACGTCTTCGATGGTAAGCGAGGTTTCGGCGATCGACGTGGCGAGCACCACTTTGCGCCCGGTCTCGGCAGGTCGGATCGCGGCGCGCTGGGCTTTCATCTCCATCGCGCCGAAGAGCGTGTGGACGTGGCAGTCGTCGGGCAGGCGCAGCGCAGAGGCGACGCGGCGGATTTCGCCTTCGCCGGGCAGGAAGACGAGCACACCGCCCTCGGTCTCGGACACCGCGCGTTCGATCAGGTCGCAGGTGGCGGCGTCGAAGCGTTTGTCTTTCTTTACCGGCGTATCCAGCCAGCGGGTCTCAACCGGATAGGCACGGCCTTCGGAGGACACGATCGGCGCATCGTTCAGAAGCGCGGCAACGGGACCCGCGTCCAGGGTCGCGGACATGACGATCAGCGCCAGGTCGTCGCGCAAAGCCTCGCGTGCCTCCCAGGCCAGCGCCAGGCCGAGGTCCGCGTTCAGGCTGCGTTCGTGGAATTCATCAAAGATCAACGCCCCGATGCCGGTCAATTCCGGGTCGGATTGCAGCATTCGTGTCAGGATGCCTTCGGTCACGACCTCGATCCGGGTGGCTTTGCCGACCTTGGCGTCGCCCCGGATGCGGTAGCCGACCGTTTCGCCGACCCGCTCGCCCAGGGTGGCGGCCATGCGTTCTGCCGCGGCGCGGGCGGCCAGACGTCGGGGCTCAAGCATGACGATCTTGCCGGTTACATCCGGGAGGATCGCAAGCGGCACCCGTGTCGTCTTGCCCGCCCCCGGCGGAGCCATAAGAACGACGCGGCCCGCCTGCCGGAGAGCCGCGCGCAGGTCACCTATGACCTCGTCTATCGGGAGAGACATGTGCATGGTCCCGTTATGGGGCCGGAGCACCTGCGCGACAAGTCACCGGGCGTAGAGGTTCACACGCCCATAGTCGGTGTCGGTCGCCGCTTCGTTGAAGACCCAAGTCCCACCCTGATTGTTGTAGCTGATGGTGAAAGTGTAGCCCATTCTGGACGACAACTGCTTGGCCGTGTAGCCCGCCGTGCGAGTGAAGGTGCCTTTGCAGTTCAGCTGTCCCTCGCTTTCCGAAACTGTCCAGATCTTGAGTTGATGAGTGCGCTTGCCGTCAAAAACGCTTTCGTCGAAGGCGCAGCCCTGTGCAACCGGACGGTCGGCAAGAACGGCGATCATGGCGGTGTTCGGGTCCCAGCGGGCATCTCCACCGTTGAACTGAACCTTACCGTTGGATTTTCGTTTGCCAGTGTTCATGTCTTCCACGAAATGAACCGGATAGAGGGACGCCCCCTTGTGACGCCCGCGTGACTGCATGGTGAAATAGACTTCCCGCACCACGCCGGCGAGGCCGGTGGTCTTGAAATGGGATTTCGCATCATAAACGCCGTTGCCGCCGCGCTGGTCGGTTACGGTCATCATGCCGACCGGAAACCCCCGGAGCGCGACACGATATTTTTCGGTGGCTGCCTGTGCTGGCTGTGAGGCAAACAGAATGACGGGCAGGGCAAGCGCTGCTGCGGCTCTGCGAAACATGGACAAGGTACTCCTGAAAATGACCCCTTCAAATACCGGGGAAGATTAGCCAGCTTTCAACCTTTCGCTATCAGTAAAACGCTGAAACCCACGCTGACAAGTGTGTGACGGTTGGATCGGCTGGACATTGCCGGGAGGGTTCGGCATGTCGGGAGACGCAGAAGAAGGGTAGGGCGATGGCGACGACCGACTTGAACGATCTGGCGAAACGGCTTGAAGCGGGGGAACGGCGCGCCCTGTCCCGTGCGATCACCTTGGTGGAAAGTGCGCGGGCCGATCATCGTGCGCAGGCGGTCGAACTTCTGGATGCGCTGAAACCGGGCGGCAAGCAAGCGCTTCGTATCGGCATGTCGGGCACGCCGGGTGTCGGCAAGTCCACCTTCATCGAAGCCTTCGGCATGTTCCTGATCGAACGCGGGTTAAAGGTCGCGGTGTTGGCCGTGGACCCGTCCTCGGCCCGCTCAGGCGGCTCCATTCTAGGCGACAAGACCCGGATGGAGGAACTGTCGCGCCACCCGCGGGCCTTCATCCGTCCTAGCCCGAGCCAGAGCCAGTTGGGCGGCGTTGCGCGACGCACCCGCGAAGCCGTTGCGCTGTGCGAGGCTGCCGGTTTCGACGTGGTGCTGATCGAAACCGTGGGCGTCGGCCAGTCCGAGACCATGGTCGCGGAGATGTCCGATCTGTTCCTCCTGCTGATCGCGCCCGCGGGCGGGGATGAATTGCAGGGGGTCAAGCGCGGCATCATGGAGATCGCCGACATGATCCTCGTGAACAAGGCCGACGGGGATCTGAAGCCAACGGCGACCCGCACCTGCGCTGACTACACCGGCGCACTGAAGCTCCTGCGCAAACGGCCGCAGGACCCGGAGGGTTACCCCAAGGCGATGATGGTTTCTGCCGTCACCCATGATGGCTTGCCGGAAGCATGGGAGGCGATGGAGACGCTTGCGGCCTGGCGCAAGGAAAGCGGGCATTGGGACAAGATGCGGGCCGAACAGGCGCGCCACTGGTTCATGGAAGACCTGCGCGCGGGGCTTCTCGCGCGGCTCGACAAGGATCCTGAGGTCCGCGCGCGGATCGCCGATCTCGGCGCGCGCGTGGAGCGGGGCGACCTGTCGCCCACGGTCGCCGCCGACGAGGTTTTGGCGACCCTCGGCGGCTGAGTGATCCCGATCTTGGCAAAGAAAAAGGTGACAGCTGCGGTCTGTGCGGCTATCAGTCCTGCACCCATGACGGAGGCTCAGATGCGATTCAACAAGGTTCCCTACTGCTACGGCTGACACGCCCGAACCTTTCGGGCTGCATTCAGCCCATTCGCATCTTCGACCTGCCCAGCACCTTTTCAACATTTTCGGTGCTATTTTACCCAAAGAGACCCCGTCATGTTTCGTTTTTTCGAGAATCTCGTAAATCCCTTCGCCCCTTTTCGCGAGGACACGCCACCCGATCGCTACTGGCCCTACCTGCGCTCGCAGCTCGGGAACTTCCGCCGGGTGTTGCCGGTGATGATGGTGTCCGGAATGTTCGTCGCGGTGGCCGAAACGGCGATCATCGCCTATTCGGGCCGCGTCGTGGATCTGCTCGATACCGGGGCCGAAGGGTTCTGGGCGGCCCATGGCTGGGAACTCGCGCTGGCCGCGTTATTCGTTCTCCTGCTGCGGCCCCTGATGATCGGGCTGAATTCGCTGTTCCTGGAAAACGTGCTGGTGTCCAACATGCAAGACCAGGTGCGCTGGCGCGGGCATAAACACCTGCTCGGCCAGTCGATGAGCTTTTTCCAGAATGATTTCGCGGGCCGGTTGTCCAACCGCGTGATGCAATTGGGACCGGCGGTGGAAGACACCGTGTTCATGGCGCTGGAGGCGCTGTGGTTCTCGGCGACCTACGTGATCGCGGCAGGCATCATCGTGGCCACCATGGACCCGGTTCTGGCCATCCCTCTCGTGCTCTGGGTCGCGGGCTTCATCTGGTATACTTGGAACGTCTCGACCCACGTTGGCGCGGCGTCCGAGAAATGGACGGATGCGCGCAGTCTGGTGACAGGGCGGATCGTGGATGCCTATGCCAACGTCGAGACGGTGAAGCTCTTCGGTCAGGGCAACACGGAAGAGGTCTACGTCCAATCCGCCATGCGCCGCCACCGCGCGCGGCTTTCACGGTTCCTGCGCCTGATGACTGAAATGAGCGCGGGCAGAACGTTCTGAACGGTCTGCTCATGGTCGGTATGCTGGGGCCTGCGGTCTGGCTCTGGTCGGTCGGTAGGGTTTCAGTGGGTGATGTCGCCGCGGCCTCTGCGCTGACGCTTCGGCTGAACGGCATGTCCGGCTGGCTGATGTGGGTCGCCATCCGCATGTTCGAACATGCGGGCGTGATCCGCGAAGGGCTGCGCTCGATCTCGGTCGAGCACGACGTCGTGGATAAACCGAACGCTCCCGCGCTTGCCGTGACCAAGGGCGCGCTCCGCATCGAGGATCTGAGCCACCACTACGGCAAGGGAACGGGTGGTCTGGGTCACGTTACTCTCGATATCCCGGCGGGGCAGAAAGTCGGGCTCGTGGGCCGTTCCGGCGCAGGCAAGTCGTCGCTGGTCAATCTGCTCCTGCGGTTCCGCGATGCCGAAGAGGGGCGCATCCTGATTGACGGTCAGGACGTGAGCGCGGTGACGCAGGACAGCCTGCGCGCCTCCATCGGGATGGTCACGCAAGACAGCTCTCTCCTTCACCGCTCGGTGCGGGCCAATATCCTCTATGGACGACCCGGCGCGAAGGACGACCAGATGATCGCGATTGCGCACCGGCTCTCCACCATCGCCGCCATGGACCGGATCGTCGTGATGGATCAGGGCCGGGTGATCGAGGACGGCACGCACGATGAACTGCTGGCAGAGGGCGGCACCTATGCCGGTCTCTGGGCGCGGCAGTCGGGCGGGTTCCTCGCCGATGAATGAAGACGAACACGCGAGGGTGACTTGGCCCGCCCTCCAGCAGCACTTAGATTGACCGAATGGCCCTGAGCGACCTCATCGACCCTTTCCGCCCCGCCGACGGCCCGCCACCGCAGACGCTTGGCGGTTTCGTCCGCTGGACGCTCAAGGGCGCATGGCCGGTCCTGATGATCGCGGCGCTCGCCTCGGCCATGGCCGGTGCGTCGGAAACCGGCACCGCCTGGGTGCTGGGGCGGGTGATTGACGGCGTCGTGGAAACCGGGAAAGCCGATTTCTTCTCCGCCGCCAACCTTGGACTTTTCGTGCTTGGTTTGGGGTTCTTCCTGATCCTGCGGCCCGTCGTCTTCGCCATGTCGAACTTCATGACCTCGGTGGTGGTGACGCCTTCGATCTCGCCACTGGTCATCATGCGCCTGCACCGCTGGATGCTGGGCCAATCCGTCGATTTCTTCGATAGCGATTTCGCTGGGCGACTGGCACAGAAACAGGCGCAGACAGCCAATGCCATGACCAACCTCGTGGTCGAGGCGATCAACGTGATCTTCTTCGCGCTTGCCTCGGTCATCGGTGCGCTGTTTCTGGTCTTTTCCATCGACCCGTGGCTTGCACCGATCATGCTGATCTGGTTCGCGGCCTATATCCTTGTCATCCGGTTCTTCATCCCGCGCGTGCGGATAAGGGCGAAATTCCGCGCTTCCAAACGCGCCGTGGTGACCGGCAAGGTGGTCGATACGATCACCAACATCCGCACCGTCAAGCTCTTTGCCAACGCGGGTCACGAGGACGAGGGTGCGCTTTCGGCGGTCAAGGAGTTCCGCGGCGCCGTGATCCACTTCGGTCGCCTCGCCGCGACCTTCCGCCTGACGCTCATGTCGCTGGCCGGTGTGCTTCCGGTTCTGTTGGTCGGCGGTGCGCTTTGGGCGTGGCAAGCAGGCAGCGCGTCCGAGGGCGATATCGTGGCCGCCGGCACCATCTCGGTCCGGCTCGCGCAGATGACCGGCTGGGTCAGTTTCGCGCTCATGGGCCTCTATCGTGACATCGGCGAGATCGAGGATGGGATGCGCACGCTGACCCCGGACCGCCGGTTGCGCGACGCCGAGGATGCGAAGCCGCTGGACCTGACGTCCGGGGCAATCCATTTCAACGACGTAGGCTTCGCCTATGGTCGGGTGAAGGGCGGCGTGCGCGGGATCGAGCTGACCGTGAAGCCGGGCGAAAAACTTGGCATTGTCGGGCCTTCGGGGGCGGGGAAGTCGACGCTCGTCGCGCTGCTTCTACGGCTCTATGATCCGGAAGAGGGCAAGATCGAGATCGACGGTCAGGACATTGCACATGTGACGCAGAACTCCCTGCGCCGCGCCATCGGGATGGTCACGCAGGACACCGCAATGTTCAACCGCTCGGCGCGCGAGAACATCCTTTACGGACGGCCAGAGGCGGACGAGGCCGAGCTGATCCGTGCCTCCGAGCGTGCCGAAGCGCATACCTTTATCGGTGACCTCATGGATGCCGACGGGCGCGAAGGCTATGAAGCGCATCTGGGGGAACGTGGGGTGAAGCTCTCAGGTGGTCAGCGCCAGCGTATCGCCATTGCCCGGGCCATCATCAAGGACGCGCCTATCTTGGTGCTGGACGAGGCGACGAGTGCCCTGGACAGTATCGTCGAGGCCGCCATCCAGGACACGCTTTATGACATCATGGAGGACAAGACCGTGATCGCCATCGCGCACCGTTTGTCGACCATCGCGCATATGGACCGGATCGTCGTCCTGGACGAGGGGCGGATCGTGGAACAGGGGAGCCACGCCGACCTCCTGGACAAGGGCGGGATTTACGCCGGTCTCTGGGCGCACCAGTCGGGCGGCTTTCTGGGCGAACGGGCGGCGGAGTAGCCGTCAGTCGCGCACGGGCCGCATCCAGATGATCAGCGTTGCCACCGCGCAGACGATCAGAAGCGACACCGCCGCCCAAGTGATNNAAGTGATCGACCGCCACTCCGTCAGCGCCGAGACCAGGAAGGCGAAGAGCGACGTGGAACCGGTATTGGCCAGCATCCAGATCGACATGACCCGCCCACGCAATTCATCCTCCAACCGGGCCTGCACCCCGATCTGAAGCGACACGCCGACGTAGGTCGACGAGAACCCGATGGCGGCGGCGGGACCCAGAGCCCAGAGGAAGCTCGGCGCAAAGGCCACGCCGAGAATGCCCGCGAACCCGACCCAGATCATCGCAAAGCGCAGCACCCGGTGGCGCAGGAGCCGGGTGCCCGCCACGACTTGGAAAATGGCCGCGATCAACGCGCCGCCCCCGACCGAGGAGGTCAGGAGGCCAAGCCCTGCGGCACCTCGCTCGAATACGCCGTCCGCGATGACCGAGAGAATCTCCGGAAACCCCCGGATCAACCCGAGAGAAGCGACGGCGAGCAGGATCGAGCGCCGGATCGGCCAGCGTTGCCAGACCACGCGGAAGCCTTCGCGCAGGTCGTCGATCATCGCGCCGTGCTTACTGTGGTCGCCTTCACGCGGTTCGAGCGTGGGCGCAATGACGGCGTTCGGGATCGTCATGGCCAGCGCGAGCAGGGCGGCAGGCAGGGTGCCGTAGCTTGCGATCAACGCGCCGCCGACGGCAGGTGCCAAAAGCCGCCCGATGTTGAAGTTGAGCGCTGCGAGAGCCACGACCGACCCGATCGCGGGCCGCTCCACCAACCTTGGACCCAGCGACTGACGTACCGGGTGATAGGCCGACATGACGGTGCCGAAGGTGAGCGAGACGAGGAACAACGTCGGGGCGGTCAGGAGCCCCGCGACCATCAGGAGCGCCAGAAGGGCGGGTGCGACCATCATGGCGAGCGCGACCCGTTGGAAGGCCACGCGCGTGGACATCCGGTCAATAATCGCGCCGAAGAAAGGGCCGAAAATGGCAACGGGGAGCAGCGTGGTCGCGGCGATGACGCCGACGAAGGTCGGTGAATGGGTCAGGTCCCAAGCGAGCCACGACATGAGGATGCGGCTCACCCAGCCACCGTTGGTGCCCGACACCGCGCCGACGTAAAATCGGCGAAACTGGGGATAGGACAGCGCGCGTTCGCTGGCTTCGGGGATGTCGGGGATCGTCGTCATGCGGACCTTAGACGCCAATGCGCCCGGCAGAGCAAGGCACGCGACGGGGCGGACTTGTGCAGAGGCGACATCATGCGATGATGTCGCCTTTGATTTCGCACGACCAAATCAAAGGCACTGTCCGGAAATCATCTCATGATTTCGACCCGATTTCGGCGTCCGAAATCGCCCTCAGCAAATCCGTGGAAGCTGCTCGCCCACAAGCATATCGACGATCCGCGCCCCGCCGAAAAGCGTGCGCATCGTGACTTCGCCCTTGTAACCCGCATGGGCCCGCCCGATCACTACCGCGCCTGCGCCTTCTGGCACCGCGCGCATCGCGGTCAGCGCCGCTTCGACCTCGTCTTCTGGCACGAAGAGCACCAACCGGCCCTCGTTCGCCAGGTAGAGCGGGTCCAGCCCAAGGATTTCGCAAGTGCCTTTGACCTCTGCACGCAGCGGCAGGTCTTCTTCCACGATCTCCACGGCGACCCCGGCGACCTCGGCCATTTCGTTCAAGGCCGATGCCAAACCGCCGCGTGTGCAATCTCGGGCCGCGCGCAGATTGGGGCAGGCGGCCTGCACGGCGGCCATCAAATGACCCAGCCCCGCGCAATCGGATACCAAGTCGGAGGACAACGCCATGTCGCCGCGTGCGGCGAGGATACAGGCCCCGTGGTCCCCAAGCACGCCATTCACGATGGCCACGTCGCCGGGCTGTATGTTGCCGGCTTTCATGTCTGTCTCGGGCGCGATGAAGCCCACGCCTGTCGTGGTGATGAATACCTGGTCGGCTGACCCGCGCCCGACGACCTTGGTGTCGCCGGTGACGATCCTGACGCCCGCCTTGTCGGCCTCCCGCTTCATGGTCGCGACGATCCGACGCAACAGCGCAATTTCGGTGCCTTCCTCGATGATGAAGGCGGCGGACAGATACAGGGGCTTTGCGCCTCCCACGGCGAGGTCGTTGACCGTGCCGCATACGGCGAGTTTGCCGATGTCGCCGCCGGGGAACTCCACCGGGGTTACGACGAAGCTGTCGGTGGTCATGGCGAGCCGCGCGCCGGGCAACGCCAGCGCGTCCATGGTCAGACGCGCCTGGTCTTCCATACCGTCAGGTTCGAAAACGTCGGTAAACACGCTCTCGATCAGATCGCGCATCGCCTTGCCGCCCCCGCCGTGGGCCATGGTCACCCGCGCGTCGCGTAGCTTGCTTTGCCCCGGCGTATCTTTCATTCTGCCGTCTCCACGGGTCGCCGTTGGCCGTATTGATAATAGGCCGCGCAAGCACCTTCGGAGGAAACCATCAACGCGCCAAGCGGCATTTCGGGCGTGCAGCCGGTGCCGTACTGCGGGCAGCCCGTCGGTTTGATCCGGCCCGTCATGACCTGCGAACAGGCGCAGCCTTCCGGTTCTTCGACCTCCCGCGCCACTTCCGCGCCGTAGCCGATGCCCATCTTGGCCTCGGTGTCGAAGGCGGCGTATTTGTCCCGGATACGAAGCCCGCTCTCGTCGATTTCACCAAGCCCGCGCCAGGCGAAAGAGGGGCGTTTCTCGTAGACATCTTCCATCGCGGCAATGGAGACGGGGTTTCCGTGTTCTGGCACCACGCGGGAATACTGGTTCTCCACCTCGGCGCGTCCATCGCGGATCTGGCGAAGCACCATGAGAACCGATTGCAGAAGGTCAAGCGGTTCGAAGCCCGCGACCACGATGGGTTTGCCGTAGTCCTCGGGGATGAAGTCGTAAGGATGCGTGCCGATGACCATCGACACATGCCCCGGCCCGACGAAGCCGTCGAGCACCATGTGAGGATCATCGAGGAGCACTTTGATCGGGGGCGGCACGGTGATGTGGTTGCAAAAGACGCTGAAGTTCGTGAGCCCTTCGGCTGCTGCCTGCTGGATCGACAGCGCCGTCGACGGCGTCGTCGTCTCGAACCCGAGACCGAAAAAGACGACCTCTTTGTCCGGGTTGCGCCGCGCCAGTTCCAGCGCGTCCAGGGGTGAATAAACCATGCGGATATCCGCGCCGTCCGCCTTGGCCTGTAGCAATGATTTCTTCGTTCCCGGCACCCGCATCGCGTCGCCAAAGGTGGTGAAGATCACATCCGGCTGCTCGGCGATCTGGACACATTCATCGACCCGCGCCATGGGGAGCACACAGACAGGACAGCCGGGGCCGTGGATGAATTCCACCCCCTCGGGCGTCAGCCGGTCCAGCCCATAGCGAAAGATCGCGTGGGTATGCCCGCCGCAGATTTCCATGATGTGGACGGGTTTTGCCTTGGTGGCGCCGATCTCGTCCGTCACGCGGGCGATCTCGGCGAGAAGCGCCTTGGCGGCCTTCGGGTCGCGGAATTCCTCGACGTATCTCATGCCTGACCCTCCAGAGCTTTCGCGCCTTCCGCCATCGCGTCGAGCGTTTCCTGCGCCTCGCCCAGACCTTCAAGCGCCTTGAGCGTCTCCGCTGCTTCGTGTTCGTCGATCAGGGCCATGGCGAAACCGACATGAATCAGGGCGTATTCTCCGATCACGTCCGCGGGTTTCATACCTGCGCCAAGCACAGGGGCGATCGACACTTCGCGCTTCACGCCTGACACGTCAGCCATGGCCATGAGGCGGGTTTCATCGGTGATTTCAACGATCTGTCCGGGGATGCCCAGGCACATATCAGCTCTCCTGTGAGACCGGCGGCTGGATGCCGTAGCGGTCGAGTTTTGCGCGAAGCCCGACGCGGGACAGGCCCAGTTCGGCGGCAGCGCGCGATTTGTTCCATTTCAGGCGGGTAAGCGTTTCGCGCAGGATGCGCATCTCGATCAGTTCAACGCGCTCCCTGAGCGACCCGTCGCCCACCAGCACCTGGTCCGCGCGGCGGTCGGCACCCTCGTCGGACGGCGCGGCCTGAAGGATATGGCGGGAGATCAGCTCCGGTCCCAACACCCGTTCCTGGGCGAAGATCATCATGCGGGTGATCTCGTTTTCCAATTCGCGCAGGTTGCCGGGCCAATCGTAGTTCTCAAGAAACTCCAACGCCGGTTCCGCGATGCCGTGGACGACCTTGCCGTGGCTCTGGGCCGCGTCCGCCAACATGTGCTGCGCGAGAATGGCAACGTCACCGGGGCGCGCCCGCAGGGGCGGCACGGTGATTTCGGCGGTCGAGATCGCATAATAGAGGTCCGCGCGAAACCTGCCGTCGGCAACGGCGGTACGCAGGTCGATATGCGCACCGCTGAGAAGGCGCGTGTTCGTGGTGATCGTCTCATGCCCGCCAAGCGGCTGAAACGCTCCTTCCTGAACGACACGGAGCAATTCGATCTGGAGCCGGGGCGACAGCGTGTCGATCCCGTTCAGAAACAGCGTGCCCCGGTCGGTCTTCTGCAAGAGCCCGATCTTGTTGGAGTTGAGCCCGTTCACGGCGCCGCGTTTGGCACCGAACAATTCGATTTCGATCATCTGGTCCGACAGGCCCGCGCAATTCAATTCGAAGAACGGACGCTCTGAACGCAGGGATGTGTAGTGCATCGCCCGCGCCATCTGCACCTTACCCACGCCGGGCTCGCCGGTGACGAGCACGGGGACGTCGAAGCTTGCGTATTGCCGCGCGACCTCGATGATCTGGTTCATGGGCGAGTTCGGCGCGCGCATGACGTTTTCGAACCCCAGCCCGTTCCTCAGCGCCGCACGCTGTTTTTCCAGTTTCGATTCAGCGGTATTGGCGAGGTACTTGCTTTCCAGCGTCAGCCGGTCGTGGTCCCGGCTCAGTTGAAACAGTCGCGCGGCCCCTCGTGCCACCATCAATAGCTGGTCCGGGTGCCACGGCTTGGTGACGAACTGGTAAATCCCGGCTTCGTTGATGGCCGATATCATGTCCGTCGCTTCGGTGTAGCCAGTGATGATGATCCGCACGGTTTCCGGCCAGCGCTCGCGCACTTCGGTCAGAAACTCGACACCCGTGGTACCGGGCATCCGCTGGTCGCAGAAAATGACATGCACGTAACTGTCCGCCATGAGGGCCATGGCGTCGTCGGCATTGGTCGCGGTAAGGCAGTCGAAATCATCTTCGAGCGCCATCTCCATGGCGCTGACCGAATGCGGCTCGTCATCGACGAGGAGGATGGAAGGACGCGCTTCGGGCATCACTCGGCCGCCTCGGTCGCGGTCTTGGCGGCGAGGTTGGATCGTAGCCAGGCGACCCAATCGCCCAGCCCTTCGCCGGTGCGGGCGGAAACACGGATGATCTCGATGGTCGGGTTAATCCGCCGCAGGTTTTCCTCGTAGAGGTCGAGATCCACGTCGCAATGCGGCGCGAGATCGACTTTGTTCAAAAGCGCGATGCGGCTTGCGGTGAACATATCGGGATATTTCAGCGGTTTGTCCTCTCCCTCGGTCACTGACAAGATCGCAACTTTGCAATCTTCGCCAAGGTCAAAGCCAGCGGGACAGACGAGGTTTCCGACGTTCTCGATGAACAGCATCGCACCGCGCGCCAGATCGAGATGTTCCATCGCGTGGCCGATCATATGCCCGTCAAGGTGACATCCCTTGCCGGTGTTCACCTGAATGGCCTTGGCCCCGGTCGCGCGGATGCGGTCGGCGTCATTGGCGGTTTGCTGATCGCCTTCGATCACTGCCAAAGGCTGGTCGCCCAGGGCTTCGATGGTCTTGCACAGAAGCGTGGTTTTCCCCGAGCCGGGCGAGGACACGAGGTTCACGGCAAAAGCACCGAGCGCGGTCAGCGCCTCGCGGTTGGCGGCGGCGTAGCGGTCGTTTTTCGACAGGATTCCGGTCTCGATCTCGATCAGCCGGTCCTGGCTCATCCCGGCCACGTCGACGCCTGCGTCCCCCTTGCCGTAATGCACGTTGTCGCCCTCGTGGTGCACGTGGAATTGGTCGTGATGGTGGTGATCATGGCTATGGTGGTGGTCGTGATCATGCCCGTGATCGTGGGAGTGACCATGGGAATGGCCGCGGCCCTTTTGGCCCTCGACCGTCGCTTCACCGCATCCGCAAACCGTGCACATCACGCCACCTCCAAATCCTTGATCCGCATTTCGTCGCCCCCATCGGGCATCAACTGGAGGCTGCCGCAACGCGGACAGGGGTCCAGCCGGTCTTCAATCTGCACGGTTTCACCGCAGCCGAAGCAATTTGCGCGTCCGGGCAGGTCGATCATCACAAGCTCCGCGCCCTCGGCCGGTGAGCCGCGCATGACAACGTCGAACGCAAAGGACAGCGCATCTTTCTCGACCCCCGCAAACCGCCCGATCTCAACGCGCACACGGCTGATCCGCTTGGCGTTATGCTTGGCGGCATTGTCCACGATGATCTCGCGCATCCCTTCGGCAAGCGACATTTCATGCATGGTTCCGCTCCTTCAGTTCCATGGGGATACAAGGATCGAGAATATCCATGGCCAGATGGATCGTTCTTTGATCAGGGTCAGCAAAACCCGCAATCGTGATGTCTGCTATACCATTTTCGGCAAGCAAGTGATCGGTTGGGGTCACACGCGTAAACTCAGTAACCACCCCGGCCTCCAGCGTGGCGGCGACGGCGTAGGTGCCGCGTGCGGCAGGCACCAGGACGCGACCAGCCCCCGCCATACGCGGCGGCGGCAGATTGCCCTGCGCGGCGTCAGCCAGGTCGTAAAGCCGCGCCACCGCTCGCCAATAGAGATCGCGCCCGCGCGTCGCCTCGATCGCCCGCAGAACCGGGTGGTCCACCTGTCGGCCCGCGACAGAGTTTTCATAGGCTCCCGGCGCGAAGGCCTCGGGGTCTTGCATGACAGGCAGCGCGGGGCCTGCGCCGAACCCGGGGGGCAGCGACTTGGCCAATGCCACGAAGAATGGCGCAAGGCCCGCGCCCGACAAAAGCGCGGCCTCGAAGGCCTCGGGTGTCTCGGGGAAGCGTGTTTCGAACAATTGATCCAGGAGCGCCGCGCCACCGGCTTGCCAGTTTTTAGGCAATGGTAACGGGTCCAAACCCACGAGGCGTGGCCAGGTCAGTGTCAACTTCACCAAGTGGTCGCGCAGGATCTCGCCCGACAGGTCCACATCGGGCGCAGGCAGGCCCATGGCCATCGCCGCCGCCGTTGCCTGCGCTGCACGGCACAGGTTGAAGAGCCGCGGGAGCAGCGCGGCCGCCTCGACCGCCGGTTTCCCGATAACGAGCTTCGCCACCGGCAAGTCCGGGCCGCACACCACCTGATATGGCCCCTGGTCGCGCATTAGTCGGACAGACCTCCGGTCAGCACTTGTCTGCGCGTAGGTTCGGCGATCACGGCGCGGTCGTCCAGTGCGGCGTGGTCGTCGGCTTCCACAGCCGAGACCGCGGCGATCTCATCTTCCCGCGCCGCGCGAATGTCCGCGGCACGGTCAGTCTCGGCCATGTTGTCTTCCTTGAACAGCTCCACCATTACCGCCTCGGCCACATCGACGGCCTGTTGTTGCGTGTTGAAATCGCCCATCGGCGAGAACAGAGAGCAGGCTTTGTAGCCCCCGATCATCTCGCGGGTGTTGTGGATGAATTCGTATTCGCCAGAGGGAAACGTCATGTTTTCCTTCACACCGGCCCGAAGCCCCGACCAGTCGTCATCCACGCCCGGAAGCTGGATCAGGTTCATGAACCACGGTGAAATGAGCACGCCCAGGGGGCGCCCATCGACCACACGCCAGCCCACCGCCTCGACCCGCAGCGCCGCGTTGACCAGCGGCACGTCCCGCATGGTGCCATTCCAGACTTCGGTGAAATCCGCGACCAGTTTACCTGTCAGCGCCTCCAGTAGCCGAAGCTCGGCGGCGGATTGGCTTCCGGGGTCTTCCGCGACAAGGAACTGATCTTTCGGCGAAGAACAATTCGGGCAGGACCAATCCTCCGGCAGATCGACGAAAGCGGTGCCGGGATCAATCTGGCGGAATTCGTCGCCCTCGGCGGGGTTGTAGGGGGTCCAGCAGACCTTGCACTCCATGATCGCCTGCGGGCTGATCTTGTCTATCGCACCCAGAAACGAGCCTTCAAACCCGGTCGTCTGCCCGTTCATTGAATTGCCTCGATCACTTCCGTGATGCGTTCGGCGCTATCCTCCAGGTCCACATCGGCCGCCAGCGCCACCTCCGGCACGTCCGTCACTTCGAAGGTGTCGAGGATCAGTTGTTCGGTCGAGTTGAAGAATTGCACGCGCCACAGGTGCGGGGTTGCCTGCGCGGTGATGCGGCAGTTTCCATAGCCGCGCGACAGGATGGTGGTTGCCCCTTCGCCGAAGGCATCCGAGAGCCAGGCCAGGTCGGCCTCGGTATGGGGCAGGAGAGTGAGGTTGACCACATGCGGCGTATCACCCGGTCGCCATGTGGCGGTTTTTTCGAACAGTTCGGTGATCAGCGCGGGGCCGTTGGCCAGCCCGGGAATCAGCGCGATCCCCGCCCCAACGCCAGCACGGTGGGGGCGGTGGGCCCGCTCCAGAGCAATGGGCGGTACGTGGCCCACGTCGATCCGGTCGACACCGTGGCCCGTGACCATCCAGACCCCGGCGAACCAGCTTTCCTGAATGCTGAGCGCCGGGGTGCCCTGCACCTTCATCGCCACTTCGCCTTCGCCCATGGTTTCTGCCATGAAGGCGCGGTTGTCCTTGTCCAGCGTGGTCAGGTCAAAGCTCTCGGCGGCCATCCCTTGCCCAACGCGGGCACAGGCCGCGGCGATCTCGGCCAGCATGGCCATCGCGGGGGCGACGCGGGTGGCGTCGTCCACCTCGGGTGTCGAGGGCGTGAAGGTCCGCATGTCCTGCGGCAGTTGCATGTATTCAAGCTGATCGTCTTCGCTCATCGGCTGGGAACCGGGGCCGAAGCCGATCGGGGGCAATACGAAATCAGACATGGGGTCCTCCTCAGGCGTCGGGGGTCGGGGTGGCAAGCGCCAGGATTTGCGGGATGCGGGCCATGTAGTCCGACCAATCGCGCACCTTGGGCAGACAGGACAGAAGCCGCCCCTCGCGGAAAAACGCGAGGTTCGGGGTCTTGTGCATTTCGATGGTGTCGCGAACCCATTTGTCCGCATCGCCCTGCGCCACGGCGCAATCGAATTGCCCTTGGAACGCCATGCGCAGTTCCGGCAAGACCACCGCGACATCCGGCGCTTCGAGGTTCTTGGCCATGTCGCCCGGAAGAAAGACGACATGCGCGCCTTCGCGCGAGATCCACGCCTCGGTCTCGGCGGGCGTTTGCAGATGCGGGTAGCCCTGATCCTCGACCAGCCGGTCGAGAAGCGGATGGCCGCAGGGGCCGTTGGACACGGGGGGTGTGGCCAGCAAGCTCATGCGGTTGTCTTTCCTGTCTCAAGGGCAGCGGCCAGGTGCGGCGGCAAACGCGGCCCGGTTTCTTCCAGATCGGCAAAGGCATCGCCCAGGTCGCCCCCGCTCATGAGCGAGCGCAACCCGTCCAGCGCGGCGGCGATTTTCCTGGCTTCGTCCTCGGAGATCACCTCGCGGGCCGAACCGAGGAAGGTGAGGAGCCACGTCCCCTCGTCCACCTCACCGACAAGCGCGAGGTCGATGGTCTCCGTCGTGACCCCGTCCGAGCAGAGCGCCGAGAGCTCCCGGCGCCGGATCACCTGCATCGGCACGCCGACACACATTACGCGGTCTCCGTTTTCGGGTAGAACCGGATGTCGCCTTTGCGATGCGCCTGGCATTCGGACGGGCGGCCGCCTTCGTAGGCGTCACGCGTAATGGACGGGTCCGCGAGGTCGTCGGTCGCGTGCTGACCGTCCTTCGCGTCGATCCCGAGGGCCGCGAGTTTGGCCAAGGCCACGTCGATGGCCGGGTCTATCTGGGCGGCGACCACCTCGCGCAATCCACCACCATAATCTTCCAACTCCTCGGGCTGGCAACCGATGAGGATCAGGGTTTCGGGGCGGTAGCCCATGAGTTCCGAGGTCGCGATGACGTCCTGAAATCCCGTCTGGTGCAGCGACATCTTTTTCGCGCCCATGAAGGACGGAACCTCGTCGCCTTCGACCACTTTCATGTCGCCGGGTGCCATCCCGTAATCGACCGCGTCGAACACCAGCAAGATGTCGGCCTCTTCGAGGAACGGCAGGAGGTAGAGCCCCTGCGTCCCGCCATCCATGATTTTCACTTTGTCGTCGAAAGCGAACCGACTGGCGAGCCGTTCCACACAGCGCACGCCAAAACCCTCGTCGGCCCAGAGCACATTACCAATACCGAGAATGAGCACACGTGGTGCCATGAACGCCTCCCTCCTCTTGCCGGAACGTCACTTACCGGCGGGGTGTCATGGTGAACGTAATGCGTCCACCGGGGTGGTGAGGCATTTTGTCAGCGCACCGCCCAAATTCATTAAGTTCCAGAGATTGAACGAAAAAAGCCGCACTGTGTCCACCACGACGCAGGTGGAGCTGGAAAATACACTTTCAGAAAAGGTTTGCATTGGAAAGCGGCTTGCCAGATCAGCAAGTCCCCGCCGAGGTTCGAGATTCTCGGAACGTCGGGCAGGAGTGGTCGTTTCCCTACCATCACAGCGAGCCACTGGCTTGCAGGTAAACAAATGGAGGAAACACCATGACCAAGAAGATTACTCTGCTCGGCACCGCCGCAGCCCTCAGCCTGACCGCTGGCGCCGCTTTCGCTCAGAGCGGCACGGCGACCGTGACCACCGACCTGAACATGCGCATGGGCCCCGGTCCGCAGTATGTCATCATGGACACGCTGACCGCAGAAACCGAAGTCGACCTGAACGGGTGCATCCCGTCCGACGGCTGGTGCGAGGTTACCGCCGAAGGCGAGACCGGCTGGGTCTATTCGCCTTACCTGACCGTTGATGAACAGCCCGTGTCCGAAGTGACCGTGACCGAGGTTGAATATGAAGATCCGGGCGACGAAGCCGCGATCCTCGGCACCGGTGCCGGTGCTGCCATCGGCGCGCTTGTCGGCGGCCCGGTGGGCGCTGTCGTGGGCGGTGTCGCCAGTGCGACCGCCGCTGGCGAGGCCGTGGACGAAGACGTGGTTGTCTATGTCGAGCAAAACCCGGTCGAGCCGGTGATCCTCACGGGTGAGCCGGTTCCAGGCGTGGCGATCCCGCAGGACGTGGAGGTCTACGACGTGCCGATGTCCGACCAATACGTCTATCTCAACGTGAACGGCGATACGGTCGTGGTTGACGACAGCACGCGTGAAATCGTCACTGTCGTGCGGTAACCGACCCACAAGGTCTGGAAGAAAATCCAACCGGCCCGTCCACGAAAGTCCGTGGGCGGGCTTTTTGGCACCCACAAGATAGTGTGGTCTTAACTGTTTGTGGAGCCAAATGAGCCATGACGTCGTTGCTGCCGAAAGAAAAGGAACACGTCATGAGCGCGAGCATCCATTTTCTGAGACCTTATCACGAGGCCCACCTCGACGATATTCCGCTGATCTGGCGGCAACCGTCGGACACGCCCACAGGCATCGCCATCCATATCGCCGATCTCGGTCGCCGCAAGGAAGACAGCGTCAAGCTGCTCGATCGTTTGGCGGATGACGAAGGTCACGTCGCCATCTCGCTGGATCTGCCGGGCCACGGGGCACGGCGGGAAAGCGAAAGCCTTGGGTTGGACGTGCGGGAGGATTACGCTCGGGTGCTCTGGACGCTTCTTGGCAACGCCATTCTCGACATTCCGACCGTGTCTACATGGGCGCGCAGCCGCTTCGGCGCGCGGCCTCTGTCCCTTTCGGGCATGGGGCTCGGCGCGGACGCGGCGCTTGGCGCGGCGCGGATGGTGTCGGACGTTGATCTCGTGACCTGTGTCGGTGGCTCACCAGACTGGAGCGCGCCGCTCGATGGGTTCGACGACATCACCGGCGCGCCGGACGCGCGCGCCGCACTCCTGCGCAATGCCCTGGAGCCTCAACGCTTCGCGGCCGATTACGTCGGGCAGCGCATCCATTTCCTCAAGACCGCGCGTGATGGACGCTCCGGCGCCATCGACGCCTTCAAATCGCGTATCCTCGATCTGTCCGTTGGGGAAGGGGGAGAGATCGTGACCACCACGCTCACCCCGCGCGACGGGATCGATTTTCGCGATCCCATGGTCTGGTGGCCGCACATGTCCTGCCCGGCGGCCTGACGGTTTTCCTGCTCTCACCGTCCCGCGCGGCGGGGTTTGCTTTGCCGGAACGGAAAAGGGCGAGCCTTGCGACTCGCCCCAAACTCGCACAGGCGACCACAGGTCAATCGGTTCGGTCGTCCTTGAACGTCCTGTGGCCTGAGATCATCGTCGACACCATCGACTGACGGGACATGATGTCCTCGCGGATCGCGGCGTAGATGTGGATGATCATGAAGATCAGGATGAAATACATCCCGATGTGGTGAAACGTGTGCAGGATCATGGAGTTCCCCACGAGACCCAGCACCCACCCTGCGACGGTGTCCGCAAAGCTGCCCTGTCCCGCGCCTTCGGCATAGAGCGCCCAGCCGGTCACGATCATGAAGGTGATCCCGACGGTCATGAAGAAGAACATCGCAAGCTGTGCGAGCGGGTTGTGGCCCACGTATTTCTTCGGTGTCCGCTCAATGAAGGCATACCACTTCAGCTCGTGAAACATCTCGCGCCACCAGGCTTTGCGCCACACCGGCACATAGAACAACTGGCGGGCGTGATGGTTGCCCACGAAGGCCCAGTAGATGCGCCCAAAGAAGCCCACCGTCATGATCATCGCGGCCGCGAAATGCGCGAACCGGATGTAGCCGAAGACGAACTGGTGCGTCGCTTCGCCGATCTGCATCGAGGGCGGCGGCGATCCGATCAGGTAGCCGGTCACGATCAGAACCATGATAGCGAGCGCATTGATCCAGTGCCACAGGCGCACAGGTGCCTCGTAGACATAGACACTGGTGCGTTTGCGGATGCTTTCGATATCCGCCTCGGTCGCGTCTCCGGTCAGTTGAGCACTGCGCAGGGGGGTCGCGTCCGGGTTCGGGACATGAATGGTATCCTCGGCCATGGCTCAGTCCTTCCGGTCTTTGAGAGCCCGGCGCACCGCCGTTGCCGCCAGCACCAACGCAGTGGCGAGAGCGCCGCCGATCAGGATATGCGACGCGTCATGGCCCATGGCACCCGAAAGCTCCGGGTGGCCGGGGTGGGCGAGGGCGGTTGCCGGCATCCCGGCAACCATGAGGGTGATCAACTTCTTCATGGTTCGTCCTCCCTTAGCGAACTTTGACGTCGGCCAGCTCGTCGCCGTCGGGCGACATCACGTGGGTCGAACAGGCCAGACAGGGGTCGAAACTGTGCAATGTGCGCAAAATCTCGACCGGCTCCTCCGGGCGTTCCATCTTGGTGTCCATGAGAGACGCCTCGAAGGCACCGATGTTGCCTGCCGTGTCGCGGGGCGAGCCGTTCCACGTGGTCGGCACCACGCATTGGTAGTTCTCGATGCGACCGTCCTTGACCCTGATCCAGTGGCCCAGGGCACCGCGCGGTGCTTCGGTCATGCCAACGCCCTTGGCTTCCGAAGGCCAGGTCGAGGGATCCCATTTCGCCACGTTCGCCGTCGTTTCGTCGCCGTTCTTGATGTTGGTGACGAGCTTGTCGAAGAAATGCTTCTGGAGGCGTCCACAGTATTCGGATTCCAGCGCCCGCGCGGCGGTGCGCCCCAGCGTCGAAAACAGGGCTTCGGTCGGCAGGTCCATGTCACGCAAGAGGCCCGTGACCTGATCCGTGATGTCCTCGTGCCCCTGGGCGTAGCCAACGATGTAGCGGGCCAGCGGCCCAACCTCCATCGCGTGACCTTTCCAACGCGGTGCCTTGATCCACGAGTATTTCCCCGCTTCATCCAGCTCTTCGATGTTGGTCTTAGTGCCTTTGGCGTTCGGTCCCAGCTCGTATCGCGGCGTAGTCTCGCCATCCCAGGGGTGCAGACCCACACCCGCCTGGCCGTATTCGTACCAACTATGGTCCACGAACTCCTGAACCTGCTCGGGATCACGCGGGTCGACATCATGCACGACCGACAGGTCGCCGTTGATGATCGCGCCGCGCGGCAGGTGGAGCTGCTCCGGCGAGAAGTCATTCGGATGCTCCGGGATATCGCCATAGGCGAGCACGGATTTCGACGACAGACCGCCACCATAGAGCCAGTTCTTGTAGAACCCGCCAATGGCCTTCACGTCCGGGATATAAACGTTCTTGTTGAACTCGATGCACTTGTCGATGATCGAGGACACCAGGTTCAGGCGTTCCATGTTTATCGCGCCGACAGCACCGGTGCTATGGACATTGATCGGGCAGGGCACGCCACCCACCAGCCAGTTCGGATGCGGGTTCTTGCCGCCGAAGATCGTGTGAATTTTCACGATCTCTTTTTGCAGGTCCAGCGCTTCGAGGTAGTGGGTCGTGGCCATAAGGTCCGCTTCCGGCGGGAGGAGGTAGGCCGGATTGTCCCAATATCCGTTCTTGAACAGGCCAAGCTGTCCCGATTCCACGAACTTTTTCAGACGGTTCTGCACGTCACGGAAATAACCGGGGCTGGACATCGGATGAGACGGGCTCACCTTTTGCTGAAGCTCCGAGGTCAGCTTCGGGTCGGCTTTCAGCGCGTTGACCGGGTTCACCCAGTCCAGCGCGTGCAAGTGGTAGAAGTGCACGACGTGGTCGTGGATTTGCAGGTTGAGCTGCATGATGTTGCGGATCGAATTCGCGTTGTCCGGAATCTCGATGCCCAGCGCGTCTTCCACCGCCCGGACCGAGGTCAGCGCATGGGTGCCGGTGCAGACGCCGCAGATGCGCTCGGTAAAGGCCCAGGCATCACGCGGATCGCGACCCTTCAGGATCACTTCCAACCCGCGCCACATGGTGCCCGTGGACACGGCGTTACGGATAATGCCTTCGTCGTCCACGTTCACTTCGCAGCGCATGTGACCTTCGATCCGGGTCACCGGGTCGACGACGATGCGCTGCCCGGTGTTGTCGAGGTCGAAACCGTTTGGAGTCGTCGCCATGATCAGACTTCCTCTTCTTTCCTGGATTGAGCTTTGTTCTGCGCGGCCTTGAGCGCGGAGACGGCTGCATGGGCTGCCACACCGGCGCCCACGACGCCAGCGGCAGCGAGGCCGACCTGATCGGCGTTCTTCTCGATGCCGAACTGGGTCAGATCGGTGACCCGGTCATAAAAC
>DOUP01000078.1 GCA_003520545.1 Maritimibacter sp. | reverse complement strand
CTTCGGCGGTGGTCATGATGGACCCCTGCGCCTTGGTAAAGGTGGTCGGAAAGCTCCGGCAGTAGGAGCGGGCTTCGGATTCGCGGCGAGCAAAAACGGGATTGATCGCCGATTTGGTATCGGTCGTCATAACGGTATTCCTTTGAGATTGGGTGTATCGAGGAGGGCGTCAGGCCGCTATCAAGCAGCCTTCGCCATATCTTCTTCCTCGGGGAGCGAGATCGTCACCATGTGCTCGGTGTCGTGGCGTCCGCCGAAGTGATCTTCCTCGGTGTAATGGGCTTCATCGGTCAGCTCGCCACCCTGACGGCGGGCAAAGCTTTTGAAGAGACCCCAGGAGGCATCGTTGTCCTCGGTGATCGTCGTTTTCAGCGCGTGCACGTCTTCGCAGGCGTCGCGTTCGATCAGGTGGTCGAGCATCTTGCCGCCCAGACCCAGACCGCGCGCCTTCGCGCTCACGGCAACCTGCCACACGAACAACGCTTCTTCCTTCGGCACGATGTAGCCAGAGATCCAGCCGACGATTTCGCCGTCCAGTTCTGCCACGACCGAGGTTTCGCTGAAGTGGTCGCACTGCAAGAGATTGCAATACATGGAGTTCTCATCCAGCGGCTTGCACAGGCGGATCAGCTCCCAGATTTGCGCCCCATCCTCGGAAATCGGTTCCCGCAGATGGAGCCCCTCAGTTCGGGGTTTATCTTGTTTCGTCGTCTTGCTCATGTCTTTCGGCATGGTCAGTCCTCCAAGTTCCTTCGATAGTCTAACTAACGGTCCTCCCGTTTTGTTTCAACCTTCAAAGTAAAAAAGTTCCAAGATCGGCAAAAAAACCGGGATAATGCGCTCTGGACGGGATCTAACCCCTTTGTTCTTCTTATTTGTGGCCGAGAACAATCCTTCGCATATCCTTTACATTTCGAATGTTTCGCTTATCTAAGCATTATGATTGAAACGAACATACTCGCCGTGGCATCAAGGAGGTCGGAGGACGACATCGTGTCACGAATCGACGATAGCCTTATCGCGCTGCGCCGGATCATGCTGGCCACCGAGCTCTACGGAAAAGAGCTTGCGAGCGCCGCCGGCCTGACCGCTGCGCAATTTCGGGCGCTTCAGATCGTGGGCGAGAAAGGGTGGGAAACCCCCAAGGTCATTGCCGCCCGCATGGGCGTTTCCCAGGCGACGATCACGGCTCTTGTCGACAAGCTGGTCAAGGCCGGGCAGGTCTCACGCGAACGGTCAGAGCGGGACCGCCGCCAGACCAACGTGACCCTGACCGGGTTGGGGCGACAAACGCTCGACGATGCGCCGGATGCGCTGCAACAGAAATACGTGAGCGAATTCGAAGCGCTGGCGGATTGGGAGCAGGCGCAGATCATCGCGACGCTGGAGCGCGTGGCCACCATGCTCGACGCCGAGAACATCGACGCTTCGCCGGTCCTGACCACGGGCGACATCAAGCACCACTAAGACGCACCGCAAAGCATACGAAAAGGCCCGCCGGATCGCTCCGCGGGCCTTCGTCGTGTCATCTGGTCGGGTCAGTGGTGCGTGGTGTATCGCGCGTCCGGGTCCGGGTCATGCCCATTGGCATGGCGCTTTCCCGCCGCCATCCCGGCGGTGATCCCCTGCACGAAAGCGGCGCTCAGCCCCCCGACGATCGTCAAGCCGTCCACAGGCTCGGCAGTTGCGGGGCGCGCGTTCACGCTGGGCGCCATGGTGATCTTGGCGCGTTGGGTGTTGGTGAACGCCAGCGCGATAAACCCAAGGCCCAGGAACACGCCCGCGAAAATCAACGCGATGTGCAGGGTTTCCATGAACTGAGCCAGCGCGATCCAGCCAGCAATGGCCAGAAACGTCACCCCGACGAACAGCAAGAGACCGCTCACCACACCGAACATGGTGCGGCGAACGGCCAGTTTTGCGCGGTATTCGAGTGCGGCAAGCATCCGGGCTTACGAACGGCGGCTCAGGAAAAGACCGACGAGAAAGCCGACACCCGCGGCAATACCGACCGATGCGGCCGGGTTCTGGCGAACGGTGTCTTCGGCTGCGTCGTAAGCGGCATGGGCCTGCTCCCCGGCATACTTGGCCTGGGCTTTACCCTTGGCCTTGAGGTGCGATGCCGTCTCGCGGGCACGGGCGTTCAGATCGGCCACGCCGCCTTTGCCGATACCCTTGAGGGTTTCGGAAATGTCCGCAATGTCCGACCGCAGAGCGGCCATTTCGGTTTCAAGATCCTTGACGGATTCCTCATAGGCCTTGGGGGACCCGTTGGTAGAGGATTGTGCTGCAGTAGCCATGTGCGAAACTCCTTATGAGTTGTCTGTCCATTCGAAGCTACAACGCGCGGCCCCGGCCCGGTTGTTCCGGAGCGGGAGAGATTCTTTTCGCGGAACATTCGTGCCGTATTGCGTGTTTCCTTCTCAAGACGCGCCCCCACGGCGCAAATTGAATCGAATTAAGGAGTAGACCCCATGCTTGGTTGGGCACTGACTTTCCTGGTGATCGCGCTTGTCGCCGCACTCTTTGGCTTCGGCGGTATCGCCTCGGCCTCTGCCGGCATCGCGCAGATCCTGTTCTTCGTGTTCATCGCGCTCTTCGTGATCGCGATGATCGCACGGGCATTCCGGGGCCGCACCCCGTAACGAGACGAAACGACTGAAAAGGGGCGCCCATGTACCTCGTGGCGCCCCTTTTTGTGTCTGGTGGTTCGCGCTAGCGGCCCGAGAGGTCGCCCAGACCCTTCAGCAAATCCCCGATGCGTCCCGCGTTGAAAGATTTGCGCTCTCTCAATTCCTCTTCAAACCGTGTCGTCAGCCGTTCGGCCAGCAGCCGCTGACCGGTCAGGTTCGGATGCACCGCCCCCGCGATGGCGCTTGCCGCGTCGGGCTGGGTCATGGCGCTGTCGTTGCCGGTGCGGATCGCCCGGTCGCGTTTGTCGTAGGCATAGGGCGCCCAGAGATCCACGTCCCAGCGGCGCGGATCGCCCGGCGGCCCGGCGTTGGGCAGGTTCAACTGAAGCCCCCGCCACCAGCCATGCCCGATGAACGCATCCCGCGTTTCGCAGACCACGCTGATCCCGTTCTCCTTCGCGGCCTTTGCCAGAGCGACGCGCAGCATGTCGAACACGGCGAGCGTGCGGTGGCCTTCCTCGCTTGTCAGGTTGAAGGTCCACCCCCGCGCGATGTCGAACGGCGCCCCCATCTTCAACCCGGCCCAGGCAGAAAAGGGATCGTTCACCTCCGGCGTACCGTAGACCACCGCGTTCTCCACGTCGAGCGGGCCACAGGGGTCCGCGTCGGTGGGCAGAAGCCGCAGGGGGTCGGGGTATTGCGTTTGAATGATATCCTCGGGAGCGAGGTCCAAGCGATGCTGAAGCACGTTGTAAAGCAGGGTCAGCTTGTCGCCGATCCCGCCCCGCCCGCGCGTCCCGTCGATCAGGTCCGCCGCCGTCGGGCGACCGTTCACATCCTGGCGCAGGCAATGCTGCGACACCGTGGGGTAAAGGCTCGGGTCCACCCGGTATTCGGGCGGCGGACAGACGGACGGCAGGGTGAAGAAGGCGACCAGCCCACTGTCATAGGTGCCGGGCAGCAGCGCATATTTCACCAGGTCGGCAAAGCCGATGTCGTTGCCCCCGATCGACAGGAACAGCGCATCCGGTTTGCGCAGCTTGCCCTCCGGACAGCTCATCATCCCGACACTGGGATAATCCCGCCCGGTATCTGACCGCGCCTGCCGCATATAACGATCCAGCGCGTCGTTCTTGCGAAGCTCGGTCTGAAACAGCCCCGTCGACGCCGCATAGGGCCGCCGCTCGAACGCGGTGACGTCGATCCCGTCCAGTTCTTCGCGCGTGATGTCCTCGTATTCGCCGCGCGGGATGCTGCCACGGCTCGCCACCGGCGTCGTGCACAGCTCGCGCACGGCGGCGTTCACCTGCGAGTAGGGCACGAAGGGCTCTTCGGACCACGATTGATATTGCGGCGCGAGAAGGCCGTCGAAAATCTCGGCCCCGGAACAGGCGTAGTGCAGGAAGGTCACGAACCGATGCGGGTCGTTCGACGCGACCTCCAGCGCCGCGAGGTTCTGAAACGAGAAAAAACTGCGGTGGCAGCGGTCATCGACCCACGTCCGCTTGGGCAGCGGCAGGTGAAACGCCGAGCTTGCCAACCATTCATGCCCGGTTTCGGTGGTGATCCCGCGCCAGCGGGCGGGCACATCCGGGTTGCCCTCGCCCGATCCGTAGCTGTCGCCCATGCCGACGATGACGATATGCTCGGGTTCCAGCGTTTCGGTCAGCACATCCTGCCCGACGATGACCGCCACCTCGGTTTCGCGGGTCAGGGCGATCTCCGTGGTGATCGGCACGTCACAGGGAAGCGCGGTGTCCTGGAAGCTCCACCAGCACTCCACGTCTTCAAACGCTTCGCCCTCGTCCGGTGTCACCCAGAGCTTCACCCGCACCCTCTGCGTGTCCTCGTCCTTCACATAGCGCAGGAGCTTGTCGCGGTGGCTCGCCGTTTCCGGGTCCCAATGGAGCGGTTGTCCGTCCTCCAGGAACCCGGCGTAGGGCGAGGCCATACCACCGACGATGGTACGGTCGAGCCGTCTGTGCCAGCCCTCCAGCCCACCGTCTTCGGGCCGCACCCGGTAGGCATCGAACAGTGCATCCGCGCCTTGTATACACGGTGAACACTTATGGCGAAGAGTTCGGTGGAGGAATTAGAGTTAGCTGGAATTTTTAGGCAATATGGGCGGCACCTAAATGGCCAAT
>DOUP01000149.1 GCA_003520545.1 Maritimibacter sp. | reverse complement strand
GGACCCTTTGGCGAGGCTTTCGGGCAGACCCAGTTGCTCCGCCATCCGTTCGGCCTTGGTCGCCGCGATCATCGCGCTGTCCAGACGGCTCATCTGGCCCGCACCGACGCCGACCGTCGCCTTGTCCTTCACGTAGACGATGGCGTTGGACTTAACGTGCTTCGCGACCTTCCACGCGAACAAAAGGTCTTCCATCTGCGCATCCGTCGGCGCGACCTTGGTCACGACCTTGAGGTCATCCAGCCCGATGAACCCATTGTCCTTGTTCTGGAACAGGTAGCCCCCGGCCACCTGGCGGATCGTCTGCCCGCCGGAGCGGTTGTCGGGCAAGCCGTTCGTGGTCAGCAGGCGAAGGTTTTTCTTGGCCGCGAAAATCTCTTTCGCCTCATCGGACGCACCGGGCGCAATGACGACTTCGGTGAAGATCTCGGTAATCTTGGCGGCGGTTTCAGCATCCAGCGGCTGGTTCAGCGCCACGATCCCACCGAAGGCCGAGGTGCGGTCGCAATCGAACGCCTTCTGGTAAGCCTCCGCCAACGTCTCGCCCCGCGCCACGCCCGAAGGGTTCGCGTGCTTGATGACGGCAACGGCGGGGCCGTCCTCGGGGCGGAACTCGCTGACCAACTCAAAGGCCGCGTCCGTGTCGTTGATGTTGTTGTAAGACAGCGCCTTGCCCTGGTGCACGGTCGCGGTCGCCACGCCTTCGCGCGCGGACCCGTCCACGTAGAAGGCGGCATCCTGATGCGGGTTCTCACCATAGCGCATGGTCTGCTTCAATTCACCGGCAACGACCCGGCGGCGCGGGTTCGCCTCGCCAATCGCCTCGGCCATCCAGCCGGAAACAGCCGCGTCATAGGCCCCGGTGCGGGCATAGGCGATCTGGGCGTGACGCTGGCGGAACGCATAGCGCGTCTGGCCATCATTCGCGTCCAGCTCGGCCAGCAGGGCGTCGTAGTCCTCGACATCCACGATGGTGGTCACGAACCCGTGGTTCTTGGCCGCCGCGCGGATCATCGCGGGGCCGCCGATGTCAATGTTCTCGATCATCTCGTCATATTCCGCCCCACGGGCCAGGGCCGCTTCGAAGGGGTAGAGGTTCACGACCAGCAGGTCGATCGCGCCGATCCCGTGTTCGTCCATCGCCTTGACGTGGTCGTCATTGTCGCGCAGCGCCAGAAGCCCGCCGTGGACCATTGGGTGCAGGGTTTTCACCCGCCCGTCCATCATCTCGGGGAACTGCGTGACCTCGGAGACGTCCTTCACCGAAACACCCGCATCGCGCAGCGCCTTGGCGGAGCCACCCGTGGACAGGATCTCGACCCCGCGCCCTTCGAGCGCCTTTCCCAGATCGACCAGACCGGTCTTGTCGGATACGGAAATCAGTGCGCGGCGCACGGGCGAAAGGTCGGTCATGGATATGTCCCCTGGTTCAATCTGGCAGCTCGTCCGGCTCGTCCCTGACCAGATCCCGCACGCCGATGGGCGTGTCTTGTGCCTTGGCCAAGGTCCAGCGGATGCGCGTCGCATACTCCATGGCGCGGCCAGATAGAACCACTTGTTTCGCCGCACGGGGCTTCAGCCGCGTTTTTTCGAGGTAAACCGAGGGATCGAGCGACAGTTTCACCCGGCCTTCGTAGCGAAACACCCAGATCTCACCGGAACGAAGCTGCATCGAGACCGCCGTGCCCCCCATGTCGAGCATCGCATCCACGTCAGGGTGTAAATGGAACCGGATATCGAAGGGCACGCCCTGTTCCCCCTCGCGCTCCAGTGCTTGGGCAAAACGTTCCTGTTCGGCCTTGCTCATCGCCGCCAACGTGTCTTCCCCCGCAACCATCCGCCCATCGAGTGCAAGCTCGATGCGCCGCACGTGGGCCAGACCATAGCGCGGCACATAGCCGCTCTGCCCTCCCACGACGCCGTTCATCACGTCCGAAGAGACGAAGCGCGCCTCGACATCGGACGGAACCTCCAGGAGCCGTGCCCGCGGCCCGTCCGGGGTCGCTTCGAGCGGGCCGAGGCGCGACGACGACATGCCGGTCAGCCCGAGCACGGAATGCGAGGGCGTCGCACGCCCGGCCTTGGCCCAATCGTCCCCGAAATGAAGCCCGGAGCCGCAATTCACGATCAGCGGGCGACGCCCTGACGTAAGTTCCAAGGCGAGCGTGGAGGCATGGGCGTTGTAGCTGTCCTTGCCGGTCGGCGGGCTTGCCGCGTCCATGACGACAGACGTCCGACCCGACGACAACCGGGCATAACCCATGGCCAAACCCTCCGGCGCGCCGCTTCGCACGCCCGAATTTGCCAAGGCCCGGTCCAATCGCCCTTCGATCCCGCGTCCACCACCGTGGAACCGCGCCAGACCGCCATCCGAATGACGCAGCGCCCGCAGCGTCGGCGCGATCCGCTCGATGGCGGCACGATGGGTGGGCTCCGGCGTGCGCCCGGTGTCCTCGATCGCCTGCGCCGCCCAGTTCAGAAGCGTGAAGACCTCCAACAGTTCTTCCGGATTGCGCGACGGGATACCGCCTTCGCCGTCCACCCGCGCCTCGCATTCTTTCGCCAAGGCGGAAATGGCGGGGCCGACGTGGCTCTCCATACGGNNGCGCGGCAGCCCCGGCGAGGTCGCCTGCCAGCGTCGGGAGACGAAGACGGTCTGCGCCGCGAGCAACCGAAAGAAGGCTTCGCTCTCGGCGCGCTCGGCACCGCCAAGGATGATCAGCGCATGGCTAACCCAGCGGATAAGCCGCCGCCCCGCAAGGTCCGGCACCCAACCCGGCCCGGTGCCGCGCCCGAACCGCTCGATCCAGTCGAAGGTCCAGAATTGCGCCCGCGCCCGCGCCTCCCTGTCACCCAGCGCGGCAAGGTCGTCGAGCCAACCAAAACCATGCAAAGCCGCCTCGACCGCCGGGGTCGGCGGCGCGATCGCCCAAGGGCTCGTGCCAGGTGCGTTGAGAAGATGCCCGGCCATCAGGAAATTGCCCGCGACCAGCTGCTTGCCCCGCGCATAGGCCCCGATGGTGCGCGGTTCGGGTTGCGAGATGAGCGCGGTCGGAGACTGCCCCCGGCACGCCCGTCTGGCGTGCCAGCG
>DOUP01000300.1 GCA_003520545.1 Maritimibacter sp. | reverse complement strand
CGCTGATCACCGGGGCCGTGTCCGAGGCGGGCGGGCAGATCACCGTCAAATTCCGGGTCTACGACGTGTTTTCCGGGGCCGAACTGGGGCAGGGGCTGCAATACACCGGCACTGTCGACGGCGTGCGCCGGATCGCGCATCAGGTGGCCGACACGGTTTATTCGCGGATCACGGGTGAGAGCGGCTATTTCGACAGCCGGGTGGTCTTCGTTTCGGAAAGCGGACCGAAGAATGCCCGTCGCAAGCAGCTGGCGATCATGGATTACGACGGCGCGAATGTGAAATACCTGACCGACAGCGATTCGCTTCTGCTCGCGCCGCGGTTCTCCAAGAACGGGTCGCGGGTGCTCTATACCTCCTATGAAAGCGGTCAGCCGCAGATCTACGTGCTCGAGGTTGCTTCGGCGCAGCGCCGGGCGCTTGGCACCGGCGGCGGCAACATGGCCTTCAGCCCGCGTTTCTCGCCCGATGGCAATTCGATGATCTTCTCGCTGGAGCAGGGCGGCAATTCGGACATCTACCGGATGGGCGTGGATGGCTCTGGCCTGACCCAGCTCACAAGCTCGCCCGCGATCGAAACCGCGCCGAGCTTCTCGCCGGATGGCTCGCGTATCGTGTTCGAGAGCGACCGTTCCGGCACCCAGCAGCTTTACGTCATGTCCGCCAACGGGGGCGAGGCGCAGCGCATCAGCTTCGGCCCCGGTCGTTACGGCACGCCGGTCTGGTCGCCGCGCGGCGACCTGGTCGCGTTTACCAAGCAAAACGGCGGGCGTTTTCATATCGGCGTGATGCGGATCGACGGGTCGGAAGAGCGGCTTCTCACCGCGTCTTTCCTTGATGAAAGCCCAACCTGGTCGCCCAATGGCCGGGTCATCATGTTCGCCCGCGAAAGCCAGGGCGAAGCCGGTCTGCCCTCGCTTTATTCGGTCGACATCTCGGGGCGCAACCTGCGCCGCGTGCCGACCCCTGCGGGCGCGTCGGACCCAAGCTGGGGGCCGCTTCAGAACTGACCGGGACACACCACGCGACGGCGCGCGTTCAATCTGCTAAACTGGCCGCAAACGAGCCACCGACAAGAAAACGACAGGATTTAAGTCTATGAAAAAGATCACGATTGCAGCCCTCTTGATCGGCGCCCTGGCGGTGTCGGCCTGTTCGAACAACCGTTACAACGGGGCAGGTGCCGATGCGGCAGGCGCCTCCGGTTCGGAGTCCGATCCGAACTCCACTGCCTATTTCAACCAGACGATCGGAGACCGCGTCCTCTTTGCCGTCGATCAATCCACGCTGACCGCCGAGGCCGAGCAGGTGCTGAACGGCCAAGCAGACTGGCTTAACAATAATCCCGCCTATGCCGCGATCATCGAAGGCCATGCCGACGAGCAGGGCACGCGTGAATACAACGTCGCCCTTGGTGCTCGCCGCGCAAGCTCCGTTCAGGGATACTTGATCGAACGCGGCGTTGCGCCCAACCGGCTCAAGACCATAAGCTACGGCAAAGAGCGCCCGCTGGCGGTCTGTTCGGAAGAAAGCTGCTACGCCCAGAACCGCCGCGCGGTGACGGTGCTGACCAGCGGCGCTGGCAGCTAAGCCCGCGCGAAAGTTTGAGGGGTTGGGAATGGCTGTGAAAGTCTGGTGGAGCGTTGCGCTCGTGGTGGCGATGGGGTGTGTGACCCCGGTGATGGCGCAGGACCGCGCGCAGACGCTTGCGGATGTGCGCCAGGAGCTGACGGTTCTCAACGTCGAGATCCAGCGGCTCAAGGGCGAATTGAACACGACCTCCGCCCCGGCTGGTGTTGCGGGCAGCGGTGTGCGCGAGCGTGTGGATGCCATCGAGTCGGCGCTTTCGCGGCTGACCGGCAAAACCGAAGAGCTGGAATTCCGGATCAATTCCGTCGCCACAGACGGGGCCAACCGCATCGGCGATCTGTCTTTCCGGCTGTGTGAGCTGGAAGCCGATTGCGACATCATGAACGAAGGCATTTCCAAACCGCTGGGCGGGGAGGAGGCCTTGCCCGAGACGGCGGCCTCCGGGTCGGTCGTCACGCCCGTGACCCCGATTGAGCCGTCCGCCGACACGCAAATGGCCATCGGGGAAAAGGCGGACTTCGATGCGGCTGTTGCCATGCTGAACGACGGTGATTTCCAGGGTGCTGCGGAAAAGCTCGCCATCCTGGTCGACAGCTACCCCGGTTCGCCGCTCACCGGCCAGGCGCATTTCCTGCGGGGCGAGGCGCTGTCCGCGCAAGGTCAGACGGCGGATGCCGCACGCGCCTATCTCGCGTCCTTCTCGTCCGATCCATCGGGCGAGTCGGCGCCGAACGCGCTGTTGCGGCTTGGCACCTCGCTTGGTCAATTGGGTCAAACGAACGAGGCCTGCGCGACCCTGATGGAAGTGCCCAATCGTTTCCCCGGCTCCAACGTGGCGACCGAAGCCCAGAACGAACGCGCCACCTTGGGTTGCCAGTAGGCGGCTCGGTGCAGCTTGAGGCGATGCTTGACACGGCGTTGCGCCGGGCGCGCGCCGTCGATCCCTTCGATACCGTATGTATCGCCGTTTCGGGCGGCGGCGATTCCATGGCGCTTTTGCACATGGCTGCTGACTGGGGACGCGCGAACGACTGCGCGGTGACGGCGTTGACCGTGGATCACGGGTT
>DOUP01000132.1 GCA_003520545.1 Maritimibacter sp. | reverse complement strand
ATATCGCCACCTCGCCGGGCGAGGTGGTCTACCGCAACCGGATGATGGAGCTGATCCAGTTCAGCCCGGCGACCGAAACCGTCTACGAGACGCCGATCGTCCTGTTCCCGCCGTGGATCAACAAATACTACATCCTGGACCTCAGCCCGGACAACTCGCTGATTCGCCACCTCGTCGCACAGGGCTTCACGGTCTTTGCGATGTCATGGATCAACCCGGGTCCGGATATGCGCGACGTCTCGCTCGACGATTATCGCCGCGACGGGGTCATGGCCGCGCTCGACCGGGTCGGCGACCTGGCTCCAAAACAGAAAATCCACGCCACCGGCTACTGCCTTGGTGGCACCATCCTCACCATTGCCGCGGCGGCCATGGCGCGCGAGGGCGACGACCGCCTTGCCTCCCTTTCGCTTCTCGCTGCGCAGACCGATTTCTCCGAGGCGGGCGAACTTCTGATGTTCGTCGATGAAAGCCAGCTCGCCTTTCTCGAAGATGCCATGTGGGACCGGGGCGTTCTGGAGGCTGATCAGATGGCCAATGCCTTCCGCACCCTGCGCGACCGCGATCTGGTCTGGGGTCGAATCCTCAGCCGCTACTGGCTGGGCGAGGAAACGCCGGACGCCGACATGCTTGCCTGGAACGCTGACGCGACCCGGATGCCCGCGCGGATGCACTCCGAATACCTGCGCAGCCTGTTTCTGGAAAACCGCCTCACCTCGGGGCGTTTCGCCGTCGAGGACCGGGTCATCGCGCTGCGCGACATCCGCGCGCCGATGTTCGTTGTCGGCACCGAAAAGGACCACATCGCACCGTGGCACTCGGTCTACAAGGCGACGCTCTTCACCGATGGCGACCTGCGTTTCGCACTCACCTCGGGCGGCCACAATGGCGGCATCGTGTCACCGCCGGGCAAGCATCGCCGCTTTCGGCTGGGTCACCGCCAACCCAGTGCGCTTTACATGGACCCCGACACCTGGCTCGACGCGCATGACCCGCAGGACGGGTCGTGGTGGACCCCCTGGGTCGACTGGCTCAAGCAGCTCTCCTCCGAGAAAAGCGCCCCGCCCGAGATGGGCGAAGCGCTCTGTCATGCACCGGGCACCTATGTCCTGGTGCGTTAACCGAGGAGCCGCACCATTGTCGCACGGGTAACATAGCCCGTCACCGGCAGGCCGCGCGACCGCTGGAACCGGCGGATGGCGCGGCGGGTCGACTCGTCGAATATCCCGTCGAGGCCGGAAAGCTCATACCCCAACGTGCGCAGCCGCGTTTCCACGAGAAGCTTGGTCACCTGGTTGCCCGCGACCCGGCGTTCTTCCTGCTCGGCCTGCGCGATCTGCTGTTCGCGCCCGTCTTCACGTTCGAACTCGTCCAGCCGCGCCCGCGCCTCTTCGGCGAAAAGCCCGTCCGGGTAGCGTTCCAGGTAGGCCGCGTAGCTTCCCGGCAAATCCTCCTGGCGCACGTTATCCCAATAGGTCCGTTCCTCGGCCTGGGCTTCGGCCATCTTGGCCTCTTCGATCTCATCAAGCCGCGCGCTGGCCACGTCCGAGAACAGCCCATCGGGGAACCGGTCAAGGTAGGCACGAAGCCCCGCCTCGTCCTGCCCCTGCCCGATCTGGCTCCAATAGGCCCGGTCCCGGCGGTTTTCCTCGCGCTGCCGCGCTTCGGCTTCCGCCTCCAGTTGCGCGGCCCGCGCATCGGCGGCCTCGGTCATCTGGCGAAGCTGCGGCGCGTCCAGATACCCGGTCGCGTCATAGCCATTCGCCGCTTGCCACGCGCGCAGGGCGGACCGCGTCGCGGGCCCGAAAATCCCGTCGATCCCGCGCGGGTCATGGCCAAGGAGCGACAGGTTGCGCTGCACCTGCCGACGCGCGGCGCGGTTCAAGCTCAGCGTGGCTTCTTTCGCCTCATCCGCGTTCACCGCGTCGCTTTCAATCTGGCGAAGCGCGGTGCGCGCCTCGGCGTTGCGGTCGCCGTCCGGGAAATATTCGAGGTAAAGCTCATAGCCCGCCTCGCTCTCCATCGTCTGCGCCACCAGCCAGAACGCGTCATCGGGCGACGGCTTGCCACGGTTCACAACTCGCTCGCCATCCTCGGGCGGCAGGAACGACGTCGCGGTCGAGATATATCCCGACCCTTCGACCCCGCGCGGCGCGTCGTTGACCACATCGGCAAGCGACAGCCCCGGCACCAGAAGGTTCTCGCGGGTCACACGTGTCAGCCGATCCAAGGGCCCGGTCAGAACCGTCACGCCCTGCGCCGCATCCATCACGCCCATCGGGGTCAGCCCATCGGCTCCCACGTCGTCGCCCGAGGCCGACATCATCAGGACCGCCTGCCCCGGAAACCCGGCAGCGACCTCCATCACGGGCGACAGCGGCACCGCCATCGACCCCACGTTGAACCGGGTCACCTCGTCCGCCTCGCGGGTCAGAAGCCAGGTGTTCACCCCGTCCGACACAACATGCCCGGAGACCAGGATCATCACGCGTTCGCCGTCCTCGGCGTCCCGCTCGAAATCGGCCACCGCGCGGGCGGCGTCACGGGCGTTGCCGTCCAATGACGCGGTCACGTCGAACCCGGCGTCCTCCGCGATCTGGGCCAGCGCGGCGGCCTGATTGGCCCCCGGCACATCGTCCAGAACACTGTAGTTGCTTTGCACGAGGATCAGCGCGGCATCGGCCGCGGCAAGGTTCGCGCTTGCGGTGAAGACGGCAACGCCGGTCGCCAACGGCGCGAGGAATTTGAATGTCATCGGGGCCTCCCTTTGGACATGTGGTCGCAGGTCACCCACATGGGCCAGTGCGTCACGCTATCCAATATCAACGGGATGCTATGCGATTTAGTTCCGGCGAGCGTCCGCTCACCGGCGATGCGTCAGTCGTAAGACCGCGTATCTTCGATCACTTTCCCATCGTTCGGGAGACTTCCGGGCGCCATCACTTCAACCGCACCCTTGAGCTTCAAAAGCTCTGCCACGGACTTCTCGAACGCCGCCTTGTCGCCGCCCGAGGCTTCGACCTGAACCCGCATCCTGTCCGCCTCGCCCTCGCGCTCGGCAATGACCCGCGCCTTGGCGATTTCCGGGTGCCGCGCGACGAGGTCCGCGACCTGTTCGGGCCGCACGAACATGCCCTTGATCTTCGTGGTCTGGTCGGCGCGACCCATCCACCCCTTGATCCGGGTGTTGGTCCGCCCGCAGGGCGAGGTGCCCTCCATCACCGCCGACAGATCGCCCGTGGCGAACCGGATCAGCGGGTAGTCGGGGTTGAGCGTGGTCACGACGACCTCGCCCACCTCGCCCGGCGCGACGGGGTCGCCGGTGCCGGGGCGCACAATCTCAACGATCACGCCTTCGTCCACGATCATGCCCTCCTGGGCGTGGCTCTCATAGGCGATATTGCCGAGATCGGCGGTGGCATAGTTCTGCAAGCAGGTGATCCCGCGATCCGCGTATTCCTGGCGCAGGGACGGGAACAAGGCCCCACCCCCGACCGCCGCCTTGGTGATCCTGAGCGTGACGCCCTCGGCCTCCGCCTTGTCCAGAATGACCTTCAGGTAATCGGGCGTGCCGGCATAGGCGGTCGCGCCGATATCGGCAGCCGCGCGAACCTGCAATTCGGTCTGCCCGACGCCTGCGGGGATCGTCGCAGCCCCCACGGCCCGCGCGCCGTTTTCGAAAATCATGCCCGCGGGCGTGAGATGGTAGGAAAAGCAGTTCTGAACGATATCACCCGCGCCAATCCCGGCGGCGTGAAGGAACCGCCCGATCCGCCACCAATCCTGCTCCACGCCCCCCGGCTCATAGATCGGGCCGGGACTTTGGAAGATATGCGCGAACCCATGCGCGGGTCGGGCCGCGAACCCGCCCAATGGACCATCCGCCGCCTGCCGCTTGCCGATCTCGGATTTTCGCAGGACCGGCAGCTCTGCCAGCGCCTCGACACTCGTGATCTTGCTGGCATCCACGCCCTTCAACGCGTCGCCATAGCCCGCCAGCCCCTGCGCCCGCGCGATCTGGTCGGGCAGCGCCTTGGCCAAATCCGCCGCGCGGTCTTTGGCAGAACGGGTTTCCAATGTGTCGAAATGGTCAGACATAAGCGGCCTCCGGAGGACGGGGGTTGATCGAGAACAAGGTAAGAAATGGTCGGACCGCATAGGGAGTTATGCGAAACGCGGTGCGCGGGCGACATTTCTGCCCGTCACCGCAGGTAATTCGGGAGAAACTCGCATGTCCAAACGGCTCGATGATCGCGTCCGGTTCGATGATGACCGAAGGATCGCCGACATCGACCTGTCCGACATCACGTTCGAGAACTCGACGCAGGTGAATGCGTTTTACGACATGGTGGAGCAGAAGATCGCCGAGACCGGCGAGGAGCTTTGGTTTTTCCTGATCAACTTCTCCGGCTTCCGCATCGAAGAGGCCGCCTGGTATGCCCACCACAAACGCGGCAAGGCGCTGAACCTCAGCCACTCCATGGGCACCGTGCGCGTGGATGCCTCTGACGAAACGCGCCGCCAGATCGAGCGGACAGCCAAGACCGAAGCCTTTGATCCGAACCTTTGCGCCGATCGCGATACCGCGCTGGCCCGCATCGCGGCGTTTCCGTCCAAACGCAAAGCCAAACGCGTGCTGAGACCCACGATCACCGAGGCCGACGTCGCGCCGCGCATCTCCTTTGACGAAGGGCTGGAGGCGATGGAAATCGACCTCTCGAACCTCGCCATTCAGCATTCCGGCGACGTGGCCGTTCTTTTCGACCAGCTGGAACACCGGATCGCGGCGACCGAGCTGAAATGGTTCTTCCTCATCAACATGGAAAACTGCCGGATCTACGACGAAGCATGGGTCGCTTACGCCCAACGCGGCAAGGCGCTCAACCTCACATGGTCCTTGGGCACGGTGCGTTACAACACCGGGTCGGCCACCGAGGAAACCATCCGTATGCGCGCCGAAAGCCAGAGCTTCCGACCCAACGTCCGCGACACCCGTGACGCCGCGCTTGCACGGCTCGCCGAGATGAAGGCGGAGATGGCGTAGCCCGTTTTCCGGTCCCGCCCTGCATATGGTCGCGCTGTCACGGTTCATCAGGCCAGCCAGCGTTTCCGGCGACGATAAGAGCGCACGTCGCGGAACGACTTGCGGCCCTCGTCGGACATGCCGAGGTAGAATTCCTTGACGTCCGGGTTTTCGCGAAGCTCTTTCGCTGGCCCGTCCATCACGATCCGGCCGCTCTCCAGAATATAGCCGTAGTGCGCGTAACGCAGCGCCACGTTGGTGTTCTGTTCGGCCAGAAGGAAGGTGTATCCTTCGTTCTCGTTGAGGTTCTTCACGATCTGGAAAATCTGTTCCACGAGCTGCGGGGCCAGACCCATCGACGGCTCGTCAAGAAGGATGGTCTCGGGCCGGGACATCAGCGCCCGACCGATGGCAACCATCTGTTGTTCACCGCCCGAGGTATACCCGGCTTGCGATTTCCGCCGCTCTTTCAGGCGCGGGAAATAGTCGTAGACCATGTTCAGGTCGGCGTCGATATCGCCCCGGCTGGCCTTGCGGGTATAGGCCCCGGTCAGCAGGTTTTCCTCGACCGTGAGGTGCTCGAAGCAATGGCGCCCTTCCATCACCTGGATGACGCCCTTGGTCACCAGGTCGGCGGGCGCGAGATCCTGGATCTTCTCGCCCTGGTAGACGATCGACCCCTTGGTCACTTCGCCACGCTCAGAGCGCAGCAGGTTGGAAATCGCCTTCAGCGTCGTGGTCTTGCCCGCGCCGTTGCCGCCGAGCAAAGCGGTGATCCCGCCTTTCGGCACAGCGAGCGATACGCCTTTGAGCACGAGGATCACGTGATTGTAGATCACCTCGATATTGTTGACCTCGAGCACCGTTTCGGACTTCAGGTTGATGTCATCCAGCATGGCGGTTTCCGTTCTTTTGGGTGGTCCCGGCCCGCACATGGCGGGCCGGGAAAAGTGCTTAGTTACAGGAGCCTTCGATCCCGTTCTCTTCTGCGTAAGCGGAAGAATCGGCTTCGATCAACGGCGCCAGAACATCCTGGTCCGACTGCATGTAGTCGGTGATGAGGCTCCATTTACCGGCCGACGCATCCCACTGCGCCACGGCCGCATAGCCTTCGCCACCGTGGTTCATGCAGGAGACCGAGAACTCCGGGCCGAAGTTCGGAAGGCCGAGGTCGGCCATCTTCGCCTCGGTGATTTCGAGGTTCTCCATCCCGTCACGCATCTGCGCCGGCGTGATGACGGTTTCGCCGGTCATCTCCTGCGCGGTCTTCGCGGCTTCGGCGGCAAGCATCGCAGCATAGAGACCCCGGTTGTACAGTGCGGTCCCGATCTGGTCCCCTGCACCGGCGGCCTTGCCCGCATCAACGACATACTGCTGGATGTCGTCGAACACCGGGTAGTCATCGCCCACGTTGTGGAAGGTCAGCGCCTTGTAACCATCTGCACCTTCGCCAGCCGGCAGCACGTCGTTCTCAGAGCCAGACCACCAGATGCCGATGAAGTTCTCCATCGGATAACGGATATTCACCGCTTCCTGGATGGCAACCTGGTTCATCACGCCCCAGCCCCACATCAGGGTGTAATCGGGCTTTTCGCGGCGGATCTGAAGCCATTGGGACTTCTGCT
>DOUP01000175.1 GCA_003520545.1 Maritimibacter sp. | reverse complement strand
ATGAAGGCCGTCAGGTCGCCATCGGGCGGGGACACCAGGGACGACGCCCAGGCCATCACGTGGTCACCGACGAGCACGGCGTCGCCCACCGCGAAACTCAGGTGGTTGGCGAAGTGACCGGGGGTCCAGATCGCTTCGACCGTCAGGCCGCCGATCTCGGTTCGGTCGCCATCCGCCATAACCTCATCGGGGACGAAGTCCTGGTCCACGCCTTCGCCCCCCGAGGTCATACCGGCCGCGACCAGATCGCGCATGACCTGCGAGCGCCCCGCGCGGGCGTCGCCGTAGGCATAGACCGGTGCTCCGGTGCGCGCGGCCAGGGTCCGGGCGCCGGGCGAGTGGTCAACATGCGCGTGGGTGACGAGAATCGCACCGACCTCTTCCCCCCTCGCCAACCCGGCGAGAATCGCGTCGAGGTGGGTGGGCATGTCCGGTCCGGGATCGACGACGCCGACGCGCCCTTCGCCCAGGACAAAGGTGTTGGTCCCCCAATAGGTCATCGGGGAGGGGTTCGGGCACAGGATGCGGCGAATGCCGGGTTCGAGCCTGTCCATCACGCCGGCGGTCGGGGGAGTTTCGTCTGTCATTCGCATACCCAAGCCCGAGTGGCGCGGGGATGCAAGAGAGGTGGTAGGCCCGGCAGGACTTGAACCCGCAACCAAAGCGTTATGAGCGCTCTGCTCTAACCAATTGAGCTACAGGCCCACCTTGGGGCATCCCGCGGGGATGCCTTGAACGCTTAGGTAGCATGGCGAGCGGGCGGGTCAAGCACGTTGCCTTTCATCCCGCCTTGGGCTACCTCGACGCCAATGAAACGAGGGCTGCCATGACCGATAAACAAAATGGAATCACCTATGCCGACGCCGGCGTCGATATCGACGCGGGCAATGCGTTGGTCGAACGGATCAAACCGGCGGCGAAACGGACCAATCGTCCGGGCGTCATGGCGGGGCTTGGCGGCTTTGGCGGGCTTTTCGATCTGAAGGCGGCTGGCTATTCCGATCCGGTGCTTGTTGCCGCCACCGATGGCGTGGGCACGAAGCTCAAGATCGCGATCGACACGGGGAACGTCAGCACCGTTGGTATCGACCTTGTCGCCATGTGCGTGAACGATCTTGTTTGCCAAGGCGCGGAGCCGTTGTTTTTCCTCGACTATTTCGCAACCGGCAAGTTGGCGGTTGAAGATGCAGCGACCATCGTCGAGGGCATCGCCGAGGGCTGTCTCGGGTCCGGCTGTGCGCTGATCGGGGGCGAGACGGCGGAAATGCCGGGCATGTATGCGGATGGCGATTTCGACCTTGCGGGATTCGCCGTGGGCGCGATGGAGCGGGGCACGGCGCTGCCTGCTGGTGTGTCCGAAGGCGATGTCCTCTTGGGCCTGTCCTCCTCAGGCGTGCATTCCAACGGCTACAGCCTGGTGCGCAAGCTGGTCGAGGTCTCGGGTCTTGGGTGGGATGCGGACTGCCCCTGGGGCGAGGGCACGCTTGGCGAGGCCCTTCTTGCGCCCACGCGGCTCTACGTCAAACCTGCGCTCGCCGCGATCCAGGCGGGGGGCGTTCATGCCTTCGCCCATATCACCGGCGGTGGGCTGACCGAGAATATCCCGCGTGTGCTCCCCAAGGGTGGGCAGGCACTCATTGATCTGGACGAATGGGCGCTGCCGCCCGTGTTCAAGTGGTTGTCCGAGACGGGCGGCATGGACGAGGCCGAGATGCTGAAGACCTTCAACTGCGGCATCGGCATGGTGATCGTGGTCGATCCGGCGTCGGTCCGTGATGTGACCAAGGCGCTGGAGGACACCGGTGAGACCGTCACGCAGATCGGTCGGATCAATGCGGGCGAGGGGGTCAAGTACCTCGGGTCGCTGGCTTGAAACGGGTCGCGATCCTGATTTCGGGGTCCGGCTCCAACATGGTGTCGCTGGTCGAGAGCATGGTGGGGGATTATCCGGCACGGCCTGCGTTGGTTCTGTCCAACGTGCCGGGTGCGGGCGGGTTGGCCAAGGCAGACGCGCTGGGGGTTGAAACTGCTGTTGTCGATCACAGGGATTTCCCAAAGGATCGCGAAGCCTTTGAAAATGCGCTGATTTCCCGGATCGACGCGGTGGAGCCGGACATAATCTGCCTCGCCGGGTTCATGCGTATCCTGACGCCGGTGTTCCTTTCGCACTACGCCGGGCGGATGCTCAATATCCACCCCTCGCTCCTCCCGAAATACAAGGGCCTCAACACCCACGCGCGCGCCATCGAGGCCGGAGATACCGAGGCCGGGTGTTCGGTGCACGAGGTGACGGCCGAGCTCGACGGCGGGCCGATCCTGGGGCAGGCGCGGGTGCCGATCGAGCCGGGAGATACACCCGACACGCTCGCGGCGCGTATCCTGCCGATGGAGCACAGGCTTTATCCTTTGGTACTGGCGCGCTTCGCAACAGGTGACCGAACCCCCGTCGAATTGCCTTGACCCCTTTCTATCAACACCGTTTCCCGCTAAACGGGAAAATGACGAGCATAAAGACACGGCAGAATGAAAACGATTACGACGACCGAAGAGCTGGCCGCTTACTGCGAACGCGCTGCGACATTTCCCTATGTCACCGTAGATACCGAATTCCTTCGAGAACGGACCTATTACTCCAAGCTTTGCCTCGTGCAGCTTGCCGTGCAGGGGGACGATGACAAGGAGGACGCGGTTCTCGTTGATCCCTTGGTGGAGGGCCTGTCGCTTGAGCCGCTGTATGAGCTGTTTCGCGATGAAGGCGTGGTCAAGGTGTTCCACGCGGCGCGCCAGGATCTGGAGATCTTCTTCGTCGATGCCGGCGTGATCCCGTCGCCACTGTTCGATACGCAGGTGGCGGCGATGGTCTGCGGTTTCGGCGATCAGGCGGGGTATGAAACGCTGGTGCGAAAGATCGCGAAGGCGCAGCTTGATAAATCCAGCCGCTTCACCGACTGGTCGCGGCGTCCGCTGACCGATGCCCAGAAAACTTATGCCATCGGCGACGTGACGCATTTGCGCGACATTTACGAGTTCCTGAAAGCCGAGCTGGAAAAGACTGGGCGCGCCAAGTGGGTGAAGGAGGAGCTGTCGGTTCTGACCGATCCCGACACCTATGTCATCGAGCCGTCCGAAGCCTGGCGGCGCGTCAAGACGCGGACGTCGTCGGGCCGGTTCCTGGCCATCGTGCGGGAGCTGGCGCGGTTTCGCGAAGGCTACGCCCAGAGCCGGGATATTCCCCGCAACCGGGTCTACAAGGACGACGCGCTGATGGAGCTTGCCTCGACCAAGCCGCGCGATATGAGCGAGCTCAATCGCTCGCGTCTGCTCTTGCGCGAGGCCCGCAGGGGCGAGATTGCGGAGGGTATCCTCGCCGCCGTGCAGGCCGGGTTGGAATGTGCGCCCGAAGACATGCCGCAGATGGAAAAGACCGGGCGCGAGAAGCTCCAGGTCAACCCGGCGCTGGCCGATCTTTTGCGGGTGCTGCTCAAGGCGCGATGCGAGGAGACGGGCGTTGCGCAAAAGCTGATCGCGTCCGCCGCGGACCTCGATCTCCTGGCCGCGGGCAAGCGCGGTATTCCGGCGCTCAAGGGGTGGCGTGCGGATGTATTCGGCAATGATGCGCTTCGGCTTTGTGACGGGGAGCTGGCCCTTGGGGTCAAGGGTCAGACCGTCAAGGTCATCGAGACCTGAAAGCGGTTAGCGCCGGGCGACGAGGCTGTTGCTCGCGCCCACGACGCGGATGCGGGTCGCGCCTTTCAACGACAGTTCCGACACGTAGGTCGCCACCGTCACGGTGCGTGCAGCAGTCGAGGATTGGCGCGTGCGCCACGGCGGGGGGGCGATGCGGAACGTGTAGCTCATCACGCCGTTTTCCGGGTAACCGTCATTGTCCGCGACCAGTTCCGCGTCCCAATAGCCCAGACGCGGCGGCAGTCCGGTGGCCCGTATGATGAAGCCGCCAGTGGCGCGCTCGACCTTGAGCGACGTGACTTGGGGCACGGGGCCACGGTAGTCCCGAACCTCGGTCGCTTCCCAGCCCGCTTCGGGTTCCAGGACAACGAGTTCCACATCGTCTTTCGGTCCGAACCAATTCATGGGATTGAGGCTCAGACCAGTGTCACAGCCCGAAAGGGCCACCATTAGTGTTACGGCGCTGATGATGCGGAAAATCATGTGCTTCCCCCTGTCGTTATCTTTGCCTAGCCCAAAGTGAGCGGCTTGAAAACCCGCAAGGTGCGGGTCTGGACCTTTGGGCGCGGGGACCCTAGGTGAGTGGCAAAGGAGACACTCATGGCGACACAGGCTTTCGAAGACATTGTCGAAGATTTCGAGTTTTTGGACGACTGGGAGGATCGCTATGCCCATGTGATCGACCTGGGCAAGGCGATGGACCCCTTGGAGGACGCGTTCAAGGTGCCCGCGACCAAGGTCGAAGGCTGCGCGTCACAGGTCTGGCTCTTGCCGGAGATCGACGGCGGGACGTTCCGGTTCCGGGGTGATTCCGATGCCTTGATCGTGCGCGGGATCATCGCGGTTCTGGCGGCGCTCTATAACGATGTGCCGGTGTCCGAGGTGCCGAATGTGGATGCGAAGGCGGAGCTGGAGCGGCTGTCGCTGCAGGAGCATCTCTCGGCGCAAAGGTCGAACGGGCTGAAGGCCATGGTCGGGCGGATCAACAAGTTGGCGGTCGAAGCGGCCTGAGCGGTTTCGCCGTGGGCCTGCGCCCCGGGCGACCCCCTGAAGTATTTCTGAAACGAAGAGGATCAGAGCGGCGCAAGGGCCGCCGCGAGATCGCCGAAGCCGGTCTTTCGCCGTTCATAGGCGAGACCGAGGGACGCGGCGGCGGCCTGGGCTTTGGCATCGAGCGCGGGATCGTCGGTCTGGGCAAGGTAGACGAGGCGCTCGTAGTTCCCGAAGTAGACGTCGCGCAGTTCCGGGTGGCGGTCCAGTCCAAGCGGCTTGGTCACGAAGGTATCGAACTGGCGGGCGAGAAAATCGGTGAGGAAAAAGGAGGTGACTTCATCGCGGGCGGCGAAGGCTTCGTTCCCGTCGAAGAAGCTGTAGCAATGCGGGCCAGCGATCATTTCAATGCCATGGCGGGCGCAGACCTCGGCAATCGCGCCGCCGGAGCCACAGTCGGCATAGGCCACGAAGAGCGTCTCGTACTGGTTGCGGTGTTTGGCAATGGTCGCCTCCAGCGCGGGGGCGATCCGGTCGGGACGGTTGTGCAGGATCGCGGGCAGGCAGGTGAGGTCGACGTGGTCCATCCCGTTGGCCTCGGTGATGGCGAGGATTTCGCGCGCCAGCGCCCCGCAGCCGATGATCAACACCCGGCCCGAACCCGCCGTTTCCAGCCCGTCCTGGGTCAGCGTCGCGTCCGAAAGCGTCACGAGAGTTTTACCGCTGTGCCGTAGGCCAGGATTTCAGAGGCGCCGTCCGAGATCATCGAGCTTTCGAAGCGCACCGCGATCACCGCGTCTGCACCGAGTGCGCGAGCCTCGTCGATCATCCGGTCCAGCGCCTGTTCCCGCGCGCCTGCCATGAGGGCCGCGTATTCCTTCACCTCGCCGCCAACGAGGTTTCGCAGGCTTGCCACGATGTCGGAGCCGATGTGTTTGGCGCGGACGGTCGACCCGCGCACGAGACCCAAGGGATCGACGGTGCGGCCCGGAACGGTGTCGGTGGTCAAGATCAGCATTATTTCTCGATCCTGTCGTAATGGTCGTCGTCGGAGTTGTTCAGCCGCTCGGCCAGAACGCGCCAGGCAATGTAGGCGAGCAGGGCGATCGGCACGATGGCGATCCACCCCAGCGGAAACTGCATCGATGCCGCGATCCATGTGCCGACCCAGACCGTCAGGCCGGCGGCGGCGATGACGACGACGAGGATGAGAACGAATTTTTCGAGCGGCATGGCTGTCTCCCTTTCGTCAGATGTGGGGGGCAGGGCGCCGGGGCGCAAGATCACTCGTCTTCGCGCTTGGTCAATCCGCTCCATGCGATCCCGAACAGAATGGCGAGGGGGAGGATGCCGAAGAGAACCTGCTGATTCAGGGCATCGTTCACGACCGCGCCGATCAGGACCACGCCTGCCAGCCCCGCCGAAGCGAGCGCTAGCAGGCCCAGAAATACCTTGCGGCCGGACATGGGATCAGGCGCGGGCCTGATTGTGTTTGCGCGCCATGAATTCCTTGGCGGTTTCCACGGCAACGGCGGCGTCACGGCAGTACGCATCGGCGCCGATCGCCTTGCCGAACTCTTCGTTCAGCGGGGCGCCGCCCACCAGCACGATGAATTCATCGCGCCGTCCTTGCGCCACAAGCTCGTCAATCACGACCTTCATGTAGGGCATGGTGGTGGTCAGGAGCGCGGACATGCCCAGGATGTCGGGTTTTTCTTCGTCCAGGGCACCGATGTATTTCTCCACGTCGCAATTGATCCCGAGGTCCACGACCTCGAAGCCTGCGCCTTCCATCATCATGGAGACGAGGTTCTTGCCGATGTCGTGAATGTCGCCCTTCACCGTGCCCACGACCATGCGGCCGATGGTCGGCGCGCCGGTTTCCGCGAGAAGCGGTTTCAGGATGAACATGCCCGCTTTCATAGCGTTGGCGGCAAGCAACACCTCCGGCACGAAGAGGATCCCGTCGCGGAAGTCGTGGCCGACAATGGTCATGCCCGCAACGAGTGCTTTGGTCAGCACGTCGTAGGGCTGCCAACCGCGTTCGAGGAGGATGTTGGTGCCTTCCTCGATCTCTTCTTTCAAGCCATCGTAGAGGTCGTCCATCATCTGCTGGACAAGTTCCTCGTCATCAAGTTCCGAGAGAACAATATCGTTTTCTTCGTCGGACATGGCCTTCCCTTTCAGGCTGTTCGCGCAGTTCTCCCTCTACATGCGGCATCCCAACCGGGCAAGCCACGCCGTTTGCGACATGCGATTATGTAACTGCGACTTCGGCGTAAATTGTAAATGTTCTTGTAATGTTCTATCTACCATCCCATGACCGAAGAGATTCTTCATATTGATCATGAGCGCCGTAAGGGGCGCGGGGCCGTGTCGAATGCGACGGGGCGGTTCGAACGACTCACGCGGGTCGAGATCGACGCCGGATGGGAGGGTGAGTCGCGCGGGGCGTTCAGAACCGACGTGCGTCTGGAAGTGCCGCGAAGTGCGATCACGAAGAACAACTCGCCCGATGTCCCCTTCGATCGGTCGCTCAATCCCTATCGCGGGTGCGAGCACGGCTGTGTTTACTGTTTCGCGCGGCCGTCTCACGCGTGGCTCGGCATGTCACCCGGGCTGGACTTCGAGACCAAGCTGGTCGCGCGGCCCGGTATTGGCCCGGTGCTCGCCAGGGAATTGGCGCGCAAGAGTTATCGCCCCGAGACATTGGGCATCGGGACCAACACCGATCCTTACCAGCCGGTGGAGGCGAAGTTGCGGGTGATGCGCGAAGTGCTGGAGGTGCTCTGGGCGCATCGCCACCCTGTCGGGATCGTGACGAAAGGGACGCTGATCGAACGCGACATGGATCTACTGTCCAAAATGGCGCGGGAGGGGTTGGTGCAGGTGGGGATTTCGGTCACGTCGATGGACCGCCTGCTGTCGCGCCGGATGGAGCCGCGTGCGCCGGCACCGGGGCGACGGATCGCGACGATCAAGCGACTGGCGGAGGCGGGCGTGCCTGTGCGGGTCATGGCGGCGCCAATGATTCCCGCTCTGACCGATCCTGACCTGGAAGCGATCTTGTCGGCAGGCCGGACCGCCGGGGCACGCGCGGCAAGCTGGATCATGCTGCGGCTGCCGCGCGAGGTGTCGCCCTTGTTTCAGGAGTGGCTCGCGGAGCATTATCCCGACCGTGCTAACCGCGTGATGGGCCACTTGCGCGATATGCATGGGGGCAAGGATTACGACAGCCGATGGGGGCACCGGATGCGCGGCGAGGGGGCCTATGCCGAGATCATGGCGCAGCGTTTCGAGGTTGCGGCCAAGCGGCAGGGGTTCGGAACGCTGCCCGGCCTGCGCACGGATCTGTTCACAGTGCCCCGCGCGCCCAGTGCTCAGTTGGAGCTGTTCTAACTGCGGCGACGCCGGCCCTTGCGTTCCCGCGGGGCCGGGCCCTTGTCGTCGGTCCCGTCTGAGGCCGAAGAGAACCCGCCCAAGGCTTCGGAAATGGCATCGAGCGTCGGGGTTTCGCCGCGGGGGCGGGTTTCCAGCGCCTTGCGCATCTGCACGAGGTGCTCGGTCGTGGTGCCGCAGCAACCGCCGATGATCGTGGCTCCGCAGTCGCGCGCGAGCACGGCATAGTCCGCCATCAGTTCCGGCGTGCCGTCATAATGGATATGCCCGTGGACGTATTTCGGGATGCCTGCGTTGCCCTTGGCGATTCGGGGAAGGGTGCTTCCCGCCGCTTGGAAGCCCAGAACCGTGCGAAGAAGATCCGAGGCCCCGACGCCGCAGTTGGCGCCGAAGGCGATGGGCGGGTTCGGCAATGTTTCGACCAGCTTGGCCAGATCGGCGGAGGTGAAGCCCATCATGGTCCGACCCGCGGTGTCGAAGCTCATCGTGCCGCACCACGGCATGTCCGCCAGTTCGGCGGCACGGGCCGCGGCCTTGAATTCGTCGTCCGACGATATGGTCTCGACCCAGAGCACATCGGCCCCCCCGGCTTTCAAAGCGTCGGCTTGCTCGTGGAACATCTCGACCGCGCCGTCGAACGACAGGGGTCCCATCGGCTCCATGATTTCGCCGGTCGGTCCCATAGAGCCCGCGACGACGACCGTGCGACCGGAGGCATCCGCGACCTCCCGGCCAAGTTCAGCGGCGATGCGGTTGAGTTCGCCGACGCGGTTCTGCGCGTCATGGAGCTTCAGGCGTGATGCGTTGCCACCGAAGGTGTTGGTCAGGAAAATGTCGGAGCCGGCATCGACCGGCCCCTGGTACAGGGCGCGAATCCGGTCCGGGTGATCGACATTCCACATTTCGGGCGCGTCACCGGAGGTCAGGCCCATGTTGAACAGAGTCGTTCCTGTGGCCCCGTCGGCCATAAGCCAGTCCTTCTCGGAAAGCAGTTTGGTCAGGGCATCGGTGCTCATTGCGGGTCCTTTCGCTGGTTGCGCAGGATGTGCCACGAAACGGTCGCCTGTGCAAACCGCTCAAACGTCGCGTCGTCGTGCATCCCGCATGATTTCGCGCGTGACGTCAATGGCCCCCAGGACGAGCGCGGCGCGTGTTGGGGCGGCCATGTAGAGCGTCTCCCATTTCGGGGCGAAGGTGGTCTTGAATTGCCGGAGTCCATCGGCGCCGGTGGCTTTGTCCAGGGCGGCGCGAAGCCACGCGTTGCGCGGCGTGGTGGCCTTGGTCCCGCGTTTTCCATAGGGCACGGCGGCAAGGGAAAACCGCGGCAGACCCATGTCGGCGGCCGCCTCGATCGCACGGGTGACAAGGAGATGCATCAGACCGTCCGGCGCGGTGTCTCCCTGGCGCATCAGGTCCAGTGTCGCCTCGTTTCGGTTGACGTGAAGCGTCAGGAAACCGACGAGGCCGCCCTCGCAATCCCGGGCGAGGACAACCATGGCCTGGCGCAAGGAAGTCGGGTTCCAGACGCCCATCGAAAAGCCGCGCTCGCCGCCGCGTCGGTTCGCCCAGTCTTCGGCCACGGCGTCCATCTCGGGCAGGGGTAGCGGGCCCGTGCCGTTGGGGGAAATGACCTTGATCGTCAATCCGACGGCTTCCGCTTTGCGAAGCTTGCGCCGAAGTTGGCGGCGTGCTGACCCGGCTTCGGTAAATGTGCGCGGGTCAAGATAGGCTTCACGCGCAATGGGCAGGACCCGCCAGCCTGTGCGTCTCGCCTGGGCGGCCAAGCGGGCGCCGCATTTGTATAAGACCGGCGCGCGCAGGGCGACCTTGGCCCGGTCCGTGAGACCCCCAAACACCTCGTCGCCCGCCCGGTCGCAAGACAGCGGATCGCCCAGCATGATCAGGGACTGACCCGACCTGGCGACGAGCGCTGTTGGCCAACCGCGGGCGTTCGACAGGAGGTCGAAGCGCCCATGTCGCAAGAGCGCAGCCTCGGCACGCGGGGCGCTGGCGAGGGCAGCTTCCACCATGAGCGGCAGGTGGTCGGGATTTACCGGCTGCACTGCGGCCCGCGCCGGTGATTGCTGGGTCGGAGCGTTCGCGGGGCGCAGGGCGACGCAGGCCGCAAGCACCGCTGGGACCGCGTAATAAACGACCCGGAACGCCAGAACGGTGGCGAGCAGGGGTTCCTCTCCCGCGGCAGGCAGGAGGGCGATCAACGCCATTTCGAACGGACCGACCCCGCCGGGCGTGGACAGGATCAGTCCTGCGCCCAAGGCGAGCAGGTAGGCGACCGCGACCGTGCCAAACGGCAATGTGACCTCGGCGGGCATCATGGCCCACAGGGCTCCGGCCGCGGCGAACGTGTCGATCGTTGTGAAGGCGAGGATGAGACCCATTGCCTTCACAGGGGGAAACGGCAGGCGCGCGGTGGGGCCGGGCCGGACCAGGCTCAGCATAACGCACCCAAAGGCGGCGAGCAGAACCAGACCGGACAAGAGCCCGGCAAAGGGCACGGCTGCCCCGATCAACAGGATCGAGACGGCGACCACGACGGCCCAGGCCGCGAAAAAAGAGAGGCTGACGATCGCCGATATCTTGGTCGCGTCGATCAGGCCGAGACCGGGCAGCAGACGCCAGCGCACGAAACTCCCCGTGACAGCGCCCATACCCAACGTCTGACCCAAGGCAATGGCGGCCATCCCCGAGCGCGCGGCGCGGCGCGGATCGGTATCGCGACCCACCAGTCGATGGACAACCACGTCGTATTGCCCGAGCGACCAGAAGCTGATCGCCGTGAGCCCGAGCCCCATGACCCATTGCAGCGGTTCGACGGTCGCGAGTGCGCGGCGGATATGATCCACGTCGAGGTCCGCGATCTTGTGACGCAAGAGAACCGCGAGCACGACCACGATGGCGAGCGCGGGAAGCTGTCGCGCAAGCGCCTTGCGCGGGTCGAGAACACGCGTCGGGCGTGCGGCGGTTAGGGATTGGGGGCCACGTGGTGACCCATACGGCCCTGATCGTGCATCCATGGTCTCGTCGTCTCCACCCTCGTATCCTCTCTTCTTACGACAAGGGACCATAAGGATCGGTTAAGACCGGTTTCGACAGGTGGATGAAAAGGGTGGTGGATCGCAGGAGGATGAGCCGAAACCTCCAAAGCGCGCCACAAAAAAACGCCCGACACGGCGCCGGGCGTTTCGGAATGTCAGATGGTCGCGTCAGGCGTTACAGTTCGCTCATCAGCTGAACTTTTGCTTCGGCGAGGAAGGCCGCGCGCTGGGCACGCACTTCGTCGGCGGAGCTTTTGTCGCCCAGGTCGCCGGCGACCTTGCGCACGACGTCTTCGTGTCCGGCTTCTTCGAAATCGGCCTTGATGACTTCGGCGATATAGGTCGACACGTCGTCGCCTGCCTTGCCGAGAAGTCCGGCGGCCCAGATGGCCAGAAGCTTGTTCGCGCGGCTGTCTGCCTTGAACTGCATTTCCTGATCGTGGGCATATTTGTTTTCGAAGGCGTTTTCGCGATCGTCGAACGTTGTCATGGGCTGCGGTCCCCTCTTTAAAGCGTCCCGCCTTATTCCTGAGACAGGGATGGGGCGGGGCGCAGCGCTACATATGAGCATTTCACGCGGTCCGCCAAAAACCAGTGATTCAGGTTCTCGGCGGACCGCTTTAGGTTTGGGCATGATATGCCCTGTCGCGCGACGCCTCGCAACCCCAAGCTGACCCAAGGTCCACTGTCTTGCGGGGGCGCGGGCAATGGACTATAGCGCAGGCAAAGGCCCTGCGTGAGGCAGGCCCGCAGGAAAGGCCCCATCATGGCACGACGCAAAAAGCTCTACGAGGGCAAGGCGAAGATCCTTTACGAAGGCCCGGAGCCGGGCACCTTGGTCCAGTATTTCAAGGACGACGCGACCGCGTTCAATGCTCAGAAGAAAGACGTGATCGAGGGCAAGGGTGTTCTGAACAACCGCTTGTCCGAGTTCTTCATGACGGGGCTGACCCGGATCGGCGTGCCGAACCACTTTCTCAAGCGGCTCAACATGCGCGAACAACTGATCCGGCAAGTCGAGATCGTGCCGCTCGAAATCATCGTGCGCAACTTCGCGGCCGGGTCCATGGCCAAGCGCCTGGGTCTCGAAGAGGGAATGGCGTTGCCGCGTCCGATTGTCGAGTTTTCCTACAAGGACGATGCGCTGGGCGACCCGCTGGTGCCAGAGGAATACATCATCGCCTTCGGTTGGGCGACGCAGCAGGACCTGGACGATATCGTCGCGCTTGCCCTGCGGGTGAACGATTTCATGTCCGGGGTCATGCACGGCGTCGGCATCAAGCTCGTCGATTTCAAGATCGAGGTGGGGCGCGTGTGGGAAGGCGATTTCATGCGGCTGATCGTGGCCGATGAGATCAGCCCGGACAGCTGCCG
>DOUP01000073.1 GCA_003520545.1 Maritimibacter sp. | reverse complement strand
AACACGCTGGCGGCCTCGCTTGAAAACTCCGCCCGCCTCGCGATGAGCGAATTGGACGGCGTCACCATCGACCTGCGCGTCTACAACACCGCCGGCAACGCCAGCCAGGCATCCGCCCAGGCGCAGAAGGCTGTCGCGGACGGTGCGAAAATCATTCTCGGCCCGGTCTATGCCCAGAACGCCGCCGCGGCCGGCGTCGCGGCCCGGTCCAAGGGCGTGAACGTGCTCGCGTTTTCCAACAACCCGGACGTGGCCGGTGGCAACGTGTTCATCCTCGGCAACACCTTCGAGAACACCGCGCGACGCATGGTCAGCTACGCGGCCCAACAGGGCAAAGGAAACATCTTCGTCCTCTACGGCCAAAGCCCCGCCGAAACGGCCGCGCGGGACGCCATTCTGCAAGCCGTGGCAACCGTTCCCGGTGCAACGCAGGCTGGCGCGGGCGGCTATGAGCTGAGCCAGAATGGCATCATCCAGGCCATGTCGACGCTGTCGTCGCAGATCAAGAGCTCCGGCGCGACCTCGGTGTTCATCACCTCGGGCACCGACGGCGCGCTTCCCTTCGTAACCGGGCTTCTCCCTGACAACGGCGTGCGCCCCTCCGAGGTCCAATTCGCGGGTATTCAGCGCTGGGACATCCCGGCAAACGCGCTGACGCTTCCGGGCGTTCAGGGCGGGTGGTTCGCCATGCCCGACACCAACCTCGCGACCCGGTTCCAGCAGCAATACCAGGCGGCTTACGGAGAACAGCCTCACCCGATCGCCGGTCTCGCCTATGACGGGATCGCGGCCATCGGTGCGCTGGTGAAAGGTGGCAACTCCGGCGCTCTCACGGGCACCGCCCTGACCCAGAGCCAGGGCTTCGTCGGCGTGAACGGCGTCTTCCGGCTCAAATCGGACGGCACCAACGAACGCGGCCTCGCCGTGGCGCAGATCCAGAACCAGAAGGTCGTGATCGTCGACCCCGCCCCGAAGAGCTTCGCCGGTTTTGGCTTCTGATCTACTGACGCACCACACCGAAGAGCCTGACGGGCTCATCGTTCCCGCCGCGCAGATCTTTGATCGCGCGGCGGTCGAACGTTCTATCGCCGACGCCCTGGCAGACACCTCGGACCCTGCACAAATCCGGCTCGCCACGGTCCAGACACTGAACGCCGTTCAGAAAGAGGCGCGTGCACGGATCGAAGAGACGTTTCGTGACAAGCCGCACCGCGCCCGCGAGACCGTCCAAAGCTACGCCTACCTGACGGATTGCCTCGTCCAGACCGTGTTTTCGGTCGCGACCAAGCGCCTGCACCCGGTCGACAACGCCACCACGTCCGAGCGCATGGCGGTGCTCGCCGTGGGAGGCTATGGCCGGTTCGAGATGGCGCCCTACTCGGACGTCGATCTGCTCTTCCTGACCCCCTACAAGATCACCGCCTGGGCCGAGAGCGTGATCGAAAGCATGCTCTACATGCTCTGGGATCTGCACATGAAGGTCGGGCATTCGTCCCGCACCATCAAGGATTGCATCCGGCTGGGCAAAGAGGATTTCACGATCCGCACCGCCATGCTCGAAGTCCGTTTCGTGGACGGCGACGAAGCGCTGGCGCAGGAACTGGCCTCCGAGCTTTTCGAAGGCCTGTTCAAGGGCACCGCGCCCGAGTTCATCGAGTCGAAACTCGAAGAGCGCTCGAACCGGCACAAGAAACAGGGCGGCCAGCGCTACGTGGTCGAACCCAATGTGAAAGAGGGCAAGGGCGGTCTACGCGATCTGCAGACCCTGATCTGGGTCGGCAAATACATCTACCGCGTTCTGCGCGCCCGCGAGCTGCGCGATCTCGGGCTCTTTACCGATGACGAGTACAAGGTTTTTCGCGAAGCCTCGAATTTCCTCTGGGGCGTGCGTTGTCACCTCCACCTCCTGATGGGCCGGGCCTCGGACCAGCTGACCTTCTNNGCCACCGCCGTTGGCGAGCTGACACGCATTTTCCTGGTGAAACTCGAAGCCGAACACCTCAAGAAAGAGCCGATGCTCGCCGGCCTCTTCAAGCGTCGCAAGAAACTGCGCCCCGGCTACAAGATGCAGAACGGGCGGCTGACCTTCGTGAACGAGGAGACGTTTCTCTCCGACAAGCTCAACCTGCTCCGTGTTTTCGAAGAAGGGCTGCGCACCGGCGTTCTGATCCATCCGGACGCCATGCGGGTGGTCGTCGCCAATCTCGACCTGATCGACGACGACATGCGGTCGAACCGCGAAGCGGCACGGATTTTCCTCGACCTGCTCCTGAAACATGGCAACCCGGAACGGGCGCTGCGCCGGATGAACGAGCTCGGCGTCCTCGCCGCCTTCATCCCGGAATTCGAACCCATCGTCGCGATGATGCAGTTCAACATGTATCACAGCTACACGGTGGACGAGCACACGATCCAATGTATCTCGGCCCTGGCCGAGATCGAACGTGGCGAGCGGATCGACGACCTTCCCTATGCCTCCCGCATCCTGAAGGCGGGCGTAAACCGCAAGGTGCTCTATGTCGCGCTTCTGTGCCATGACATCGGCAAGGGCCGGGAAGAGGATCACTCGACGCTGGGGGCCAAGATCGCCCGCCCCATCGCAACGCGGCTGGGCCTCACGAAATCCGAGGTCGAGACGGTGGAATGGCTGGTGCGCTATCACCTGCTCATGTCCGACGTGGCGCAAAAGCGCGACCTGTCCGACCCGCGTACGGTCAAAGGCTTCGCCAAGGCCGTGTCCTCCAAAAAACGCCTCGATCTGCTCCTGGTCCTCACCGTCTGCGACATCCGCGGCGTCGGTCCCGGCGTGTGGAACAACTGGAAAGCCATGCTCCTGCGGGAGCTTTACGCCGAGACCGCCCGCGCGCTTGAAGAAGGCATCGAAGCGATCTCGACCGGCGCCCGGTCGGACGTCGCGAAAAAGGCGCTGCGCACGGCGCTGTCCGACTGGGACAAGAAAGCGCTCCGTGCCGAGACCGGCCGCCACTATGACCAGTATTGGCAGGGGCTGTCGACCGAGGAACACGTGGTCTTCGCGAAGCTTCTCAAGGACCTCGGTCCCGATGACATCTGCATCGAACTGACCCAGGATACCGACCGCGACGCCACCCGCGCGGCGTTTGCCCTCTCCGACCATCCCGGCATCTTCTCCCGTCTCGCAGGCGCGCTGGCGCTCGTCGGCGCGAACGTGGTGGATGCGCGGACCTATACCTCCAAGGACGGCTTCGCCACGGCGGTCTTCTGGATCCAGGATCACGATGGTCACCCCTATGAACAGGCCCGCCTGAAGCGACTGGAGGACATGATCCACCGGACACTGTCCGGCGAGGTTGTCGCGCGCGACGCGATGGTC
>DOUP01000048.1 GCA_003520545.1 Maritimibacter sp. | reverse complement strand
ATATTTGAAGCACGATGAAAGGGGGTGTGACGCCTTGTCTTCATCGTGCCGAAAATATCCAAAAAAGGCCCGCGCAGCGGGCCTTCGGGCGGACGCGCAGCGTTCGCAATCCCCGTTTCGGCCCGGGCGATCAGTTCTTTCCACGTGACCGCTTTCCCGCTATGGTGACACCCAGACCCGGAAAACCGGGCGTATTGAGGCAGTATTGGCAAAGTCCGGGCGGTTCACATGACCGAGATGGTGTATGGCGCGGTGCCGCGGCAGCAGAGGGACCCGATCCTTCCGCGCTGGTGGCGCACGATCGACAAATGGTCGGTCTCTTCGATTCTCCTGCTCTTCGCGATCGGCATTCTTCTGGGGCTGGCGGCCAGCCCGCCCTTGGCCGAGCGCAACGGGCTGCATCCGTTTTACTATGTCGAGCGCCAGTTGGTGTTCGGCTTTCTCGCTTTCTCGGTGATGTTCTTCACCACCATGCTGTCGCCCAAGATGGTGCGGCGGCTGGCCGTGCTCGGGTTCGTAGCGGCCTTTGCGGCACTCGCCTTGCTCCCGATCTTCGGGACGGATTTCGGCAAGGGTGCGACGCGTTGGTATTCGCTGGGGTTCGCGAGCTTTCAGCCTTCGGAGTTTCTCAAACCGGTCTACGTCGTGGTCGCCGCCTGGCTGATGGCGGCGTCGGACGAGATCCAGGGGCCGCCGGGCAAGACGATTTCCCTGGTCCTGACCCTCGTGATCGTGGGGTTTCTCGCCATGCAGCCGGACTTCGGACAAGCGGCGCTCGTGCTGTTTGGCTGGGGCGTGATGTATTTCCTTGCGGGCGCGCCTTACATCCTGATCGTCGGGGTGGCGGCGAGTGTCGTGGGCGCGGGCTTCATCGCCTACAACCAGTCCGAGCACTTCGCGCGTCGGATCGACGGCTTCCTGAGCCCCGAGCTCGATCCGCGCACCCAGTTGGGCTATGCCACCAACGCGATCCGCGAGGGCGGCTTTTTCGGCGTCGGCGTCGGCGAGGGGCAGGTGAAATGGTCGCTGCCCGATGCCCATACCGATTTCATCATCGCCGTGGCGGCCGAAGAATACGGGCTGATCCTCGTGCTCTTCATCATCCTGCTCTACACCATCGTGGTCGTGCGCTCGTTCCTGCGCCTCGTCCATGAACGCAACACGTTTATTCGGCTGGCAGGCACCGGTCTGGTGGCCATGTTCGGCGTTCAGGCGCTCATCAACATGGGGGTCGCGGTGCGGCTCTTGCCGGCGAAGGGCATGACGTTACCTTTCGTGAGCTACGGTGGGTCGTCGCTGATCGCGATGGGGTTGTCGGTGGGCATGCTCATCGCCTTCACGCGCACGCGGCCACAGGGCAAGTTCGAGGACTATCTCTCGCAACGGGGACACAGATGACAGACAAGACGCCGCTCGCGATCATCGCGGCGGGAGGGACCGGCGGGCATATGTTTCCCGCGCAGGCCCTGGCCGAAGAATTGCTGGCGCGGGGCTGGCGGGTGAAGCTTTCGACCGACGCGCGGGGTGCGCGCTACGCGGGCGGGTTCCCGGATGCGGTCGAGATCAGCGAGGTCTCCTCGGCCACCTTCGCGCGGGGCGGTCCGCTGGCCAAGCTGGCGGTGCCGTTTCGTGTTCTGGGCGGCATGATCGGCGCGACCTTGCGCATGGCGATCGAGCGGCCGCAGGCGGTCGTGGGTTTTGGCGGCTATCCGTCGATCCCGGCGTTGACGGCCGCCTGGGTGCTGCGCGTGCCGCGCATGATCCATGAGCAAAACGGCGTCCTGGGCCGGGTGAACCGGATTTTCGCCAAGCGCGTGGACCGGCTTTTGTGCGGCACCTGGCCGACCAAGCCGATCCCGGAGGGGGTCGAGGCGGAGCATGTCGGCAATCCGGTGCGCGCCGCCGTGTTGGAGCGGGCCGGTGCCGGGTATATCCCGCCCGGCGATTACCCCATGGACGTGCTGGTGATCGGCGGGTCGCAGGGCGCGCATGCCCTGTCCGTGAATGTCCCGCAGGCGCTGGCCCTCCTGCCCGAGGCGATCCGCGGCCATCTCAACGTCAGCCACCAGGCGCGGGACGAAGACCAGGCCGAGGTCGCGCAGTTTTATTCCGAGCATGGTATCCGTGCCGATGTGCAGCCCTTCTTCTCCGACGTGCCGCGCCGGATCGCGGAAAGTCAGCTTGTCATCAGCCGGGCGGGGGCCTCGTCGGTGGCAGACATTTCCGTGATCGGGCGGCCCGCGATCCTGATCCCCTATCCCCATGCCACGGGAGACCACCAGACCGCGAACGCGCGGGGTCTCGTCGATGCCGGGGCCGCGATCCTGATGCCCGAGAGCGTCCTGTCGCCCGAGGCGCTGGCCGAGCAGATCGTCTCGGTCATGGACAATCCGGGCGGGGCGTTGCAGATGGCGCAGGCGAGCCTGTCGGTGGGCAAACCCGATGCGGCGCAGACCTTGGCCGACCGGGTCGAGGCTTTGAGGCAGTAAGTGAAGGAACCGGCTATGTGTGCAGCGGCGACGAAACTCCCCACCGAGATCGGGGCCATCCATTTTGTCGGGATCGGGGGCATCGGCATGTCCGGGATTGCCGAGGTGCTGCTCAACCACGGCTACAAGGTGCAGGGCTCTGACCTGAAACCCTCGCCGATCACCGAGCGGCTGGCGGGATTGGGTGCGGAGATTTTCGTGGGTCAGAAAGCCGAGAACCTCGAGAACGCGGAGGTCGTCGTGATTTCCTCTGCGATCAAGCCGGGCAACCCGGAGCTGGACGCGGCACGGATGCGCGGTCTTCCGGTGGTGCGCCGGGCCGAGATGCTGGCGGAACTCATGCGGCTCAAGTCGAACATCGCGGTGGCGGGGACGCATGGCAAGACGACGACCACGACGCTGGTTGCCGAGCTCCTGGTCTCCGGCGGCATCGACCCGACCGTGATCAACGGCGGGATCATCCATGCCTATGGCTCGAACGCCCGGATGGGGCAGGGCGAGTGGATGGTGGTCGAGGCGGACGAGAGCGACGGCACCTTCAACCGTCTGCCCGCGACCATCGCCATCGTGACCAATATCGACCCCGAACACATGGACCACTGGGGCACAGAAGAGGCGCTGCACCAGGGGTTTTACGACTTCGTGTCGAACATTCCGTTCTACGGCCTCGCCGTGTGCTGCACCGATGATCCGGACGTGCAGACGCTGGTGGGCAAGATCACCGACCGCCGGGTGATGACCTTTGGCTTCAACGCGCAGGCCGACGTGCGGGCGGTCAACCTGACCTACAAGGCGGGCATCGCGCAGTTCGACATCGTGCTCCCCGACATGGTGATCGAGGGATGCACCCTTCCGATGCCGGGGGATCACAACGTATCGAACGCGCTGGCCGCGGTGGCGGTTGCGCGTCACCTCGGCATGAAAGGCGAAGAGATCAAGGCGGCGCTGGCCGCGTTCGGTGGTGTGAACCGTCGCTTCACGCGCGTGGGCGAATGGAACGGCGTACCCATCATCGACGACTACGGTCACCACCCTGTGGAGATCGCCGCCGTGTTGAAGGCGGCCCGTCAGGCCGTGGACGGCCGGGTGATCGCCGTGCACCAACCGCACCGCTACTCGCGCCTGCACACATTGTTCGAAGATTTCTGCACCTGCTTCAACGAAGCCGACGTGGTCGCCATCGCCGAGGTTTACGCCGCGGGCGAAGACCCCATCGAGGGCGCGAGCCAAGCCGATCTTGTCGCAGGACTGACAGCCCACGGCCACCGCCGCGCCTCGGCCATCGCCTCGGAAGAAGAGTTGGCGGCGCTGGTGAAAGCCGAAGCGAAAGAGGGCGACATCGTCGTCTGCCTCGGAGCCGGGACGATCAGCACCTGGGCGCGGGGGCTGGAGGCGAAATTGAAGGGGTAGGGCGCCGCTGACCTGTCACGCTCCTGTCCGGCCGGATGAGCGACCACCTTCCTCGCCACCCCCCTGCGGCAAACCTGCCCTTGACCCCATCCCGCCAATCCCCGACGATCCGGCCACGCTCAGGGAGGAGCCGTCATGACCATCGCCAAACCGCGGGTGCGCGAGCTTAGTCGCTACGATTTCCCGGACCTCCACGTGCTGTTGTCCGTGCTCTCCGATCAGAAGGTGCCGGAGGGGAGCGAAGGCGAAGCGATTCTCTATGAGATCCTCGCGATGCCGGGCACCTCGCTCTTCGGCGCGGAATGCGAAGGCAAGATCGTGGCCACCGCGATGATGTCGGTCCTGCCGAACCTGACCTTTGGCGGTCGCCCCTTGGCACGCATCGAAAACGTCGTGACGCTGCCGGATTACCGGGGGCGCGGCTTTGCGTCTGCCGTGATGCAGGCCGCGATCGAGAAGGCCAAGGCCAAGGACTGCGCTGATATATCGCTGCTGTCGCCCAAGTCGCTCCATGCAGAAGGGTTTTACCGCAAACTCGGGTTCCAGGACGATACCATCGGTCTGCATCTATCCATCGGTTGACCCCCATACGCACGCCGCGCAAGGTGCGAGAGAGGGCGGGCGTCATGGCTGAAGTACTTCCAAAACGATTATCGACCGGGCTGCTCATCGCTTACGGCGTGGGCATCATGGTGGGCGCGGGGATTTACGTGCTTGTCGGCCATGCGGCGGGGGCGGCTGGCATCTGGGCCCCGTTGGCCTTCCTGCTGGCGGGCGTGGTGGCGGTGCCCTCGGCCCTGTCCTTCGCCGAGCTTTCTTCGCGTATCCCCGAGGCGGCAGGCGACAGTGCCTATGTCGAGGCTGGCCTGCATCAGCATTGGCTGGCGATGCTGGTGGGCTTCATCAACATCGTCGCGGGTGTCATCGGGGGGGCTGCGGTGTTGCGCGGGGGCGTTGGCTACCTGACCGCGCTGGTCGAGGTCGACCCGCTCTGGGCGATGGTCGGCTTCGGCGCCTTCCTGACGCTCGTCGCGGTGATCGGCGCGGTGGAAAGCCTCGCATTCGCCGCTGTGCTCACGCTGATCGAGGTGGCGGGGCTGGCGATGGTGATCTGGGCCGGGTTCTCAGCCCCGGCCAGCGCGGATTGGGCCGCGCCGGTGTCCCTGCACCTGCCGGGCGTTTTCGCGGCTTCGATCTTTGCCTTCTTCGCCTTTCTCGGCTTCGACGACCTCGTGAACATGGCCGAAGAGGCGCGCGATCCTGCCCGCCAGATGCCGCGCGCGATCCTGTGGTCGCTGGCGATCACCTCGGCGCTCTATGCGCTGGTGACCTGGGCGGCGGTGCGCGCGGTGCCGCTGGAGGCTCTTGCAGCCTCGGAACGTCCCCTCGCGCTGGTCTGGAGCGCCGCGACGGGGGATGCCGCCCGGTTCCTCTCCGTGATCGCGGTCTTCGCGGCGCTGAATGGCGTGCTCGCGCAGATGGTCATGGCGGCGCGGGTGCTCTTCGGGTTGGGGCGGCGGTCCCCTCTGCTCTCGGTTTTCACAAAAGCGCACCATCGGTTCGGGACGCCGGTCCTTGCCACGGTTCTGGCCGGCGCGCTGACCGTGGGGGCCGCGCTTGCGCTCCCGGTGGCGACGCTCGCGGAATACACGACACTTGCGTTGCTCATTGTCTTCGTCATCGTGAACGCGGCGCTGATCGGCGTGCAGCGAAGCCCGACCTCCAGCCCGTTTTCCGTTCCCGGTTGGGTGCCATGGCTCGGCATTCTCGGCTCCGTGGTGCTCTTCGTCGTCAACATCCGGGAGCTCTTGCCATGAGCGCCTCGGTCGTCGCCCTGTGTATCTGGGTCGTCGCGGGCTCGATCATCGCGGTCCTGCCGATGCGCCACCAGATGATCCCCGGCGCGCTCCTGCTCCTGTCGGGCCTCGCGCTGATCGTCTGGATCGGTGCCGAGAACGGCTGGACCTGGAGCGTGGTGGCTCTGGCCATTTTCGCCTCGCTGTTTCGCCGCCCGCTCGTCGCCCTCATTCGCCACGCAAGTGGAAAACCGGTCGAACCGCCGCGCGACTGATCCCTCTTTCCGGTCTTCAAATATCCCGGGGCGCAACGCGCGGCGAAACGCCTTGCCCCGATCACTGCGGAACAGTACCCAATGCGCATGACCTATGAGCTTCCAGACGTGCGCGGCACCCTGACTGAAAACCGTGATCTGTCATCGCTGACATGGATGCGTGTCGGCGGGCCTGCGGATTGGCTGTTTCAGCCGGCCGATGAGGACGACCTTGCGACGTTCCTTGCGGCCCTTGANNTCCGATGGGGGTCGGCTCCAACCTGATCGTGCGCGACGGTGGAATTCGCGGCGTGGTCGTGCGGCTGGGGCGGGGCTTCAACGGGATCGACATCGACGGGACCACCGTGACCGCAGGCGCGGCTGCGCTGGACGCCCATGTGGCGCGCAAGGCTGCGGACGCGGGCGTTGATCTCACTTTCCTGCGCACCATTCCCGGCTCGATCGGCGGCGCGGTGAAGATGAACGCGGGCTGCTATGGCAGCTACATGGCCGACGTGCTGGTCGAGGCGCAGGGGATCACGCGCAGTGGCGAGCGGGTGACCCTCACCCCGGAGAACCTCAACTTCCAATACCGTCAGAGCGATGTGCCGGAGGGCGTGATCGTGACCCGCGCCGTGCTGCGCGGGCTTGCGGGTGCGCCGGATGAGCTTCTCGCCCGGATGGAGGCGCAGCTTGCCAAGCGCAACGAAACCCAGCCTTCCAAGGACCGCACCGCTGGCTCCACCTTCCGCAATCCGGCGGGGTTCTCCTCGACCGGTAAGGACGACGATACCCACGCGTTGAAGGCGTGGAAGGTGATCGACGAAGCCGGGATGCGCGGGGCGCGGATCGGGGGGGCTGTCATGAACGAAATGCACTCGAATTTCCTGACCAACGCCGGTGGCGCGACGGCCCGCGACCTTGAAACTTTAGGTGAGGCGGTCAGAAAAAAGGTTTACGAAACCAGCGGTCTGACCCTACAATGGGAAATCATGCGCGTGGGCGAACCATAAGGCGGCCCACCCGTCACAAGATCAAGAATAATTCCGGTAACTCCCGGGCAAAACGGCCAGAAAAAAGGGCCGGCGAGGCAGACAGTGGGCAATGCGAGCAGGCAAGCCCCCAAGATAGCCCTGTTGATGGGTGGCCCTTCCGCAGAGCGCGAGGTGTCGCTATCCTCCGGGCGTGAATGCGCGAAAGCGTTGCGGGGCGAAGGTTACGAGGTGATCGAGGTCGATGCGGGCCACGATCTCTGTGCGCGCCTGTCCGACATCCAACCCGACATCGTATTCAACGCGCTCCACGGTCGCTGGGGCGAGGACGGCTGTGTTCAGGGTCTGCTCGAATGGCTGCAAATCCCCTACACCCATTCCGGGGTCTATGCCTCGGCGCTGGCGATGGACAAGGACCGCTCCAAGGCGGTTCTGGCGCAGGCCGGTCTGCCGGTCATGCCGTCGCGTCTGGCCTCCAGGGACGAGATCGAAGCGCGTCACGTGATGGACCCTCCCTACGTGGTGAAACCCTATAACGAGGGGTCGTCGGTCGGTGTCTACATCGTCAGCGAGGGTGCCAATACGCCGCCGAAACTCTCCGCCGATATGCCCGACGTCCTGATGGTGGAGGCTTACGCACCGGGGCGCGAGCTGACCACGACGGTGATGGGGGACCGTGCGCTGGGCGTGACCGAGATCATTACCGATGGCTGGTACGACTACGAAGCCAAGTATGCCGAGGGCGGCTCGCAGCACGACTGCCCCGCCAATATTCCGGACGATATCACGCGGGCCTGTCTCGATATGGCCGTCAAGGCGCATGAGGCGCTGGGTTGTCGCGGGGTGTCGCGGGCGGATTTCCGGTGGGACGAGGCCAGGGGGCTCGACGGTCTCATCATTTTGGAACAAAACACGCAGCCCGGCATGACGCCGACCTCGCTCTCGCCCGAACAGGCGGAAAAGCAGGGGATCAGCTTCGGGCAATTCTGCGCCTGGATGGTGGAGGANNCCGCAAGGCCAGGAAGGCGCAGCGCGATCCGGCGCCGTCGCGCTGGGCGTATCGTATTCACCGGATGTGGCTGACGCCGTTTTATCGTTCGCTGGTGCGGGTCGGTCTGCCGACATTCCTGATCCTGACCGTGTCGGGGTGGTATTTCGCGAACCCGACAAATCGTTATGCCATTGGCGAGAAGGTTTCGGAGCTTCGACAATCGGTCGAATCCCGGCCCGAGTTCACGGTGAAACTCATGGCCGTCGACGGCGCCAGCGAAGAGGTGGATGCGGCGATCCGGCAGATCGTGCCGGTCGACTTCCCGGTCTCGTCCTTTGATCTGAACCTTGACGCCATGCAAACCACGATCGCGCAGCTCGACGTGATCGAGGACGTGTCGGTCCGGGTGCGTCCCGGCGGCGTGTTGCAGATCGCGGTCGAGGAACGCGACCCGGTGATCTTGTGGCGGGTCTCGGGCGGCGTCGAGATGCTGGATGAGAG
>DOUP01000093.1 GCA_003520545.1 Maritimibacter sp. | reverse complement strand
TGGCCACGGGTGCCGCGCCGGAGCTACAGGAAAAGTCGAGCTTCGTGGGCCGTTGGATGGACATCCTGAAACCGGGCTACGACCGGATCAAGGATCGGCATTCTGGCGAAGACTGCGTTGACCATCTCGAAAAAGAAGCTGTCAAAGTGTCGCTCGACAACCTGATGACCTTTCCCTTCGTGAAGGACGCCGTCGAGGAGGGCGAATTGTCGCTCCATGGCATTTGGCACGATATCGGCCAGGGTGATCTGAGCTTTTACAACGGGGCGAAGGACGCCTTCGAAGCGGTCTGAGATGAAGCGCCTGACACGCCTCACCCGTCGTTTCGCGGCGCTTGTGGTGGGGCATGGACTTGTGCTTTTCGCCCGGCTGATTACCGCGCCGCGGGCCATTTGGGCCGGGGTGGAGCCGGTTGCCAAGCAACGGATATATTTCGCCAATCATACGTCGAACGGGGATTTTGTCTTGGCATGGGCGGTCCTGCCGCCGCACCTGCGTAAAAAGACCCGTCCCGTGGCGGCCTCGGATTACTGGCTCAAGAACAAGCTGCGCGCGTTCGTCGGCGGTGAGGTCTTTCGCGCCGTGCTGATCAATCGCGAAAAGGAAGAACGCACCGAGGACCCCGTGGACCTCATGGTCGCGGCCTTGGACGAAGGCTCCAGCCTGATCCTGTTCCCCGAAGGCAATCGGAACATGGGACCGGACCCGCTTCTCCCGTTCCGAACCGGGCTCTATCATTTGGCCAGCAAACGACCGGATGTCGATCTTGTCCCGACCTGGATCGCGAACCTCAATGAAATCCTGCCCAAAGGCGAAGTCATTCCCCTCCCGCTTCTGTGCACCATCACCTATGGGGAGCCGATCCATCTGCGACGCAACGAGTCGAAAGAAGCCTTTTTGAAGCGAGCCGAGAAAGCCTTGCTCGATCAGCGCCCCGACACGGAGGTGCAGGAATGAACGGGCAGCCGGACATCGTGGTTCTTCTCTTCGGGGTCATCCTGTTTCTTGTCCTCGCGACCGTGCTGGGTGCAGCCTTGCGGAAATGGGCGGCAACCGAGTGGACGATGGAATTCATCGACAGCTACACGGCGCGTGTGACGTCTTGGTGGGGCATGGTCGTGCTTCTGGCGCTGGCGTCGATCTTTGGGCGACTCGGGTTGGTGGTTCTTTTCGCCCTGATTTCATTCGCGGCACTGCGGGAGTTCTTGACGCTGACAGCAAAGACCCGTGCGGACCATTGGTCGCTTCTCCTGTCGTTCTTCGTGATCCTGCCGATCCAATACTGGCTGATCTATATCGACTGGTATGGCCTGTATTCCATTTTCATCCCTGTTTACGCCTACCTCTTCCTCCCCATCGCCTCGGCCTTGCGTGGCGAACCTACACGCTTTTTGCGTCGCGTCGCGGAAACCCAATGGGGTCTGATGGTCACGGTTTTCGCCGCCAGCCATGTTCCGGCGCTATTATGGCTCGATCTCCCGGGGTTCGCCGGGCGCGAAATCCTTCTGATTGCATGGCTGGTGATCGTGATCCAAAGCGCGGACGTGCTTCAATACGTTTGGTCGGCGGTTTGCGGGCGCACGCCGGTGGCGGAAAACCTCTCCAGGTCAAAAACGTGGGAGGGTTATGCGGGTGGCGTGGTCTCTGGCGTAATTGTCGGCGTGCTGCTCGGATGGCTCACGCCGTTCACCGTTTGGCAGGTCGCGCTTCTCGCTGGGATGGTCACGCTAATGGGGTTGATGGGCAGTCTCGTGATGTCCGCCATCAAACGGGACAAAGGCGTGCGCGACTGGGGCACCTTGATCGCGGGGCAGGGCGGGTTCACCGACCGTCTCGATGCGGTGGTTTTTGCGGCTCCGATCTTCTACCACGTCGTGCGCTTCTTCTGGTCGGGCAGCTAAGCCACGAACCAAAAAACCGACGCGGAGAGGGAGCCGCGCCGGTTTTCTTGCAGTTATGTCAGCCTCTTAGGCCGCGAGACGAAGCACGTCGCCGTGCAGGCGGATCGGGTGGGAGGTTGTTGGTCGGGTATTCCCCGGCGCGGGTTTGCGGACCGGGTCGAAGTCGAAGATCGAAACGACGTTCGCAGTATCGCGGTTTTGAGTTTCGAGATAGTCGAGGGCGGCGCGGCGGTTGGCACGGGCTTTTTCGAGAAGGGTCATGGCAGTGATCTCCGTTCTAGAGTTGGACGAGGGGAAGAGGGTTTGATCAGCCAGCGTTGCCGCCGGACATCAGAACGTCGGTCGTGGACAGGATGGCCGCATCACTGCGCTGGCCCTTGGCCAGTTTCCAGTCGTCCATGGAGACCACATTGTCGGTGTAGCGTTTCGCCGGAGCTTCGTGGTTGGCTTTGGCAGATTTGTAGGCAGCGAAGTCGATCACGTTGTTGGTCATGGTATTTCCCCAGGTTGTGGCCGTTTTGTTTTTTGTTTGGCCGGGTTTCGAGTTGGTCAGGTTGGTCAGAAGGACGCGAGAGTCAGGCCGCGATCTCCCTTGGTTTTTCTTGGTTTTGAGTGGTGACAGCCATTCATAACCTCGTGTGTTTTTATCCTTTCGATACCAATGAAGGTGCGCCGCGATTTGGGCGGGATTCGTCACGAATTGGGGCAAGACCGTGGCATTCCACCCTTTTGACACCGAAAAATACCTGTTCTTGCCCTCTTTCACCGCATCGCTGCCCTGATTGCCGGTAACCAGCCGGTTCAATCAGGCCGATCCTGTCGCATCCGCCTTGGGTGAGTCGCATCTACGCGGAGAACGCATTCTTGAGGAGGAGCTTGGACCGCCGGGGCGCGTTTGTGGCGCGACGGGAATGAAACACGGGTTCCGAAACGCGGGTTTCAATCGTGTTCTCGAAAATCGAGACGACGTTGCGCGCCGCCGCATGCCGAGCGCGAAGTGTCGCGAGAGCCGTGAGACGTCCTCGGCGGATTTTTTCGCTGATGCTCGGATTTGCGGTTTGGGTTGCGGGCGCGGTGATCTCGACGGTATTGATTGCGGCTGTCACGGTCATGGTCTCTCTCCGGTTTGGAATTGGCTCAGGCGAAGTCGCCGGGGGTCATCAGAACATCGGACATGAAGAAGATGCCGTTGGCCGTGCGATGTAGTTTCGCCCGTTGTTTCCACCGTTCGAGCGAGATGATCGTACCTGCCGCGCGGCGGGGCAGGCCCTCGGTCACTTTGGTGGCGCGGCTGACGGGAAAGGCGATGATCTTCGAATTCATGGGTCTTCACTCCGGTCCAAGGCCCTGTTGGGCGTCTTATGCGTGGTGGTTGTGGAGACCGGTTCCCGGTCGTGCCATGCCGGTCGATCCGGCTTTTTGGCTCGCGGGCTTTGCCGCGCTGTCGGGTTCGCGTCCGACAAAGACCAGTCTTGTTAGGGATTCGGACGCAATTCGTGCCCCAATGGGGCAAAAGCGTGCCGCAAGAGAACGATTTTACTTAAGGTAAATTCAATCGAAGTTGTATCTATGGCCGCCAGTCGAGCATTTTGCCCTCGGGCCAATCGAGATCGACCACGATCTCAATGTCCCGCGTCTCCCCGGGCGCGAGGGTCAAATTCCAGGCGGACACGCCGCGCTTGTCGTCCACATCCGTTTCATTCGGAGTGGGCGTCGCCGTGACCGTTACGTCCAGGTCTTCGAGTTCGGAGAAGGTCAGCGGGTAAAGCGTCCGCACGTCCTGTGTCTCTTCGGTCAGGTTCTCGACCGATAGCGTGATTTCCTGTCGCCTGGTCGAGGACTTGGACAGGATACCGGTGTCGCCTTCCGCATTCCGTTTGAAGATCGTGTCCAACCGTATGCCCTCAACGGGTCCAAAGGGCAGCGTTTCCTCTGCTCCCGCCGGGATCATGGCAATTTTCGATTGTCCCACGAAGTTCCCATCCCGCGACAGAGAGGCGGAGCCAGGCAGGATCGGCTCTCCCGTATCATTGGTGAAGGTTGCCATGAGAAACGCGGCGTCGTCATAGCGCGGCGCGGCTTCGATTTGCGGATTGGCGGTGAGCGTCAGGGTGTCGAGCGCCAACTCCGTCGCCTCCCCCGGCGCGATCGTCACGGCGTCTGGGTAGACGTAAGAAAGTGAAAGCCCGTCGGTCTCCATTGTTGCGCTGCGCATGGCGCTATCCTCGACAATGGCCGGTTCTGCCATTGCTTCCATCTGCGGCGCGCCGCGCGGTGCCGCATCGCGCGGCAGGATCGGTTGCATCAAACCGGCCTTGTCGGGGTAAACCGGGGTCGGTCCAATCGCGTCATTCGGGCGCGCGGTCGAAAGTGTCAGCGCGGCATCGGTCCATGTCCGGGTCGTGTCCTGGGTCACGACGATCTTACGATCCACGTCGATTTCGCCTGCATCACGGTCGAGGTTCATGTCGTAGTCCACATGCCAACCCGCCGCCCAGGTTTGCTCGGTGAACTCCAGGGCGACCGGTCCGGCCTCGTCGTGGGACACCTCGATTATCAACATGTCGTTTTCGGCTTTCGGCGGTGACAGGCGCGCGAGATCGGCCTTTGCGGCGTTCAGTGCCTGTGTCAGGGCATCGCGTTCATCCTCCAGAGGGACCAGCGCGGCCCGCGCTGCTGTTATCTGGCGGAAGGTGTCTGCTGTCTGTGCGGAAACAAGGTCCGCCACCGCGAGAATACTCTCCGGCGTGCCGTTTTCAGGCGGCGCGACCGAGGCGAGGTAATCGGCGCGTGTTTCCAAAGCCGTTACATCGGCACGGGCAATCGCGATTTCATCGTTCTTTGCACGAACCTGCGCTTGGATGTCTTCGATGACCGCGAGCGTCACTTTCTGTGCGTCGGAATAAAGCGTTTCCGGGTCCGCCGCGACCGCACGGCGAAACCCGAGCGTGCCAATTTCGACCCCTTCGGAGACCGAAATACGCGGCAGGCTGTCGATCCCCTTTGCGCCCGGATAAGGCACCATGACGCGGTGTGTCCCCGCCGGGAGCTCTACATCGGCGCGAAGCGTCAACGTTGCCCCGTCCGGGTAGATCGTCGCCCGTGCCACCGGCGCCTGGGCGTAAACGTCGTCGGCCCACGCTGGGGTGGCAGCCAAAAGGGCGATCAGGGAAACGGTAGCGCGCATGGGGAACCTCTCATAAGTGTGAGGGCAGGCTAACGTGCGGCGCAGGCCGGGGATAGTCGTCTGTGGGCGGATCGGCGCATCTTCACCGATCAACGAAAATCGCCGCCGAGGTTTCCCCCGGCGGCGATCTTGATCTTGGTCTGAAAGCTGGCGATCAGCCCTTCTTCAGCACCTCACGACCCAGAAGCTCGGCGATCTGAACCGCGTTCAGAGCCGCGCCCTTGCGAAGGTTGTCCGAGACGCACCAGAAGTTCAGACCATTCTCGATGGTCACGTCCTGGCGGATGCGCGAGATGAAGGTGGCGAAGTCGCCGACGCATTCGGCCGGCGTCACGTAGCCCCCCGGCTCGCGTTTATCGACCACGAGAATCCCCGGCGCCTGGCGCAGGATCTCGCGGGCTTCATCTTCGTCGAGGAACTCTTCGGTTTCGATGTTGATCGTTTCCGCGTGACCCACAAAGACCGGAACGCGCACGCAGGTGGCGGTCACCTTGATGGAGCTGTCGACGATCTTTTTCGTCTCCGTCACCATCTTCCATTCTTCCTTGGTGTCGCCCGAATCCATGAAGACGTCGATCTGCGGGATACAGTTGAACGCGATCTGTTTCGGGTAAACCGAAGGCGCGACTTCCTGACCCGGTACGAACATGCCCTTGGTCTGGTTCCAAAGCTCGTCCATCGCGTCTTTGCCGGAGCCCGACACGGATTGATAGGTCGAGACAACGACGCGCTTGATCTTCGCACGGTCATGGAGCGGCTTGAGTGCCACGACCATCTGCGCGGTCGAACAGTTCGGGTTCGCGATGATGTTTTTCTTGGAATAGCCGTGCACGGCCTCCGGGTTGCACTCCGGCACGATCAGCGGCACGTCCGGGTCGTAGCGATAGAGGGACGAGTTGTCGATTACGACACAACCAGCCTTCGCGGCGATGGGCGCATATTTCTTGGTGGCGTCTGACCCGATGGCGAACAGCGCCATGTCCCAGCCCGAGAAATCGAAAGCATCGAGATCCTGGGTCTTCAGGGTCTTGTCGCCAAAGCTCACTTCGGTGCCCAGCGACCGGCGCGAAGCGAGCACGGCGATCTCATCGACCGGGAACTGACGCTCGGCCAGAATGTTCAGCATTTCGCGACCCACGTTCCCCGTGGCGCCGCAGACGACGACCTTGTAGCCCATGTGGCTCTCCTCTTGGTGTCCAGTTTGGGGGCTGATACCGCAGGACGCAGAGTGATGAAAGGGGGCAGCCCATCAACTCCCGTTGCAACGCTATTGTTGACTTTTGATGCAAACACCCCGATATGCCCTCTATCCAACGTGTGGCCGCGTGAGCCGCCGCCAGCCGTCGAACGAGACATACAGTGCTGGCAAGGGTTGGATGATCGAGCAGCACGCTCAAAAGACAGTTCCCAAATCACGCGGGGGGCAACGCGCCGGACGGTGGCAGGCATGAGCTTGCCATGAGGCCCGGGCGCGACCCGAAGCGAAAGGCGCGGATGCGCCTGATGAGCGTGGCCATGGGGCTGCGCAGAAAGATACAATGACTTCATTCAAAGACCTCGGGCTCGACCCGAAACTGCTCGCCGCCGTCGAAGCTGCGGGCTACGAAACACCGTCGCCCATTCAAGAGAAAGCCATTCCCTACGCGCTCGAAGGGCGCGACGTTATGGGGCTGGCACAGACCGGCACCGGCAAGACCGCTGCCTTTGGCCTGCCGCTGGTGCACCAGCTTCTGGGTGGCCATGACAAGCGCACGCCCAAGGGCGTGAAAGCGCTGATCCTCGCGCCGACGCGCGAATTGGTGAACCAGATTGCGGAAACCCTGCGGACCTATGTCCAGGGCACCCATATGAAGGTGACGACCGTGGTTGGTGGCCTGTCGATCAACAAGCAGATCAACATGCTCGCCACGGGCACCGACATTCTCGTCGCGACACCGGGCCGCTTGATGGACCTGATGGAGCGCCGGGCGGTCCGTCTCGACACCGCCACGTTCCTCGTCCTCGACGAAGCCGACCAGATGCTCGACATGGGCTTTATTCATGCGCTGCGCCAGATCGCGCCGGCGCTGGGCACCCCGCGCCAGACCATGCTATTCTCGGCGACCATGCCGAAACAGATGGAAGAGCTGTCGAGTGCCTATCTCGAAGATCCTGTCAAAGTGCAGGTTTCGCCTCCGGGCAAGGCTGCCGACAAGATCACCCAGGGCATCCATTGGGCGCAGGACAAGGGCGAGAAGGTCGACCTGTTGATCGACTACCTGCGCGATGAACCCGATGGGCTGAGCCTTGTCTTCGGTCGGACCAAGCACGGGTCCGAACGGCTGATGAAGCAGCTTGTGGCGGCAGGCTTTGACGCGGTGTCGATCCACGGCAACAAGAGCCAAGGTCAGCGTGACCGGGCGCTGAAAGCCTTCAAAGATGGCAAAGCCTCGGTGCTTGTCGCGACCGACGTGGCTGCGCGCGGGATCGACATTCCCAGCGTGACACACGTGTTCAACTTCGACCTGCCGGAAGTGCCGGAAAACTATGTCCACCGGATCGGCCGGACCGCACGGGCCGGGGCCGATGGCGATGCGATCAGCTTCGTGACCGGCGAAGAAATCGGGCTTTTGCGCCAGATTCAGAAGGTCATGAAGATCGAGATTCCGGTTCTTGCGGGCGACCGCCCCGAAGAAGTCGATCCGCCCAAGCGCGGCGGCGGTGGCGGACGCGGCCGGGGTCGCGGTGGCCCGCGTGGCGGCAGTGGTGGCCGTGGCCAAGGCAATGGTCAGGGCAAGCCCAAGGCCGCGCAGGGGCAGGGCAAACCGGGTGGCGCGAACAAGCGTCGTCGGAGCAAGGTCCGCCGCAACGCGGCGTAGGCTCTAGTGCGTGCTGTCGCGGCTGAAGCCGTAGATCACCACGCCTGCCAGAACTGACAGACCGAAGGTCAGAAACAGAACTTCATAGGGGGCCGAGGGAGCGGAAGACGCTGTCTCGGCCCCCGCGTACATGCGGCCCGAGAGGAACTGGAAGAAACTCACCCCGCCGATCCCGATCAGATTGATGAGCGTCACGCCTTGCCCGGTCAGATGCGGCGGGAAGAAGGCCCGCGCATGAGCCATGATCAAGGGGAAGGACGCCCCGAAGAACCCGATGGCCGAGAACAGCACGGCAGACTGAACCACACCGCTCGCGGGGAATTGCCACAGGGCGAGAAGCGACAGGCCAGAGAGCAGGTTGCCGGTGAAGATCACCCACTTCCGCGTCCCGAAGATGCGATCGGCCGGACCGTAGGCAAAGTTGCCCGCGATCATGGCAACCGCCATGACCAATGTCACCCAGCCGATACCCGAAGGGCCAAGCGCGTAGACATCTTCCAGGTATGGACCCGACCACAGCCCCCGGATCGAGGCCGCGGGGGCATAGTTCACCAGTTGCAGCGGGAAGATGAACCACAGGGCCGGAATGGCGAGCAGGGTCAAGACGGAGCCTTTCGGTTTCTCGCCCTCGTGGTCCAGTGGCGGCGGGTCAGTCACCAAAATGGCAGCGAGCGCCGCGACGAGCAAAGAGATCGCGGCAAGCGTCCACATGGTTTCGCGCCAGCCCATGGTTTCGACCGCCCATGCCATCGGCAGTGCGGCGATCAGGTTCCCGAAGGTGCCCACGCCCAGGACGATCCCCGCAAGCGTGCCGAAGACGCGCGGTTCGTAGATGCGCGCGAAGGTGAAATAGCTTGCCATCAAAACCGGGGAACACCCGATTCCGATCAATGCCATGGCGAGGCTAACGTGCCCCGGTCCCTGCGCCATTGCGAAGACAGCAGCCCCGCCCGCGGCGCCGACCGCGAACAATCCGGCGGCCGTGCGTCTCGGTCCGATGTTGTCGAGCATCCAGCCCACGGGAATTTGCATCGCAGCGAAAGCGAGGAACCAAAGTCCCGACGCCGACGAGAGGTCCTCGGGTGTGGCGCCGATGTCCGTGTTCAGGATTGGCGCCATGACCGCGAGGAAAGCGCGATAGAATTGGCTCAACACATAGGCCACGACCAAGGTGACGATTCCTGCGCGCATACTGTCCTCCCTGATCCGCGTCCGGCCAACTGAACGGAAAGCGGACCCCGGCGCAACCCTGCCGGCCCTTGGCACTGTGGTTTCATCACGTCATTATGGCTCGGACCTAATCAGGGGGACCCATGAGCGGCTTCGATCTAGAGAAATTCCTTCCCTATCAGTTGAATGAACTGTCGCGCGCGGTCTCTGGCGGCTTTTCGTACCACTACCGCGAACGCTATGGGATCACCGTGGCCGAATGGCGCGTCGTTGCGCATCTGAGCCAGGAAGACGCCGTTTCCGTGCGGGAGATCACGCGCCGGGTGGGCATGGACAAACCCAAGGTCAGCCGCGCCGCGTCGCGGCTGGAAGCTGCGGGATATGTGACCAAGATCGCCAACAGCAATGACAAGCGCCTCGTGCAACTCAGCCTGACCGACAAAGGCCGGGCGATGATCGAAACGCTCGCGCCGATTGCGCAGAGCTATGACGACACCCTGCGCGAAATGTTGGGGGAGGATTTTGACGCCTTCCAACGCTCCGTTGCCCGGCTCAACTCGGCGATCAGTGCGCGGGCCGAGACCTGAACGACAGACTGACGGCGCGTCAGGCTGGACATATGCGCTGGGCCGCGCACCTTGGCCCGCAAAGAGGAGAGAGACATGACCGATATCGTTATTCTGGGTGGTGCGCGCACCGCGATTGGGACCTTTGGCGGTGCGCTTGCAAACACGCCCCCGATCACTCTTGGCGCAACGGTTGCGAAAGAAGCCCTGTCGCGCGCCGGTGTCGAGGGCGGCCAGATCGGTCACGTCGCCTTTGGCCACGTCATCAACACCGAACCGCGCGATATGTATCTCAGCCGGGTTGCCGCGATGGAGGCAGGCGTGCCCGACACGACACCCGCCATGAACGTGAACCGTCTCTGCGGCTCCGGCGCGCAGGCTATCGTTTCCGTCGTGCAGAACCTTATGCTGGGAGACGCCGATTTCGGTCTCGCTGGTGGCGCCGAGAACATGTCGCGCTCGCCCTACATCCTGCCTGCTGCCCGCTGGGGTCAGAAGATGGGCGACATCGGGTCGCAAGACATGATGCTCGGCGCGTTGAACTGTCCTTTCGGCACTGGGCACATGGGTGTAACGGCAGAAAACGTCGCGGCGGAATGCGGGATCAGCCGGGAAGAGCAGGATGCCTTCGCGCTTAGTTCGCAGGAACGCGCAGCCCGCGCCATTGAGGAGGGTCGCTTCAAGGAGCAGATCGTCCCGGTCGAGGTCAAAGTGAAGCGCGACATGGTTCCGTTTGATACTGACGAGCATCCCAAGGCGACGACCGCCGAAGCGCTCGCGGGTCTCAAGACCGTGTTCAAGAAGGACGGTACCGTGACGGCGGGCAACGCCTCCGGCATCAATGACGGCGCTGCGGCGATTGCAATGGCGCGCGCAGACGCGGCAGAAGCGGCGGGCCTTACCCCCAAATTCCGGGTGCTGGGATACGCGCATGCCGGTGTTCGTCCGGAGGTCATGGGGATCGGTCCGATCCCGGCGGTTCAGAAGCTGATGGAACGCACGGGGCTGTCGGCTGGCGATTTCGACGTGATCGAATCGAACGAGGCCTTCGCGGCGCAGGCCCTGGCGGTGTCGGCGGACCTCAAGTTCGACCCTGAGAAGGTGAACCCGAATGGCGGCGCCATCGCCCTGGGCCATCCGGTCGGTGCAACGGGCGCGATCATCACGGTCAAAGCCATGTACGAGCTGGAGCGCATCGGCGGAAAGATCGGCCTCATCACCATGTGCATCGGCGGCGGCATGGGCATCGCCATCGCGATCGAGCGTATCTGAGAAAACAGGGCGTGCCTGCGATCAGGCGCGCCCACCTTCGGCCGAGAGCAGGAGCGGGTCGATCCCAAGCTTGCCCAAGGCCTTCATCCATTTCGCGTCATTGTCCGGATCGAACACGATGGCACTGTCGGCATCGACCGTGAGCCACGCGTTCTGTTGAAGCTCGTCCTCCAACTGCCCCGGTCCCCAGCCCGCATAGCCAAGCGCGGTCAGCGTTTGCGTCGGCCCGGACCCTTTGGCGATGTCTTCCAGAATATCCTTGGTCGCGGTCATCGAGATCGAGGGTGTCACGGAAAGCGTGCCCGCGCTTCCTTCGTAATCCTGCGAGTGCAACACGAACCCGCGCCCACCTTCGACCGGCCCACCGAAATGGACGCCAACGCCTTTGCTGCCCGCGCCGCCATCAATCTCCAGCTGTTCAAGGAGATCGTTGAGCGAAATATCCGGCACCTGTTTGTTGACGATCAACCCCATCGCGCCGTCGTCCGAATAGGCGCACAGGTAAACCACGGAACGATCGAAACGCGGATCGCCCATGCCAGGCATGGCAATCAGCAGCTTGCCGGTCAGGTCTTCGGAGGCGTGATCTGTGTCCATTGCAAAAGGATGGGTGCGCGCGGGTCGCTTTGCAAGGTTTCCTGCGCTGTTACGGCGCATGCGCGAGAAAGTGACTTCCTGTTGAACGACCAAAGGCTATACCGGCTGAATGATGATCAAAGCGCTATCCATAACCGCCCTCGCACTCATCACGCCTACCGTAGGCTCCGCCGACATGCTGCACCCCGATGACGTGGCCGACGTTCGGTTGCTTTCGGGCTGGCGCATGGAGAACGGCAACCATATGGCGGCACTTCAAGTGACCTTGGAGCCGGGGTGGAAAACATACTGGCGCGCGCCGGGCGACGGCGGCATCCCGCCGGAGTTTGATTGGTCGGGCTCAAGGAACATGGGCGTGGTCGATTTCCACTGGCCCACCCCAGAGGTCATGGACGCGGGCGGTATGACAACCATCGGCTATCGACACGAGCTTGTCTTGCCGTTCGAGGTGACACCGTCAGACATCGGCGAGGACGTCACGCTCGATGCCGATCTCCTTTTGGGTATTTGCAAGGACATCTGCGTGCCGGTGAGCAGGCCACTGTCGGCCGATCTGTCAGCCGCGGCGACAGAGCCTGACATGGCCATTCTGCGTGCATTGGACAGTCGCCCCGATACGGTAGAAGAAGCGGGGGTCGCTTCCGTGTCCTGCACCCTTTCAACCTTGAGCGACGGCATGCGCGTCACTGCGTCGCTTGACCTCCCGCGCGTGGGGCCGGATGAAATCGTCGTCTTCGAGATTGACGACCCCTCGGTCTGGGTCTCTGACGCGATGGGCAATCGGGTGCCGGATGGCCCGCTTGAGGTTTATGCCGACTTCGTTCCGCCCGACGGCCAACCGTTCGGCGTCGCCGCGCAGGATATCCGTCTCACCGTGCTCGGCGGCGGACGCGCGGTCGATGTTCCCGGCTGCGATACGATGGTTGAGGATTAGGCCGCACGCCGCGCCTGGGCCCAACCAATGATATATGCCGCAAGGCTCACAATCGCCGCGCCCGGCACAAACAGACCAAGCGCGGTGAGGATCGAGCCGCTGTCCCCCGGCAAGGCTCCCGTGACCAGCGTCCATCCCAAAGTGGCGACGAACAGGACCGCGATGAGACCGGTTGCGACCCCGACCAGCCGCGTGGCCCGCGGCGCGCGATGCCCGGCGCTCAGAACCCGTTTCAGCGCGGCCGTCTGGCGATGCAGGTCTTCCTGCATGGCAAGGATCGAGGGCACCACCAGCAAGACCAGGAAAAAGCCGACGCCAAGCCCGTAGACCAACGTGATAACAGTCGGTTTGAGGAACTGCGCCTGTTGCGAGGTTTCGAACAAGAGCGGCAGAAGCCCCAGAACCGTCGTGGCGGAGGTCAGGAACACCGGCCGCAGTCGGTCGGTCGCGGCGTCGATGATGGCTGGACGTATCCCACGATCTTCGGCGTATTCGTCGACGGTGGAGACCAGAACGATCGAGTCGTTGATGATGATCCCGACCATCCCGATCAGACCCACGATAGAGAACATGGACAGAGGGATGCCCCACATATTGTGCCCCCAGATCGCACCGATCAGTCCAAAGGGAATGATCGACATGACGACCAAGGGGCGTGCCCAGCTTGAGAATATCCAGGCGAGCACGATGTAGATGCCGACGAGGCACAGGATGAACCCGACCAGCGCATCACCCAGGAACCGGCTTTCCTGCTCGGCCAGGCCGGACAGGCGGAAATCAATTCCGTAATCCTCGGCCACCTGCGGCAGGATCGTCGTTTCGAGCACCAGTTGGATTTCTGCCGCGCGGTCGCCGTTGGTTTCATCCAGATCGCCCGTCACCGACACCACGCGCAATCCGTTCTCTCGGTTCACGGTCGAAAAGCCGGTCTGTGAGGTGATCGACACGATATCTGCAAGGTTCACATAGAAGCCTTGGCTGGTGCGCAGCTGCGAGCGTTCAAGGAACGCGAGTGTCAATTCGTCCTCTGGGAGCTCTACCCGGATCGAGGCCGACCGCATCCCGTCAGGATAGGTCGCCGCTTCGATCCCCGACAGGCGCCCGCGCAGGATGGACCCTATGTCGTCGATGCTGAACCCCAGCGCTTTACCCTGCGGTGTGAGTTCGAGCACCAGTTCTTCCTTGTCGTAGGCGAGGCTGTCTTCCAGCGCCGACACTTCGGAATACTCGCCCAGGGCCGTCTTGAGCGCTTCGGCCGCCGCCTTCAGCGTTGCGCTGTCGGCCCCCAGAAGCTCCACGTCGATGGCATCACCGCCCGGCCCGAACCGCCCGCCCCGGAAGGTGAATTCTTCGAGAAGCGGGTGCGAGGGGGTGGCATCGGTCAAGGCCGAGACCACGTCGAACGAGGTATAGGGACGTTGATCGGCGTCGATCAGTTCAATGGTGACGGACCCCAGAAGGTCCTTGTCCTTGTCCTCTGCGCTGGCGAGCCCGCGCCCCGACGAGCCGCCGATTTCGGCCAGCACGTAAGTAATCGGGTTCACGCCATGCTCATCCTCCATCTGGACGGCGACGCCATTGATGGAGGCCTGAAGTGCCTTGAGCACATCGACCGTATCGTCACGCGTGGCCCCGTTGACCAAGGCGAAGTTGCCGGTGATCGTCCCGCGCTCCGGGGCATTGAAGAACCGGAACGGCACATCGCCCCGAATGAACAATGCGGCCTGCGTCGCAAGCACGAGGAGCGCGATGGCCACCGTGGCGTAACGTGCGCGCACAACCCAGACCATCAGCGGATGGAAAACGCGGTCGCGGAACCAGCGGAACCCCCTATTCACCTGCCGCGAAGGCCAGTCGTACCAATGCTCCTTGGCGGTATGGGCGAGCGCATGGGACATGTGGTTGGGCAGGATCAGGAAGCACTCTATGAGCGATGCCGTCAGGACGGCGATAACGGTGATCGGCACATCGGCGATGAAATTCCCGACCCGCCCGCCGATGAACGTCAGGCCAAAGAACGCGATAACGGTCGTGAGTGTCGCCGAAAAAACCGGCGAAAACATCCGGCGCGCGGCATTTTCGGCAGCCGTGACAGGATCTTCGCGCAAGCGTCGCGCACGGAAATCTGCGTGCTCGCCCACGACGATGGCATCGTCCACCACGATCCCGAGCGTGATGATCAGGGCGAAGAGCGAGATCATGTTGAAGGTCAGCCCGAGCCCATACATGATCGCGACCGCCGCGAACATGGAAACGGGGATACCTGCGGCGACCCAAAGCGCGGTGCGCGCGTTGAGAAACAGGAACAACGTGATGAGCACGAGGACGAGACCGGTCGCCCCGTTCTCCAACAGGATCTGCAAGCGCCCGGTGATCAACTCGGCCCGCGTGCGGATCAGGTCGATGGTCACGCCTTCGGGCAGCGTCGTGAGTATCGTATCGGCGACCTCTTCGACCGTGGCCTGGATGCCGATGGCGTCCCCGGCGGCCGAGCGGTCCACCTGGACCTTCACCGCAGGATTATCCCCGACGAAATACGTTCGTGCCCGGTCGATCCCCTCGACCCGCACCTCGGCCACGTCGCCGACAGTCAGGGATGTGCCGTCCAGACCGGAGCGCAACACGATGCCGGCGATATCCTCGGCGGACCGTTTCGCGACGCCCGCGCGCACCCGTGCCGCGCCAGACCCGACATCGCCCGCCGGGTTCGTGTCGGTCTCCGCAGCTATGGCGGAGGCGATCTCGGACATCGTGATGTCGTTGCGCACGAGGTCTGCGGTTGCGACCTCCACCACTGTCTGCGGCGCGACGACACCCACGACCGAAGTGCGCGTCACGCCCTCCTGGAACAGACGTGCGACCATCTCATCGGCAAACCGCGCCAGTTGATCGACCCCCACCGGGCCGGTGATCA
>DOUP01000090.1 GCA_003520545.1 Maritimibacter sp. | reverse complement strand
GATCGAGCGCGCGGGCCAGAGCGTCGAGGTCGCGCATGGCCTCCGGGTCGATCCGGGGCAGGCCCGCCGTGGAAAGCGCGTCGTGAATTTCGGCGCGCGTCGGCGGCTCGTCGTAGATGCCGGCGGCATAGGCGTGCGGGTGCTTTTCGAAATATTTACGGAGTTTCCCGGTGGGTTTGAGATTGCCTGCGGTGATGACGACATGGGCGTCGCCCGGTCCCCAGTCGTCCAACGCGGGCGTGATCTTGTCGGCGAGCGCGTCGGTCGCATCCTCCAGAAACACCGCGCGGGGGCCGGGGAAGAAACTCTGCGCCTTCATCGCATCCGCCAAGGCGGCAGGGTCGGCGCGCAGGTTGCCGGCAGGCATCCGGGTGAGGCGCATTTCCTCTTCGGCGTTTTCGCCCAGAAGGCTGGCGATCAATTCCTGACGTTTCAGCGCGACGCGCATGGTGTCGGTGCCGAAGATCAGCGTTCCGACCTTGTCAGGCTGCGGCTTGGCGAAGTGGCGATTGGCGTCGGCGGTCTTGAGTTTCATGGCGTCCTTGCCGGGCGCTCCGCAGGGGTGGCGCGCCCAGAGATAAGCTTACGCCACAACGTTCACGATGCGGCCGGGAACGACAATGACTTTCTTGGGCGTGGCCCCGTCGAGCGCGCGTTGCACCCCGTCCGTGGCGAGCGCGAGCTTTTCGATCTCGGCCTTGTCCATATCCTTGGGGACCGAGATTTCGTCACGGCGTTTGCCGTTTACCTGGATCGGCAGGGTCACGGTGTCTTCGACCAGCAGGCTCTCATTGACCTTGGGCCAGTCGGCTTCGGCCACCAGCCCTTCGCCACCCAGCATGGACCAGACCTCTTCCGCGAGGTGCGGGGTCATGGGGGACATGAGTTGGGCCATGACGCGCATCGCGGTTTTGCGGGTGTCGTTCGTCGCCTTGGTTTTCGCGATGACGTTGGTGAAGGCATAGAGCTTGGCGATGGAGGTGTTGAAGGCGAAGCCTTCGATCCCGTCCTCGACCGCCTTGATCGTCTTGTGCATCTCGCGCAGGAGCGTCTCGTCGTCCGACCCGGTGTCTGCACCTTCCGCGATCTCGGCGGCCAGGCGATAGACGCGGGCCAGGTGTTTCGACGCGCCTTCGGCCCCTGATGCTGTCCATTCTACGTCCCGTTCGGGGGGCGAATCGGACATGACGAACCAGCGGGCGGTGTCCGCGCCGTATTCGGCGATGATCGCCAGCGGGTCGACCACGTTGTTTTTCGACTTGGACATCTTGGCCGAGGGGATCACTTCGACCTGCTCGCCGGTTTCCTTGACGAAGGTGCCGCCGTCTCGTTCCTCGACCGCTTCGGGGTAGTGATAGACCGGGCGGCCATCCTTGTCGGTGGTTTTATAGATCGCGTGGGTCACCATGCCTTGGGTGAAGAGCGCGTTGAACGGTTCTTTCGATTTCTCCGGCAGGTGGCCGGTGATGTGCATCGCGCGGGCGAAGAAGCGGGAATAGAGCAGGTGCAGGATCGCGTGTTCGATTCCGCCGATGTATTGGTCGACGTTCATCCAGTACTCAGCATCCTCCGCGACCGTGGGCGTGGTCGCGCGGGGCGCTGTGAAACGGGCGAAATACCACGAGCTGTCCACGAAGGTGTCCATCGTGTCGGTTTCGCGCTGGGCGGGCTTGCCACAGGACGGGCAGGCACAGTCGCGCCATGTCGGGTGACGGTCAAGCGGGTTGCCCGGTGTGTCGAAGGAGACATCTTCCGGCAGTTCGATGGGCAGGTTTTCTTTCTTCTCCGGCACCACGCCGCAGGCGTCGCAGTGAACGACCGGGATCGGGCAGCCCCAGTAGCGTTGACGGGAGAGGCCCCAGTCGCGCAGGCGGTACTGGGTGTGGCCTTTGCCCCAGCCGTGGTCCTCGGCGAAACGAATCGTGGCCTCGATGGCCTCTTCGCCGGTGGCCTCGTCCAGACCGGCGAAGTGGTCGACCCATTTCACCTTCTCTGACTTGGGCGGCACGAAGGCTTCGTTTTCGACCGGTTGCGGATCGTTCAGCGAAAAGAAGGTATCTCTGACCGGCAGGCCGTACTTGCGGCTGAAGTCCAGGTCGCGCTGGTCGTGGGCCGGGCAGGCGAAGATCGCGCCGGTGCCGTAGTCCATCAGGATGAAGTTGGCGATCCAGACCGGGAGTTCCCAATTCGGGTCGAGCGGGTGGGTCACGGTCAGGCCGGTGTCCATGCCCTTCTTCTCGGCGGTCTCGATCTCTTCTTCCGTGGTGCCGCCCTTGCGGCACTCTTCACAGAAGGCTGCGATCTCGGGATTGTTCGCTGCCAGTTCCCGCGCGAGCGGGTGATCGGCCGAAATCCCGACGAAGGACGCGCCCATCAGGGTGTCGGGGCGGGTCGTATAGACCTCGATCGGCTCGCCGCCGTCGGTGCGTTCAAAGGCGAAGCGGAGGCCTTGGCTCTTGCCGATCCAGTTGGCCTGCATCAGGCGCACTTTCTCGGGCCAGTCTTTCAGATCGTCCAAAGCATCCAGAAGCTCTTCGGAGAAGTCCGAGATCTTGAAGAACCACTGGGTCAGCTCGCGGCGTTCGACCTCGGCGCCAGACCGCCAGCCCTTGCCGTCGATGACCTGTTCATTGGCCAGAACGGTCATGTCGACCGGGTCCCAGTTCACCACGGCGTTCTTGCGGTACACCAGATCGTGGGCGAGGAAGTCGATGAAGAGCGCCTGTTGCTGGCCGTAGTATTCCGGGTCGCAGGTGGCAAACTCGCGGGTCCAGTCCAAGGACCAGCCCATGGGCTTCATCTGGGCTTTCATCTCTTCGATGTTGGCGTAGGTCCATGTTTTCGGGTGGCCGCCGGTGGCCATGGCGGCATTTTCGGCGGGCATCCCGAAGGCGTCCCAGCCCATCGGGTGGAGCACCGAGAAGCCTTGCGTCTTCTTATAACGCGCAACCACGTCGCCCATGGTGTAGTTGCGGACGTGGCCGATGTGGATACGCCCCGACGGGTAGGGAAACATCTCCAGCACGTAGAACTTGGGCTTGGCGGGGTCGCGGGTCGCGGTAAAGACCTCGGCGTCTTCCCACGCCTTTTGCCATTTCGGTTCGATGGTGCTCGCGTCGTAGCGGGACATGGTTCTTCCTTCACATGAAAACGCCGGGCAGGGCCCGGCGCATGCAATAAAACGATGTTTGGCTCGGGTCTAGCCGATTACAGGTTGTAGTCCTGAATGCGAAGCTGCCGGGCGCGGGCGAGGATGGCATCCTCGATCTTGTGCTGGGTCTCGGTCGAAACCGGACGGCCACCGCGACCCTGAAGCGCAACATGAAGTCCGCGCGCGTCCAGCGCCGGGTCGCTCACGTGAACCGTTGCACGGTAGGACGAGCCGCCGCCCGGCGGCACGCCGTAGCCGAAGACCAAGATGCCGGTGAACGGATCGGCGGTCTGGACGGGCATGAACGAGAGCACGTCGAGCGAGGCGTTCCAGAGATACTTGTTCACTTCGACGGTGGTGTTGGGGTCGGCCTTGTCGGAGAACAGGTCCCAGATGGTTTCGCGGTCGTTCCGCTGAATGGCGCGGTCCGGTCGGTCCATCTGCATTTCTTGAACATTGGAGGGTGCTTTCGGCTTGCCGCCGAAGAAGTTTCCGGTGCCGCCCGAGCAGGCAGCCAAGCTCACAAGAGCGACCACCATGGCCGTTTTCACGAAAATCCGCCCGTTTCGCATAAGAATGCCCCGTTCCATTCGATTTTCTCCTACCTACCCAAGCCCAAAAGCGCGGGCAAGCGTTTTCCCCCGCCATGGATAGCGTGCGGGCGGGGTTTCTTTTCTATATATATGTCCCTCAGCCCGTTAACCCCGTGGAATGTACCGGGCGGTTCGGAAGACTGTGGCAACTCTGCACCATCCGATACCACTTTCTTTCGGCGATGTCTGACGCGCTTGCATCGAAACCGGGAAAGAGCGAGGAAACAGCATACTCAATTCGGATTCCCCTGAATTGAGGTGCACCTTTTAGATAAACGAGGGAAACGAAATGAAAAAGATTCTCCTTGCTTCGACGGTTCTGGTGGGTTCCACCGGTTTCGCCGCTGCAGACGTCACCTTTTCCGGCGCAGCCTACACCGGCCTCGCCTACAACCTGACCACCAGCACGCTTCAGCCGGAAATCTCCGCTCTGTTCACCGCTGGCATGATGACCACGACCGACGTGGGTCTCGAAGCTGGTGCTTCTGTGACCGTGCTCGCTGCTGGTTCCGTGATGCAGAAAAGCCCGGGTGACGCACAGTTCGGCACCAACGACTGGCCGCCGACCGCCGGTGTTGTGCTTGGCGCCAATGTGTACATGTCCGGCTCCTGGGGCCGTGTCGACATCGCTTGGGACACCAACGCGGATGACAACTCTTCCGCCGCTCCGGTGGTTCCCGGTTACACGGGCGTCTCCGGCGACCCCGACATGACCGTAACCTACTCCAACTCTTGGGGTAACTTCGACCTCGAAGCCTACGGCGTTATCGCACCGGTTTGGTCCGCTGCTACGACGTCCGGCGACTTCGGCGCCAAAGGCACCTACAACTTCGGCGATTACTCCGTCTGGGTTGGCTACGACTACGACCGTTCGGACGTTCCGGCTCAGCCGCACACGGTTTCCGCTGGTGCAACCGCTGCGATCTCCGGCTTCACCGCCGCAGCTGAAGTGGCTTACAACTTCGGTAACGCAACGCCGTTCTCCTGGGCTGCATCCGCTGGTTACGAAACCGGCCCCTACTCCATCTCGGCGTTCTTCAACTCCGACACTGAGTATGGTGCTGAAGCTGCCTACGACCTCGGCGGTGGCGTGGCTGTGGAAGCTGGGTTCGCCCACTCCAACGGCGTGAACTCGCCGCTTGCCAACGTTGTCTACGGTGGCGTGTCCATGGCATTCTAATCCAACCTTGGATTTGAATAGGGAAGAGCGGGCCTTGCGCCCGCTCTTTTCTTTTTGGGCCTCTCGTGTTTTGTCAGGGCAAACGAGAGGTGATCTATGGCCCTGAACGACATTCTCCAGAAAATCCGTGACGAAGAAGCCCGGGTGGGGCGCGAGGTGGGGTCGACCCGCCTGATCGCCGTGTCCAAGGTGCAGCCTTTGGAGCGGGTCGTCGCCGTGTTGGACGAGGGTCATCGGCTTTTCGGCGAGAACAAGGTGCAGGAGGCCGCGGGCAAGTGGCCGGACCTGCGCGAACGCTACGAGGGCGTCACGCTGCATCTGATAGGCCCGCTTCAAACGAACAAGGCGCGGCAGGCGATGGAGCTTTTCGATGCGATCGAAACCGTGGATCGCCCCAAGCTCGCCCGCACCATCGCGCGTCTGGCCGAGGAGATGGGGCATTGCCCGAAGCTTTTCGTGCAGGTGAACACCGGCGAGGAAGACCAAAAGGCGGGGGTCATGCCCGCGGACGCGGATGGCTTCATCGCGGAGTGCCGGGAGCTCGGCCTGGAGATCGCGGGATTGATGTGTATCCCGCCAGTTGACGAGGAGCCGTCTCTGCATTTCGCGCTTCTCGCCAAGATTGCCAAGCGCAATGATATTGCCGAATTGTCGATGGGAATGTCCGGCGACTTCGAGAAGGCCGTGGCGCAGGGTGCGACCTACGTGCGCGTAGGCTCGGCCATTTTCGGCGAGCGAGACTATTCCTAACCCTTGATGATCACGCGGCTCCGGTGTGTCCAGCGGGCCAGTATCCAACGCAGGTGATCGGGGCGGAACGCGAGACATCCCGCCGTCGGCTTGCGCGGGCCGCGCCAGCAATGGACGAAGATGGCAGAGCCTTTGCCGGGCGTCGCATCCGGCCAGTTCCAATCGGTAACGATGAAGATGTCGTAGAGCCCATCTGCACGGCGCAGTTTCTCGTGTGAGGCGCTATAGGGTGCGCGCACGGCGTGGTTATAGTCCGGGGTGTCAGGGTCGTCGGACCAGAGGTCTCGCACCCCGATCGGGCGCATGGGAAACGGCGTTTTGGGCTTCGTGACACGGTCGGGCCGGTATCCGCCGCGCATGAGGCGCCATGTGCCGACCGGCGTGGCCCCGTCGCCTTCGCGTTTGTCATGGGTGAACCCGGTGCGGCCGATGGAAACCGGAAACCGCCGTCCGCCGAATCGGGCCTGCCAACGGGTGACGACCAGGTCTCGGGTCACAGCAGGTGCCCGGACTTCTTGGCCTTCGTGTCGAGATAGGCGGTATTGTGGGCACTGCGCCCGACCTTGAGCGGCACGCGCTCGGCCACGGCGACACCCTGTGCCTCCATCATCGCGACCTTGGCGGGGTTGTTCGTCATCAGGCGCACGGCGGAAAAGCCCATCCGTTTGAGAATCTCGGACCCGATTCGAAAATCGCGTTCGTCGTCCTCGAATCCGAGCCGGTGATTGGCTTCGACCGTATCGAACCCCTGATCTTGAAGCGAATAGGCGCGCATCTTGTTGGCAAGCCCGATGCCACGTCCCTCCTGGTTCAGGTAGAGCAGCACGCCCGCGCCCTCTTCCCCCATGGCGGCAAGGGCGGCACGGAGTTGCGGGCCGCAGTCGCATTTGAGCGAGCCGAGCAGGTCGCCCGTGAAACAGGCGGAGTGGAGACGTGCCAGAACGGGGTCCGCGCGGTCCGGGCGCCCGATCTCCACCGCGTAGTGCTCTTCGCCGCCGTCCTCTGGGCGGAAAATGTGAAGACGGCCCGCGGTCGAGACTTCGAGCGGCACGCGGGCGGACACGACCTCGGTCAGCGTGGACAGCGGCGCTTCGACCGGAGTATCGGTGAGGTCGACACGGGTCAGGCCGAACCGCGCCGCCACCCCCAACCCGTCCGACAGCGTCACCATGACGGCGGCGGGCAGGAGCATGGCCGACTTGGCAAGCGTGATGGCCGTCATGGCTAGGCGTTCGTCGCCGCCCCGGTCGGTCATCAAGGGCCCTTTCATGGGCTTCATCAGGTCGTCTTTCGGGTCGGCCACCCCGGCGATCCAGGCGGCGTCGGCATCCTCGGGGACGACGACGCGCGCCACCTGATCGGAATAGGCGCGGGCTTTCAACGTCGCGGCACGACGCGGGGTGATCGCCAGCACAAGACGGCCCAGATCCCGCAAATCCGTCAGGCGCGCTTCGGACAAGGTCTCGGTCGCCGCGATCAGCGCGGCCTGTCCATCCCGTTCAAGCACGACCGGCAAGCCCATGCGCAGGTCTGCGCGGGCACGGTTCATAAGCTCGACCTGGGAGGGTTGCAGCGACATTTTTTTCCCTTTCGTCCCATCTAGATAGGCCTGTCCCACAGGAAAGTGAAACATTTCCAATGATCCCGACACGTCCCCGTGAACGTATTGCCACAAAGATTGTCGGACACGTGATCAATACCAAAGTCTGACGAAACGGTAAGGAGGACCACATGGCCACTCAGAAAAATATCCTTCTCGTCGATGACGACGAAGACCTGCGCGAGGCGCTGGCCGAGCAGTTGATCATGACGGAGGACTTCGAGGTATTCGAGGCCGGGAACGGCGCGGATGCGATGCAGAAGGCCAAGGAACAGATTTACGATCTTGTCATTCTGGATGTCGGTCTGCCCGATACGGATGGACGTGAGCTGTGCAAGCTCCTACGCAAGCAGGGGGTGAAATGCCCGATCCTGATGCTGACGGGCCATGACAGCGACGCGGATACTATCCTGGGGCTCGATGCCGGCGCGAACGATTACGTGACGAAGCCGTTCAAGTTTCCGGTTCTCCTGGCGAGGATCCGGGCGCAGCTTCGTCAGCATGAGCAATCCGAAGACGCCGTGTTCCAGCTCGGTCCGTATACCTTCAAGCCCGCGATGAAGATGCTCATCACCGATGAGGATCGTAAAATCCGCCTGACTGAGAAGGAGACGAACATCTTGAAGTTCCTCTATCGCTCGTCCGAAGGCGTGGTGGCGCGCGATGTGTTGCTGCACGAAGTGTGGGGATACAATGCGGGGGTTACGACCCATACGCTTGAGACCCATATCTATCGTTTGCGGCAGAAAATCGAGCCTGATCCGGGCAACGCGCGCCTGTTGGTGACGGAATCTGGCGGCTATCGGCTTGTGGCTTAGTCGCCACAGGCAGTGAAACCTGTCTTAGTGACTCCGCTTACGACGCGTATAAAAGATGGATACATGGTATTGTTTCCTTACGGCAAACGATACGAGAGACCCCTCTCCGTGCCGGGGTAATGGCGCGGTATCCTCCCTGTTGGACTGACAGGGTGGCTCCACGACCGCTGAAAAGAAAAGACTTTTCGGCGTTCTATGTCGCTTGATTACGGCGTGGAGCCACCCCGCTTTTTCGGGTCAAATAGGCTCAACTTCCTCGGCGCAGGCTTGCTGCGGTTTTGACAAGTCGTTTTTGCCGCGCGGTGCGCAGGTATGATTTCGGTGCGTTGGACCCAACGGCATGGCCCAAGATCGCGTCCATCAACAAAGCCCCTCCAGCAATATTAACAACTGGAATTGCGACTTCCGCGGCGTTGCCGCAGCGGACCTGTCCACCGGTCCCGGGCCTCAGATCTCGATTTGCACCGGTGTTTCGAATTCGTCGTCGGGGGTCAAGGACTGCACGGCCGTGCGCAGCGCCCCGAGGTATTTGTCGAAGTTCTTGCGGAAACGGTAGGTGGCACCGCCGATGGCGAGCGTGCCCGGTTGCCCCTGGACCTTCACGGGCAAAAGCACCGCGAGCGTTGCGCCACCTTCGAACGGGACATCTTCGGCGGAGGCGTAGCCTTGTTTCCGGATTTTCTCGATCTCGACGAGAATGTCGTCGAGCTTCATCCGCTCGGACGGATCAGAGGTCGCGATGTTTGCGCGGCGCACCATGTTTTCGATCTTCGAATCCGGCAGGGTCGAAAGCAGTGCCCAGCCAGCCGCAGACCGCGTGATCGGGCGGACCGTGCCCTCGTCAATGTGAAAACGAAGCGCGTGGAGCGAATCCTTGGTCTTCAGGTATTGAAGATAGACGTCGTTCTTCGTGCCTATGAAGGTGCCTTCGTGCGTTATCGCGTGAACATCGTTGATCGCGTCGAGGATCCGGCCCGACCCGAACAGGGCGCGGGGAATCCAATCGCCGAGCGAGGCAACCTTGGAGGTCGGGAAATAGACCCGCCGCCCGCGATCGTAATTCAGGTAGCCCATTTTCACGAGCGTTTTCAAAAGGACGGTGGTTGAGGATTGCGGATAGCCCAGGTCCGCTGCCAACTCGGACATCGAGCGTTCTTGCTGGCTCAACTTGAAGTGTTCGAGCACCTCGAATGCCCGCATTGCGGACTTCACCTGCGTCTCTGACATAGGTCCTCCCAAATTCACAAGTGTGAAACTCGGCCACACATATGGGTTATTTCTAGGCAGGATTTCGGGCGCGTGACAAGCTTTGCTCGCGTCGGGTGTCGCATGGTGGCGATGCCGAACGAACGGTTTGGGAGAGAGACATGGCAGGCAAGCTCGAAGGTCGGGTTGCATTGGTAACCGGTGGCGGTCAGGGGATCGGGCGGGCAATCTCGGAAAGCTACGCCCGTGAGGGGGCCAAGGTCGGGGTGCTCGATCTGAAGTCCGAATTCGCTGAAGAAACGGTTGCGGCCATTCGCTCCGCTGGTGGCGAGGCCATCGCGCTCACCGCGAACGCGGGCAAGAGGGACGAGGTGTTCGCGGCGGCCAAGACTCTGCGCGAGACACTTGGGCCGATCACGGCTTTGGTGAACAACGCGATGTTCAATCGCTACGGACCGCTGGAAGAACAGACGGAAAAGACCATCGGTCTGATGATCGACGTTGGCCTCAAGGGGGTCATCTGGGGATACCAGGCGGTCCTTCCCGATATGCGCGCTGCAGGTCAGGGGGCGATCGTCAACGTGGCATCGCCCGCCGCCGTCATCGCGATGAAGGACGGCATAATGTACACGGCGGTCAAGGCGGGGGTGGCAGCCGCCACCCGCTCGGGCGCCGCGGAATTCGGTCCTGACAACATTCGCGTTAATGCGATTGCGCCGGGCCCCACGCAGACCGACGGGGCCAACCTCGTCGTCACGGAAGAGGCTTGGGAACGGCGGCGTCAGCGCGTGCCGATCGGACGCCTCGGTCAACCACAGGATACGGCGAATGCCGCCGTGTTTCTTGCGTCGGATGACGCATCCTTCATCTCGGGCGACATGCTGTTTGTAGATGGAGGCATTACTTACGCGTTCTCGTAAGGGCGCGTGGAATTGGGGCCGGGATGACCCGGCGCCGACTTTAGGGAGGAAGACATGACACTTCAGAAATCACTCACGGGAGCGGCCCTTCTTTTGGCCAGCACCGCCATGGTCGCGGCGCCTGCCTTTGCCGACTTTTCGGACGACGTGATCCGCATCGGGATCATGAACGACCAGTCCGGCCCCTATGCGGACAATTGCGGTCCGGGGTCGGTCACCTCGGCACGTCTTGCGATCGAAGACCACGGCGGCGCGGTCAACGGTACGCCGGTCGAGGTCGTCGTGGCCGATGACCAGAATAAGCCGGATATCGGCGTATCCCTGGCCCTCAAGTGGATCGAAGAAGAGGGTGTGGACGCCATCGTCGGTTGTTCGGCCTCTTCCATCGCGCTTGCGGTTGCCGATATCATGGGCGAACAGAAAAAGCCCTATCTCGTCGCCGGCAGTGCAACCACGGAAACCACCAATTCCAAGTGCAACGCGATGACGACCAACTGGGCGTTCAACACCTACACCCTCGCCAAAGGGTCGGTGCAGGCCCAGCTCGATAAGGGGTTGGACAGCTGGTATTTCATCACCGTCGACTACACCTTCGGGAAAGCCTGGCAAGAAGATGCAACTCAGTTCATCGAGGCCGCCGGTGGCGAAGTTGTCGGATCGACCCTGCACCCGCTCGGCGCGACCGATTTCTCGTCGCAGCTCCTTCAGGCGCAAGCCTCTGGCGCGAAGGTGATCGGCATCGCCAACGCGGGGGGTGACCTTGCCAACGTGCTCAAACAGGCGCGCGAGTTCGGCATCCTTGGCTCGGAACAGGCGATTGCGCCGCTCGGCCTTCAGGTCAACAACGTGCATGCCATCGGTCTTGAGGCCACGCAGGGTCTGACAGTGTCGGCCCCCGCTTACTGGGCGATGAACGACGAGACCAAGGCCTTCACCGAACGCTACGGTGAAGCCTTCGACGACCGGTATCCGAACGAAAGCCAGCTCGTGACCTATTCGGCGGTGAACCACCTGCTGAAGTCCATGGAAGAGACCGGCTCGGATGACGGCGAAGCTGTCATGACGGCAATGCGTGACATGCCGATCACCGACATGATCTCGGACGGCGTGTCCATCCGCGCCGATGGTGTCATCAACCGCCCGATGATCAAGGTTCAGGTGAAGACGCCGGATACCTCGAACGGCGAGTGGGATTACTACGAAGTCCAGGGTTGGATCGACGCGGACGACGTGTGGCCGCCGCTGGAAAACAGTGAATGCCCGCTGGTCGAGTAAGGACGGAAACGGTGGGGCGGCTCCGAGCGGGCCGCCCCGCGTAATGGACGACGGAACCGTTGAGATGACGAAGCATATCAAGACCGTGACAGCGAGCCGGATTTCGCAAGAACCGGATCTGCTGGGCGAAAGCCCGGTCTGGGACGAGCAGATTGGCCGTCTTTATTGGGTCGACAGCGTTTCCCGGAAAATTCGCTATTACCACCCCGTCGACGATACCCATGGCGAAATCGCCGTGCCGTCGATGATCGGATCGGTCGGGCTGGGACAGCCCGGGCATCTGGTCGCCGGGCTGGTGGATGGCATCTATGATATCGAGATCGAAACAGGCGCCGCGACGCCTTTGTTCAAACCGGACCCGCCGAACGAACGGGTGCGGTTCAACGATGGCCGGATGGATCGCCAGGGGCGCTTCGTCTGCGGCGGTATGGGCATCTATGCCGAGCCGATGGGAGAACTGGTGCGGGTAACCGCGGGAGGCGAGGCCGAAGTTCTGGCCAATGGCGTGCGAATCTCGAACACCCTGTCGTTCAGCCCGGACGGGAAAACCATGTATTTCGCCGACAGCCTCGACCGCGTCGTGCGGGCCTATCGCTATGGCGACGGTGAGGAAGTGCTGACCGAACCCCGAATGCTGGTAGACACGAAACCCTTTGCGTCGGGGCCGGACGGAGCGACGGTCGACAGCGAAGGCTACATCTGGATCGCTTTGGTTCAGGTCGGCAAGATCGCGCGTTTCACGCCCGAGGGCGACCTGGACGCGCTGATCGAAGCTCCGACCGACATGCCAACCTGCATGTGTTTCGGCGGGCCGGATCTAGCCACGCTCTATGTCACGTCGATCAAGGATTCCGGATCGGGTCGCGCGATTTCGCGTCACCCGCTGGGCGGGCATCTATTCGCCATAGATGGGCTGGGGGTCACTGGGCTCCCTGAACCGAGACTCGCGGCGGCGTGACGGCGCCCGACAGCAACAAAGGACAGAAGAGTAAATGACCGACACGATTTCTTCGCTTCTGGCCCCGGCGAGCGTCGCACTGGTCGGGGCATCGGACGATGCGACCCGGATCGGAGGGCGTCCGCTCAAATACCTGCGCGAAGCAGGCTTTGGGGGCGCCGTGTACCCGGTGAACCCAAAGCGCAGCCGGGTGCAGGGGCTGAAGGCCTATGCCGATATCGCGTCTTTGCCAGAGGTGCCCGAAACCGCGATCCTCGCTCTGCCGGCTAGCGCGACGCTCGCCGCCGTCGAAGCCTGCGGTGACGCGGGCGTGGCATCGGCGACGATTTTCTCGGCTGGGTTCGCCGAGGTCGGGGAGGAGGGGCGCAAGCTCCAGGAGCGGATCGTCGACACGGCGCGGGATGCGGGGATGCGGCTTCTCGGGCCAAACTGTCTCGGCGTATTCAATCCGAGTGCGCAGTACTACGGGACGTTCTCGGTCATCTTCGACGGCAAGCTGGTGAAACCGGGATCGGTCGGCGTCGTTTCGCAAAGCGGGGCGTATGGGGCGCACCTGGCGCATTTGGCGCGTGCGCGCGGCATGGGGATCAGCAAGTGGATCACGACCGGCAACGAGGCCGACGTAGATGTCGCCGAAGCACTGCGCTGGATGGTCGATGACGCGGACACCAAAGTCATCATGGCCTATGCCGAGAGCGTGAAGGACCGCGATTTGTTTGTCGATGCGCTGGAACAGGCACGACGGAAGCGCAAAGCCGTGGTGTTCATGAAAACTGGCCGGTCGTCGGTGGGGGCCGAAGCGGCGGCGAGCCACACGGCCGCCCTGGCCGGGTCAGATGATGTGTTTGATGCCGTTTTGCGCCAATACGGGGCCTATCGGGCCGAGACCACGGCGCAGCAGATTGATGTGACCTACGCCTGTGCGTCGGGTCGGTTCCCGAAGGACAACAAGCTTGGCATTTTCACCATGTCTGGCGGCTTCGGCATTCAGCTCGCCGACGACGCGGAGGCCGTTGGGCTCGATGTCGCGCCCATGCCGGTAGAAGCGCAGGAGGAAATGCTGGCGGCTCTTCCCTATGCCTCGCCGCGCAACCCGGTCGATGCGACCGCGCAGGCGGTGAGCCAGATGGAGCTTCTGACCCAGTCGGTAAGCCTGATCATGCGACAAGGCGGATATGACATGTTCGCGGGCATTCTGGGCATCGGTCCGGCAAGTCCGACGTTTTCCTCGAAACTGCGTGAAGCCCTGACGGAAGCGGTGCCGAAACAAGACGATATCGTGCGCGGTCTGACCATGTCGGCCCCGAATGAGGCGGTGCGCGACTATGAGAACGACGGATTCCTCGTGTTCGAGGATGGCACGGCGCTTGCCAAGGCCTTTGGCGCGCTGGCGGGGTTTGGCCGGGCCTTCGATCGGCCGGTTGCCGATCGGGCCGCGCTTCATATGGACAAGCTCACCCTGTCGACCGGTCCGGTGAGCGAAGCCGGCGCCAAGGCGATCCTCTCGCAGGCCGGGATCGCGTTTCCCGAAGAGCGGCTGGTGAAGACCGGAGCCGAGGCTGCCCAGGCCGCCAGGGATTTCGGAACGCCCGTGGTCATGAAAATCTGTTCGGCTGACATTCTGCACAAGACCGAGGTGGGCGGCGTTGCCGTGAACCTTGCGGCGGATGAGGTCGAAGCGCGGGCAGACGAGATGCTCGCGGCCGTGGCCAAGGCCGCGCCGGGGGCGATGATCGAAGGACTGCTGATCGCGCCGATGGCGGGCGAGGGTGTGGAAACCATCGTCGGCGCCAGCCGTGATCCGGTCTTGGGCCCAATCGTGATGTTCGGCCTTGGCGGGGTCTTCGTCGAGGTGCTGAAGGATGTGACCTTCCGCGCTGCGCCGTTCGATGTAGACGAGGCACATCGCATGATCCGAGACATCCGAGGCTATCCGCTTCTGGAAGGGGTGCGGGGCGCACAGCGCGCGGACGTCGATGCGCTCGCCCGGCTGCTGTCGGACCTGTCGCGCTTTGCCTACGCGCACCGCGACGAAGTGAAGGGGGTGGATCTGAACCCCGTGCGGGTGTTGCCCGAGGGAGAAGGTGTCATCGCACTCGATGCGTTGATCGAATTTGGAGGGGACGACGCATGATTGTGACTGTAGAAACACTAGCCGACCGCGAGATGATCCGCGATTGCCTGTATCGCTATGCGCGCGGGGTGGACCGCGCGGACGAAGAGGCGCTGCGCAGTGCCTATTGGCCCGATGCCCACGATTGCCACGGCGCCTATGATGGGCCGATCGACGGGTTCATCGAATGGGCGCGCAAGGTCTGGGCGGCGAAGGCGCGCAACGTTCATGCGATCAGCAATATCCTCATCGAGTTCGAGACTGACACGGCCGCGCAGGTCGAAAGCTATTTCATCGCTCTGCAACGGGGACCGGCCCCGGATGGCGGCGAGACGCAATTCATGCTGGCGGGACGGTATTGCGACCGTTTCGAGAAGCGCGGCGAGGAGTGGCGGATCGCCGATCGCATGGTGATTTACGATTGGGTCGATGAACAGCGGGCGCCCGAGGCCGACGAGCCGACACGATTTGGCCCCCGCCAGCCGATTGGCGCGCCATTTCCTGATGACGTTATTTACAGGTTCAAGAAAAGGGCGGGCTGATGGCGAAACGTGAGTCCGAAACGCTGGTGCCGTCACGGCTTGTCGATGAATACAAAACCGCGATGCGGCACGTGGCGTCGCAGGTTGCCGTCGTCACCTTTCCCACCGAGGCCGGGCGCAATGGCATTACCTGCACCGCGATCTGTTCGGCCTCGACCGAGCCGCCGGCGCTGGTCGTGTCGATCAACCGAAGCACCGAGGCCTGTGACGCAATCGCCAAGGCCGGCGTTTTCGTGGTGAACCATCTCAATGAAGAGCAATCGGAGATCGCGCGTCAATTCTCAAGCTCGGGTAACGCGCAGCAGAGGTTTTCGGTCGGGTTTTGGTCGGTCGGCGAGACCGGCGCCCCGATCCTGGGAGCGGCCACCGCGAATTTCGAGTGCCGCGTCGAGAAGGTGATGGAGTTCGGTGAACACCGCATGTTCGTGGGCACCGTTGTCAGCGTGCAAATCGACGACGGAAGCGCGCTTTTGTATCGCGACGGGTTTTTCAGACGGCTTGTCGTCGAATAGATCGCTGCGGTCCGAACCCCGCTTTTTCACAAGTGTGAAAGTAAACATCAGCAGGTCGAATAATGTTGGACCGGGCCCCGGCGTGGGTCAGTCTGAAGCAAGCGCCCGGCACGAAAGAGCGACGGGCGAGGGAGGAAAAATGCTGGGACTAATGCAGGACAGGCAACTGCTTGTCTCTGGACTGCTCACACATGCTGAGCAGTACCATCCAGATGTAGAAATCGTGTCCAAGACCTGTGAGGGCGACATCGTGCGCTCGTCATATCGGGCGCTTGCGGCGCGGGTCCGGCAACTGGCTCGCGCGTTGGAGAGCATGGGCGTCAAACCCGGTGATCGTGTTGCGACGCTGGCGTGGAATACGCACCGCCACATGGAGTTGTATTTCGCGGTCTCGGGGATCGGAGCGGTATTGCACACCGTGAACCCGCGCCTGTTCCCGGAGCAGATCGACTACATCATCAATCACGGTGGCGCCAAGGTCCTGTTTTTCGATATTACCTTCGGCGATCTGGTCGGCACGCAGCGGGAGCGCTTCCACGCGGTCGAGAGGCTGATCGCCATGACCGATTCCGATCATCTGGCTGACATGCCGGAGGGCACGTTGGCCTATGAAGACGTGATCGCCGGGGAAGACGCGGGTGCCTTTGACTGGCCGGAGTTCGATGAAAAGACCGCGTCGGCGCTGTGCTATACCTCAGGGACGACCGGCAATCCGAAGGGTGTATTGTATTCGCACCGCTCGACCGTGCTGCACTCGTTCCTCGTGTGTCAGGCTGACGGGCTGAAACTGTCCAACCGGGACAGCACGCTGCTGGCCGTGCCGCTGTTTCACGTCAACGCCTGGGGCATCCCCTATGCTTCGGCCATGTGCGGTGCAAAACTGGTGCTGCCGGGGCCGCAACTGGACGGCCAAAGCCTGTTCGATCTGGCGAAAGAGGAGCGGTGCACGCTGTCGCTCGGCGTGCCGACTGTCTGGCTTGGCTTCTTCCAGCACCTCGATGCGGACGTGTCGGCCAAGGCCGACGATCTCTGTCTTGAACGCGTCGTGATTGGCGGTTCCGCGCCGCCGCGCGCCCTGATCCAGCGGTTCCGTGACATCGGTGTCATGGCGAACCAGGCCTGGGGCATGAGCGAAACCGGCCCGGTGGCAACCGTGTGCAATCTGCTCGCGCGCCAGGAAACACTGCCCGACGACGAACAGGTGAATGTTCTTACGCTTCAGGGGCGCGGTATGTACGGGGTCGAGCTGCGCGTCGTCGACGACGAGGGCAACATCCTCGATCGCGACGGCGTTACATCGGGCGATTTGCAGGTGCGCGGACCGTGGGTCACTTCCGGCTACTTCCGGGGCGAGGGCGGCGAGGTTCTGGACCAGGATGGGTGGTTCTCGACCGGGGACGTGGCGACGATCAACCCGGACGGGTTCGTGCGCCTGACCGACCGCTCGAAGGACGTCATCAAATCGGGTGGCGAATGGATCAGTTCCATCGACCTCGAAAACGCCGCCATGTCGCATCCGTCGGTTCAAGAAGCTGCCGTGATCGCGCGCCCGCATCCCAAGTGGCAGGAACGCCCGCTTCTGGTGGTGGTGCGCAAGACCGGGGCGGATGTCACCCATGACGGATTGACCGCGCATCTCGAAGGTCTGGTCGCGAAATGGTGGCTGCCGGACGACACGGTATTCGTGGACGAGCTGCCCCACACGGCGACTGGCAAGCTTCAGAAAATGAAGCTGCGGGAACAGTTCGCGGACTATGAATTGCCCGCCTGACCGGCGGCGCGAAGAAGGACGAAGATATGCCCAAGATCATTCTTGACGACCCGGATCAGACACTGGAAATGCGGCGCGACAGTGTCGCGACGCTGGCCGAACGTGTCGATGGTGCCGAGGTGTTTCGCGCCCGCCGTGCCAAGGATGGCGAACTGAACCGCGACCTCTGGTCCGAGATGGCAGCGGCCGGTTGGCTCGGTATCCTTCTGCCCGAATCCATGGGCGGCTCCGAGCTGGGTCCGGGTGAGCTTGCCGTTCTGGCCGAAGCCTTTGGCCGGGCGCTGATCACCGAACCCTTCGCGGCGCTTGCGGTGCTTCCGGGACGGCTTCTGGCGAACATTGGCGGTGAGGCCGCCGGTGGCATCGCAGGTGGCATTGCGGACGGATCGCGGATTGTGCCGCTTCTGTGGCAGAACACGCGCGGCGCGCGCACGCTGATGACACTGAGTTTTGACGGCACCCTCTCGGGTCAGGTCGATCTGGTGACCGCGGCCTATGCCGCGACCGACTATCTCGTTCTGTGCGAACAGGACGGGGAGATGGCGCTCGTCCACCTCCCAGCCGGGTGCGAGGGGATCTCCCTTTCCTCTCGCCCCGGTTTGGACGCCGCCCAGATCGGACAGGTGACGGCCAAGACCGTTTCTGTCGATGCGGGTTCTATCCTCGCCCGCGGAGCGACGCTCGACGCCGCCCTGTCCGATGCCGTCGAGATCACGCGCTTCGCGATGGCCGCCGAGCTGGCAGGTGTCGGCGCGAAGGCTTTGGAAGAGACCGTGACCTATACGAAAGAGCGGGTGCAGTTCGGCAAACCGATTGCGAGCTTCCAGGTCATTCAGCATCGGCTGGTGGATATGTGGGGAGACGCGGAGTTTGCCTGTGCCGCCGTGACAAATGCGGTCGAGATGATGTGCGACGCCACCCCTGAAGAGGCCGGGCGGTCTGTGCTCGCGGCCAAGGCGCGCGCGGGTGACAGCGCGGTGACGATCACGCGCCGGGCGATCCACCTGCATGGTGCGATGGGGTTCACGGATGAGTGCAATATCGGCCTCTACAACAAACGTGCGATCACGCTGAATGCAGCGCTTGGACAGGCCGAAGAGCTTCGGCTGGACTTCCTCGCGCGTGAAACGGCGGCTTGAAAGGAACGAAAATGCGAAACGAACTGATCAAAACCACGATTGAAGACCACGTGGCGGTCGTCACTCTCGACAACCCGCCGGTCAATGCGCAGTCGAAAGAGTTCATGGAAGAGCTGATCGAAATCTTCGACGAGCTCAACGAAACCAAGGGTGTGCGCTGCATCGTTCTGACCGCCGCGGGCAAGGTGTTCAGCGCGGGCGCCGATATCAAGATGCGCGCCAAGATGGCGAGCGAAGCAGTCGAGGGCGACACCTATCGCCACCTGCGCCGGGCGCGGGAGGTCGGTTTCGTCATAATGGAGTCGAATATCCCCGTCATTGCCGCGGTAAACGGTGCGGCCCTGGGCGCGGGCATGGGTATCGCGATCATGTCTGACATCATCGTTGCCTCGAACACTGCGAAATTCGGCCTGCCGGAAATCGACGTTGGCCTGATGGGTGGCGTGCGTCATACGCAGCGTGTGTTCCCTGTGGGGTTGACCCGTCGCATGGTTCTGACGGGCTGGCGCGTGCCGGCCGAAGAACTGTATCGCCGGGGCTTGATCGAAGCCTGAGTCGAGCCGGACGAGCTGATGGACACATCGATGGAAATCGCGCGCGACATTGCTTCGAAAAGCCCGACCGCCGTGCGCAAGGCCAAGCGTGCGCTGAACACCGTGGAAACCATGGGTCTCAAGGACGGCTACCGGTTCGAACAGAACCTGACAGTGGAAATGACCCGCCACGAGGACAGCAAGGAAGCCATGCGCGCCTTCATGGAAAAGCGCACGCCCAAATTCTCGGATGAAATCTCATGAGCCAAGAGCAAGACTGGAACGCTCTGACGGACGAGGAATTTCGCACGATCTTTCGCGCCTGGGTCGATGCGAACTGTCCGGAGCATCTGCGCTTCATGCGCAAGCAGCGCCCGACCTTCGACGAGGTCGCCGAGTGGTATCACGCGTTGAACGACAAGGGCTGGTTGTCGCCCGTGTGGCCGGTGGAATATGGCGGCATGGGATTGGATGCGGGCAAGCATATTGTCTATGTCGAAGAGTGGGCCCGACTGGGCTGCCCGCGTATTCCGGACCATGGCATCGGGCTAACCGGTCCGCTTTTGATCGAGCATGGGACAGACGCGCAAAGGGCCGAGTTTCTTCCGAAAATCCTGACTGGCGAACATGTCTGGTGTCAGGGGTACTCCGAGCCGGGGGCGGGGTCCGACCTGGCCAGCCTGCGCACCCAGGCGGTGCGCGACGGTGACGATTTCATCATCAACGGCCAGAAGATCTGGACCACCCTGGCCCATTGCGCGAACTGGATCTTGCTGCTCGTGCGCACGACCAATTCGGAAAAACGCCAACACGGGATCACCGTGATCCTGGTTGAACTGTCGTCGCCAGGCGTGCTGGTCCGTCCGATCAAGAACCTGCGCGAAGAAGAGGACTTCTGCGAAGTGTTCTTCGAAAACGTTCGCGTGCCTGCCAGGAACGTGGTCGGCGAAGTGGATGCAGGCTGGGCTCTGGCGAAATCGGTGCTGGGACACGAGCGGATTTTTCTCGGGGCACCGTCGCGCCCGGAATACGCGCTCAAGCGGTTGGAAATTCTTGCCAGGGATCGCGGCGCGTTCGAGGACGCGGCGTTTCGGTCCCGTTTCGCGAAGCTGCGGCTCGATCTCTACGATCTCGGCTCGGCCTTCGAACGCTTTGCCAAGGTGCTGCGCGAAGGTGGGACGCTGGGGGCCGATGTGTCGGTGCTCAAGATCTTCTGTAGTGAGCTGTATCAGCGCATCACCGAAGAGATGCTGACCGTCGCGGGCGAAGAGGCCCGTTTTTATGACGATCTGATGGTCGGGGATCGGGGCATCGACGCGATGAACCTGTATCTCGACAGCCGCGCCCCGGCGATCTTTGGCGGGTCCAACGAAATTCAACGCACCATTCTGGCGAAAGCGGTGCTTGGTCTGCCTTCGGGCTAAGACGGGAAGGGAGGACAGGTGGCTCAATCGACGAATACTGCGAGCGGTTACGCGCTCGAAGCCCGGGGCCTGAGCAAGGCCTTCGGTGCGTTCTATGCGGTCAAAGATGTGGACCTGAAGGTCAAGCGCGGTTCGATCCACGCGCTGATCGGGCCAAATGGCGCGGGCAAGACAACGTGCTTCAATCTGCTTACAAAAACCTTAACGCCATCGGCCGGACAGGTGATTTTCGAGGGCAGGGACATCACGCGGCTGCGCACGGCACAGGTGGCACGTTTGGGGCTGGTCCGCAGCTTCCAGATTTCCGCAACGTTCCCGCATCTCACCTGTCTTGAAAACGTGCGTGTGGCGCTTCAGTCCGGCTTCGACAAGTCGTTCCGCTTCTGGTCATCCCTGGCGGCCATTCGTCCGCTCGATGCCCGGGCGATGGAGCTTCTGGATCAGGTGGGTCTGGCGGACCGCGCCGGTGCAAAGGCCACGGAGTTGTCTTACGGCAAGAAGCGCGCGCTCGAAATCGCCACGACGCTCGCACTCGATCCCAATGTCATGCTTCTGGACGAGCCGACCGCGGGTATGGGGCATGAGGATATCGAGCCGATCACGGACCTGATCCGCAAGGTATCAGAAGGGCGCACGACGCTCATCGTCGAGCATAACCTCTCTGTGGTTTCCAGTCTCTGCGAGCGAATCACGGTGCTTCAGCATGGCGAGGTTCTGGTCGAAGGCACCTATGACGAGGTGTCCAACAACGAAGATGTCATCACGGCCTATATGGGAGGCGTCGATGCCCTCTGATCGCAAACCCATCATGCAGGTCGAAAATCTCGAAGCGTGGTATGGCGAGAGTAAAGCGCTTCACGGGATGACTTTTGACGTCCACGAGGGCGAACTGGTCACTCTGATCGGGCGCAATGGGGCAGGCAAGACCTCGACCCTTCGTTCGATCATGGGGATCGTGGGCACCCGCACCGGGTCGATCCGGTTTCGCGATCAAGAGCTGATCCGCAAGCGGACGTATCAGATCGCGCGTGCAGGTATCGCCTATTGCCCAGAGGAACGCGCGATTTTCGCCGGGCTGACGGTGGCGGAGAACATGACGCTTCCACCCATTCTCAGCCCCGGCGGTTTGACAGATGCCCAGCTTCTGGAAGCCTTTCCGAACCTGAAGGCCCGCCGCAAGAGCGGGGGTAGCAAGCTGTCTGGCGGTGAACAACAGATGCTCGCGATCGCGCGCATCCTGCGCACCGGCTCGCGCTTCATCCTGCTGGACGAACCCAGCGAGGGGCTCGCCCCCGTGATCGTCAAAGAAATCGGCGCGCAGATCCAGAAGCTAAAGGAACAGGGCTACACTATCGTGCTCGTTGAACAAAATCTGCAATTCGCGCGCCTTGTCGCCGACCGCCACGTGGTCGTCGAAAACGGCGAAGTCGTGGACACGCTGTCGAACGAAGACCTGTCTTCGAACCTCGACCGCGTCAAAACCTATCTGGGGGTGTGAGAAATGTTTGATGGTGTCTCGACCCAACTCTTGTTCGGTCAGGTGTTGATCGGCCTGATCAATGGATCTTTCTACGCGATGCTGTCCATGGGACTGGCAATCATTTTCGGACTGATGTCCGTCGTGAACTTTGCCCATGGCGCACAATACATGCTGGGCGCTTTCGTCGCCTGGGCGTTGTTGAACTATCTCGGCATTCCCTACTGGGGCGCGCTGTTCATCGCGCCGGTGGTCGTCGGGGCCTTCGGGCTGTTCATGGAAAGGACGATCCTGCGGCCGATCCAGAACCTCGATCACCTCTATTCGCTGCTCGCGACATTCGCCGCGGTTCTCATCATCGAGGGGTTGGTGCGTCAGCAGTACGGTTCCACCGGGTTGCCCTATAACTCGCCGTTGCCGGGTGGGGTGAACCTCGGGTTCATGTTCATGCCGTGGTATCGGCTGTGGGTGGTTCTGTTCTCGATCGTGATCTGCTTCGGCACCTACATCCTGATCGAACATACCAAGCTTGGGGCCTATCTGCGGGCGGCGAACGAAAAGCCCGAGATCGTCGAGAGCTTCGGCATCAACGTGCCACGGATGATCAGCTTGACCTATGCCTTCGGCGTGGGGCTGGCGGGTCTGGGCGGGGTGCTGGCCGCCCCGATTTATCAGGTGTCGCCCTCGATGGGGTCAAACCTGATGATCGTGATCTTCGCGGTCGTCGTCATCGGGGGCATGGGCTCCATCCTCGGGGCGATCCTGACCGGATACCTCATCGGCGTGGTCGAGGGGCTGACCAAGGTGTTCTACCCCGAAGGTGCCAATCTCGTGATCTTCGTCATCATGATCTTCGCCCTGATCCTGCGACCCAATGGCCTGTTCTCGGGCAAGGAGGGTTTGAAATGAGCCGTTATCTCTGGCTTGCGGTCATCGCGGTCGCCCTGATCGCCGCACCGTTCTTCGTCTATCCGGTGCTGTTGATGTCGATCCTGTGCTTCGTCATCTTCGCCTCGTCCTTCAACCTGCTGTTGGGCTATGCTGGGCTTCTGTGCTTTGGCCAGGCGATGTTCTTCGGGACCGCCGCCTATGTCGCGGGCTTCATGCTGAAGACCTACGGTGTGTCGCTGGAAATCGCCCTTTTGTCGGGCATCGTGGTTTCGGCCGCCATGGGATACGTGGTCGGGATCATTTCGGTCCGCCGCAGCGGTATTCAGTTCGCGATGATCACGCTTGCGATTTCGCAGTTCGTTTACTTCCTGTTGCTACAGGCCGATTTCACGGGCGGCGAGGACGGGATGCAGCGTATTCCGCGCAGCGCGCTCTTTGGCCTTTTCGATGTGAGCGATCATCTGCATTTCTATTACGTCGCGCTCACGGTCACCGTGCTGGCCGTCGCGTTCTTCTACCGGGTTGTGCATTCGCCCTTCGGCGAAATCTTGCGCGCTATTCGGGACAACGAACCCCGGGTCGAAAGCCTTGGGTTCCGTCCCGAGCGGTACAAGATCATGGCCATGACGCTGTCCGCCGGGCTTGCGGGTCTCGCCGGTGCGCTGAAGGCGATGGTGTTCCAGTTTGCAACGCTGACCGATGTATCTTGGCCGATCTCGGCCGAAGTTATCCTGATGACACTGCTCGGGGGCCTTGGCACCCTGACGGGTCCGATGCTGGGCGCGGGCATCGTGATCCTGATGAACGATGAGCTGGCGCAGTTTGGTGAATGGGCGCTGATCACGCAGGGCGCGATCCTGTTGCTTGTAATCATCTTTTTCCGGCGCGGTGTCGTGGGCGAAACATCTGCGTTGCTGCGCAAACTGCGCACGCGCCGAGACCGTTCCTGAGCGCCGACACAATTCGAGAGGAGACAAGACATGGCTGATGCAAATGAAAAGGGCAGCGCCGAACGCGTTGACATCATCGTCGTCGGTGCGGGGTTCGGGGGCATGTATGCCGTCTATAAGTTCCGCGAGATGGGCAAGAACGTGGTCGGCATCGAAGCCGGGAGCAACGTGGGCGGCGTGTGGTATTGGAACCGCTATCCTGGCGCGCGCTGCGACCTGATGAGCGTGGACTACAGTTACGGCTTTTCACCCGAGATCGAACAGGAATGGACCTGGTCCGAGCAATTCGCGGCGCAGCCCGAAATCCTCGAATACGCCAATTTCGTCGCCGACCGGCTCGATCTGCGGAAAGATTTCCGCTTCGATACCCGCGTGACTTCGGCGATCTGGGACGAGGCGCGCAAACTGTGGGTCGCGACGACCGACACCGGCGCGGTTCTGGAAGCACCCTATGCGATCATGTCGACGGGACCGCTGTCGATCCCGAAAGATCCCGACATTCCCGGCATCGACCGGTTCAAGGGTGAACTGTACCGTGCCCAGAAATGGCCTCATCACGAGGTCGATTTCGCGGACAAACGGGTCGGCGTCATCGGTACCGGCTCGACCGGGATTCAGATCATTCAGGAAGTCGGGCGCAAAGCGGGCGAATTGTTCGTGTTCCAGCGCACGCCGAGTTTCACCCTGCCGATGCGCAACCGTGATCTGTCGCCCGAATACGTGGCCGAGATGAAGAAGCATTACCGCCAGATGCGTGCGGCGATGAAGATGAACCCGACCGGGGGCACGCGCCCGGTGACCTCGCGCCCATTCTATTCGCTTCCTCCCGACCAGCGCGAAGAAGCGATGGAGCAGGCCTGGCAAAACGGCGGGCACACATTCCTCGGGACCTTCGCGGACCTGATGGTCAACGAAGAGGCGAACGAGGCGGTGGCCGATTTCGTGCGTGGCAAGATCGGCGAGATCGTGGACGATCCGGAAACCGCCGAGGCCTTGAAACCGCGCGGTTACCCGATCTTTGCCCGCCGCCCCTGTCTCGATACCGAATACTACGAGACCTACAACCTGCCGAACGTGCATCTGGTGAACTGCAAGAAGGATCGGATTCTCGAAATCACCGAAAAAGGCATTCGCACCGAGAGCGGCGAGCACGAGCTCGATATGCTAATCTTCGCGACCGGATACGACGCCCTGACGGGCGCGCTTCTGGCCTTCGACGTGGTGGGCCGCAATGGGCTGACGCTCACGGAAAAGTGGAAAGACGGGCCGCGCTCGCACCTCGGGATCGCGATGTCGGGGTTCCCGAACCTCTTCGCCACGACAGGGCCCAACGGTCCCGCAGCGCTCGCCAATATCATCACGATCAGCGAGAACGACGTGGACTGGATCGCGGATCTGATCGCCTACATGGAGGACCACGACCTGTCGGCGGTCGAGCCGACGCAGGAGGTCGAAGACGCATGGATGGATCATGTCGCCGCGCTGGCCGCGCCGTCCTTGATCCGAAAGGCGAACACCTGGTGGGTCGGGGCCAACGTCAAGGACAAGCCAACCGGTCTGACCATGTTCGTGGGTGGCTTTGCGAAGTATCGCGAAGCCTGCGAAGCGGTGGCGGCATCGAATTATGCCGATTACAGCTTCGATCGCGTTACCGAGCCAGCGTAAGGTGAGAGCATGACCCGGACCTGTGCACTCGTCACCGGTGGAGCAGACGGGATCGGCTGGTCCATCTGCCAAACCCTTGCGGCGCAGGGATATCTCTGTGCCGTGGCGGACATCGACGGAGAGAAAGCGCGGGCGCGGGCGATGACGCTGGGGCTAGGCCACGTGGCGCTCACCGTCGACCTGTCGGATGTCAGGGCCGCACGCGCGTTGCCGGATCGGGCGCGCAGGGCGCTCGGGGACTTGCACCTGGTCGTGAACAATGCCGGTATCACCGACAACGCGGGGCGGACGATCCCCGATATGGACGAGGCGAAATTCAACGCCATCGTTGCGGTGAACCTCGACAGCGTCGCCGCGATCTGCCGGTCAGCGGCCAAGGTGGTGGGATCCACGGTCCGGATCGTCAACCTTGCTTCGGGCGCGTCGTTTCGGCCCCTGCCGCTGCGCGGACCCTACAGCGCGACCAAGGCCGGGGTCGTGGAATTGACACGGGCGCTGGCCCAGGAATGGGACGGCGCACCGGTGGTGAGCGCGGTGGCACCGGGATACATCCGCACGCCACTTGTCGAAGACCTGATCGCGAATGGCCGGATCGACCCCGAGGCTGTGGCAAAAGGTATTCCACGCGGACGATTGGGCCAATCGCAGGACATCGCAAACGCGGTTGGATTTCTCACAGGCGATGCGGGCGCGGTCATGAACGGTCAGTGCCTGTCGGTGGATGGCGGTGTGCTGGCGGCGGCCGGCGCGGGTTATGACCATCGGGATGGACAACCCGTGACGGACGGGCCGGCCCTTGTGATCGGCGAGGGGGCCTTGGCGACCGCGCTTTCGGCGACCCTCCCCGGTGCGCAACGCGTGGATGTGAGTGCGGCGCGTTTCACCTCGGACGCGCCGGTGGTCATGGTGATCGACGTGGCCGCGCCCGCGTGGTCTTCCCCCTTGGCGCAGCTTCGCAAGCTTGAAGGCGCGCGGGTCGCCACCGGCGCCACGGCCCCGGTTCTGTTTCTGTGTGAAGAGCGGGCAGGAAGCTCGGCCGAGCAGCGCGCATTGAACCAAGCGATCGGCATGTTCGCGCGGACCCGGGCGCTGGAAGAAGCGGAACGGGGCACGCGGATCAACGCGCTTGTCGTCCCGCAAGGCGACACGGACGTGGTCCCGTTGGCCGCATTTCTTCTTTCAGAGGCAGCGGATTACGTGCAAGCGCAGTCGATCCGACTGACCGCAGACTAGGAGCGCATCATGGCCGTTTTGTTCGACCCCCTGACCATCGGGGGCGTGACGCTGCCGAACCGGATACAGGTCAGCCCGATGTGCCAATACAGCGCCGTGGACGGCGTGGTGCAGGACTGGCACCTGATCCACCTCGGGGGGCTAATGCTGTCTGGTGCGGGGCTGGTCTTCGCCGAGGCCACGGCGGTTGAAGCGCGCGGGCGGATCACCCACGGGTGCCTCGGTTTGGAAAACGACGTGCAGGAGAGGGCGTTTACCGATCTCGTCGCGCGACTGCGACCCCTGTCTGAGGCCCGGATCGGTGTCCAACTGAGCCATGCCGGGCGGCGCGGCTCGGCCCGGTCGATCGCGGATCGTTCGAAAGGCGAAAGCCTGCCCCCCGAGGAGGGGGCCTGGCCGACAAGGGGTCCGAGCGCCCTGCCTTACAACGAAACCTGGGTCACCCCCGAAGAGATGACGCAGGACGACATCGACACGGTGATCGCGGCCTTTGCCGATGCGACGGCCCGCGCGGTGCGGGCGGGCGTGGATGTGGTCGAATGTCATGCCGCGCATGGGTATCTGTTGCATCAATTCCTATCGCCACGCACGAACCTGCGCCGCGATGCCTACGGCGGGTCTTTACAGAACCGGATGCGTTTTCCCTTGGCCGTCATAGGGGCCATGCGTGACACGATCCCGTCGGACCGGGCGCTTGGGGTGCGGGTCAACAGCACGGACTGGCACCCCGAAGGTGCGACGCTGGAGGATGCGGTGGTCTTCGCGAGAGAGCTGGAGGCGCTCGGCGTCGACTACGTGACCATGTCGGCCGGCAACCTGGTGCCCGACGCTGTCATTCCCAAAGCGACCCCCGGTCATCAGGTCGGCTTCAGCGAGCGGGTGAAGGCGGAAACGGGTCTGGCCACGGCGGCGGTGGGCCTCATCACCGACCCGCATCAGGCCGAAGACATCGTGAGCGAGGGGCGCGCCGATATGGTCGCCATCGCGCGGGGTTTTCTGGATAACCCCCGTTGGGGTCTTCACGCCGCCGCCGCCCTGGGTGTCGATGTGCCCTATGCGCCGCAATACATCCGCGCGCGACCGAACAACTGGACAGCGTTCAAACGCGTCCACCCGGAGGCGCGGGACGTGGTATCGACGCATCAGGCGGACCGCCCCTCGGGGTCGACATGGGACCGGCCAGATCAGCAGGGCTGAGGCCCTTCAGTCGGACGGTCGTTTCACACCGCAAAGTTAACAGGTCACCCGCACGCGTTTCAGGAATGTCACGCTCCCTTCAGGGACCAAGGGATGTCGTGCATGGGAAGGGTGATGATGAGCGAACGCGAACTGCACCGAGTTGAGGTGTTGGCGCAGGTCGATGATGGAGCGATACAATCGCCATCATTGCCAAGCTCTCCGAAGCCTGGCAACGTACCCCGTGCGCTGAGCATCGAGTCGGGTCGAATGTTGAAGTTTCTCTGCCTGCGGAAAACACCATGCCACCAAGGTTCTGAATCCGAAGTACGACGTTTTTCCCGGAGCTCTGTGACGTCGAGGTTTTGCGTGGTCTGTTTTTTCTCGCTGCACGTTTCCTGACGTCTTGTTCGGCTGGCCGTTTCCCGGCCCTGCGAGCGGGTTGTGGTGCGTGGCGTTTGGGGACAAAGTTCGGCGATGAGTGCGTTACACGATCACATGCCAGAGGATGGCACCTCGCATCCCTTGCCCGGCACCCGACCAATGGCGCCCGGGGATTGGCTGCGGCGGGATGAGCGCTTTGCCGAGCAGATGGCGGAACGCGATGACCTGGTGCTGAACCACCGTAACGCCGTGATCGCCTGCTTGCCCGAGGCAGAGGCGGCGGCGTCGGAATTGCTTGCGGAGGTCTGTGCAGAGATCGGGGCCGATGGGGAAAGCTTCACCAGGGCTGACGGCGTGGTGGTTTCCCTCGACGCCTCCGACCCCTTGGGGACCCTTGGCCGTCTTGTTCAGGAGGATTTCGCGATCATGACACGGGGACCGGAGGAGCACGTCCTGTCAGGGGGCGTCATTTGCTTTCCCTCGCGCTGGACATTGGCGGAGAAAGTGGGAAAGCCGCTGACCCGGATTCACGTCCCCGTGGCCGTCTATGACGCCCAGATCGCAAAGCGGGTGCAGCGGCTTTTCGACGGGGTGCAGGTGGAGCGCCCGATCGTGAGGTGGAACCATCTGCCCTATTCGACCGAGGTGCTACACAACCCGGCCCCCGAGCCTGCGGTCCCGTATGAGCCCGACACGCGCGAGAGCCGGACGCCGTTCTTGCGCAAAGAGCGCCAGGTCATCAAACGGCTGCCAAAAACCCGCGCGGTCGTGTTTTCAATCCACACGTGGATCACCCGCGGCTGAGCGGCCCTTTGACCGGCGACAGTGCTTTGATCTTGTCGCGGTTGGCGAGCCAGTCGGGTCGGGGATCGTCCGCGGCGAAGGGATCGACCGGAAGGTTCGTCACGGCGTTGTAGACGAAGAACGCGTTGGAGCGCGGGTCCGGCGTGATGTTGCCGTTCGAGCCGTGCAGGGTGTTGCAGTCGAAAAAGACCACGGTCCCGGTCGGGCCTTCGGCAGCGTCGAGGCCATAGTGTTTGACCATGCGCCGGATCGTATCGGGCTGCGGCACGCCGATCTCCTGCGCCTTCAGCGATTGCTCGTGGTTTGCGTCGGGGGTTTCCCCAACGCAGGCCACGAAATCGTCCTGCGATCCGGGGATCAGCATCAGCGCGCCGTTGAGTTTGGAATTGTCGGTTAGCAGCACCGAGGCGGAGACGGCGCGCATCCGGGGCAGGCCGTCCTCGGCGTGCCAGGTTTCGAAATCGGAGTGCCAGTAGAACTCCTTGCCCTTGAAGCCGGGTTTATAGTTGAGCCGGGACTGGTGCAGATACACGCGGTCGTTCAGCAGAAACTCGGCCACACCGGCAAGGCGGGTGTCGGCGGCGAGGCGGGCGAAGATGCTGGAGTGCGCGTCGAGACGGAATACCGTGCGTACCTCGTCCGAATTGGGTTCGGTGACGAAATCCGCCGGGCGTTGGGCCGGGTCGGTGTCGCGCAGCTTTTGCGCCGTGTCGACCAGCAGGTCGAGCTCGTCGATGGAGAACATGTCTTGGCGCACGAGATAACCGTTCTCACGGTAGTGGGCCGCTTCGTCGCGCGAAATCGGGGCATCTTCGGTCCAGTCCGACCAAAGCACCGGATCGCGGCGTTGAGTGATTTTTTCTTCTGTCGGAAGTCGTGTCGGGTAGGCGTCGATGCGCTGGGCACCGCCCAGGTCGATGTCCTGTTTCATGTCTAACCTCTCTGAAACATAAGTTCTATTTCTGCCCGTTGATTGGGCACTGGCTGGACAACGTGACATCTACCTGCCGGGTTCCGGGGTGACAACCTTTGTAAAGTCGGGTGGCCAAATCAGGGGGGCGGGGCTAGGGTCGCCGCGTCTGATACAAGGAGCGGCCATGTCCTTTACCCTCGCAACCTGGAACATAAACTCCGTGCGCCTGCGCGCCGGTCTGGTCGAACGCCTTTTGACCGAGGAAGCGCCGGACGTGCTTTGTTTGCAGGAGTGCAAGAGCCCGGTCGAGAAGATCCCGGTCGAGATCTTCAAAGCTGCCGGGTATGGCCACATGGTTGCGCGGGGGCAGAAAGGATACAACGGGGTCGCGATCCTGTCCAAGCTGCCGCTGAAGGACGCGGGTGATAAGGATTTCGCCGCGTTGGGACATGCGCGCCATGTGGCGGCGACGCTGGAAAATGGCGTGACGATCCACAATTTCTATGTCCCGGCCGGGGGTGACAAACCGGACCGCGCGGTGAACGAAAAGTTCGGGCAGAAGCTCGATTACCTCACCGAAATGCGGGATTGGTTTCATGCCGAGAAGCCCGAGAAAGCGATCCTTGTCGGCGATCTGAATATCGCGCCTCGTGAGGATGACGTCTGGGATCACAAGAAGCTTCTGCGGGTGGTGAGCCATACCCCGGTCGAGGTCGAACACATGGCCGAGACGCAGGACGCAGGCGCTTGGGTGGATATCACGCGGCAGGATATTCCCGAGGGTTATCTTTACAGCTGGTGGTCTTACCGTTCGCCGGATTGGAACGGGGCCGACAAAGGCCGCAGGCTGGATCATATCTGGGCGACGCCGGATATTTCGAATGCGGGGCACGGAAGCCGTATCTTGCGAGATGTGCGCGGGTGGGAGCAGCCATCGGACCATGCGCCGGTGTTCGCCACCTTCGATCTGTAACCCGCGACACCCTGTCGGGGTTGGCGCGGGGCGGTGCGACGCCCATATTGGAACCAACGTACATTTGAAGGAGCACAACCATGCTCGAATTGGGACAAACGAACGGAGCCGCCGATCAGGGCGGACACGTCAAGGAAATCTCGGAAGCCACGTTCATGGAGGACGTGGTCGAAGCCTCGAAAGAGGTGCCGGTCATCGTCGACTTCTGGGCGCCGTGGTGCGGGCCGTGCAAAACGCTGGGACCAGCGTTGGAAGAGGCCGTGAATGCCATGGGCGGCAAGGTAAAGATGGTCAAGGTCAACGTGGACGAGAACCAGGCGATCGCGGGCCAGATGCGGGTGCAGTCGATCCCCACGGTCTATGCCTTTGCGGATGGTCAGCCGGTGGACGGGTTCCAGGGCGCGCTGCCGCCGAGCCAGGTCAAGGAGTTCGTTGAAAAGATCGCCGGTCAGGGACCAGGTGACGGGCTGGCCGATGCGGTCGCCGCGGCAGACGAGATGCTGGACGCGGGCGAGATTGACGATGCGGCCCAGACCTATGCGGCCATTCTGGAAGAGGACGCCACCATCGCGGCAGCTTTTGCGGGGATCGCCAAGTGCCACATCGCAAAGGGCGAAGTGAACGAAGCCGAGGCGTTCCTGAACGGTATTCCCGCCGAGGTCAGCCACGCGCCGGAGATCGAAGCTGTCCATGCGCAAATCGAGCTTGCTCGACAGGCCGAAAGCGCTGGGCCGGTGGACGATCTGCGCAAACAGGTCGAAGCGAAACCCGACGACCACCAGGCGCGTTTCGACCTGGCGCAGGCGCTGCACGCTTCCGGCGATGCCGAAGGCGCGGTTGCTGAGCTTCTGGAACTATTCAAGCGGGATCGGGAGTGGAATGACGGGGCGGCCAAGGCGCAGTTGTTCACCATCTTCGATGCGCTCGCGCCGAATGATCCGGTCGTGCTCAATGGACGTCGAAAACTCAGCTCACTGATCCTCGTCTGAGATGATCCCACGCAACGCTCTTCCTGACGTGCTGCCGATCTTCCCGCTGCCCGGGGCGCTTTTGCTGCCTCGGGGGCGGTTGCCGTTGAACATTTTCGAGCCGCGATACCTCGCCATGTTCGATGATGCGCTCAAGACGGACGCACGGCTGATCGGGATGATCCAGCCCGCTGTCGCCTCGGGCGAGCGGTTGCACGCTATCGGCTGTGCCGGGCGGATCACGTCGTTTACCGAGACCGACGACAATCGCTACATGGTGCAGCTCACGGGCGTGAGCCGGTTTCGCGTGACGCAGGAAGTCGACGGGTTTCAGCCTTATCGCCGGGCCGAGGTCAGCTGGGACGGTTTCGAACGTGATCTGGGCCGGTCGGAAAAGGATGAGGGGTTCCAGCGCGAGCCCTTCCTCGACCTGCTGGCACGCTATTTCGATACCGCCGATCTTCGGTCGGATTGGGACAGCTTGAAAGAAGCGGAGGACGAGTTGCTGATCAATTCGTTGTCAATGCTGTGCCCCTTCGAGCCGGAAGACAAACAGGCGCTATTGGAGGCACCGTCGCTGACCACGCGGCGGGAGACCTTGGTGACATTGATGGAGTTTGCGCTCGCCTCCGGGCGGGGTGGGTCCGAGGGAGGACTGCAATGAGCGAAACGGTGATTGATCGACACATGCTGGAGGCACTCGTGTGCCCGATGACTCAGCGGCCGCTGGAATATGATCCGGAGAAGCAGGAGCTGGTTTCCAAGGCGGCCAAGCTCGCGTTCCCGATCCGGGACGGCATCCCGATCATGCTGGTCGACGAGGCGCGCAAGCTCGACATGTGACCCTGTCGTGCGGGCTGCGCCCGCGCAGGGTTTCGAGCGCGGTCCTGCGGTGCAGGACAGCGCTCCCTTCTGAAGGGGCCAGCCCCTTCAGGCTTCCCCAAAGCGTTCCGCCAAATACCTGGATCACTGGTTTCTGGCGGAGCGCGTGAAACGCTCACAAGATGCGCTGCGCCCCGCCTCACCCCTGTCTCGGGAACAAGGCGGGACGCATTAGGTATTTGGAAACCAGAGAAAGATCAGCGGTTACGCTGGTTCACTTCCTGAACGATGGAGAAGAGCCGGTCCGAGAGGTTTCCGACCTTCTTGAGTTCGCCGAGAACGACGGTGGTTTTCTGGCCCGTATCGTCCGTGATGATCCACTGCCGCAATTCGACCGGCTTGCCGGTGAACATCAGTTGGATGTTGCCGTATTCCGGGTGCTCGGGGTCCTGTGCCGTCACGGTCGTCGCGGTGCCGTCGTAGCTGTGGCCCATCACCATGCCGTCGCGGGTCAGGTCCACGTTCTTCGCGAGGATCAGGTTCAGGGGGGTGCGGGCGAGGGGATATTGCTCGGGCCCGGTGTTGGATTTCGCGTCGAAGATCGCAAGTTGGCCGGTGGCCGCGAGGACCAGTGTTTCTTCGGGCGGGTTGTATTCGAAGCGCGCGCGCAGGGGGCGCTTGATGTAGATCGTGCCGGTCGAAATGGTGCCGTCCGCGTTGATCTGCGTGAATTCGGACTGGGCCGTGGTGAGGCTGTTGAGGTACTGCGAGATCTCGTTCAGCGACAGTTGCTGAGCCATGGCCGGAAGCGGCAGGGCGGCGAGCGCGAAGGCGGCGGCGGTAAAGAAGCGTCTGTTCATATGTCTCATTTAATCCTGAACGCGCGGGAATCCATCCCGGTTTCGTCCAGATAGGCAAAACCCGGCCTGATAGGCGATATCAGGCCGGGTTTTGTGGATCGCTCGGTGCGACGTTATTGTTCCGGGATCAGAATTTCGCGTTTGCCGACGTGGTTTGCAGGCGAGACGAGCTGTTCGTCCTCCATTTGCTCCACGAGGCGGGCGGCCTTGTTGTAGCCGATGCCAAGTTTGCGCTGGATGTAGGAGGTCGAGCATTTGCGGTCCTTGATGACGATGGCGACCGCCTGGTCGTAGAGCGCATCTTCGCCTCCTGTGTTTCCGCCCGTGTTGAGGCCGAGAACCGCGTCGATGTTGTCGGCTTTCTCGTCATCCGGACCCTCGACCACGCCGCCGATATATTCGGGCGGGCCAAATGTCTTGAGGTAGGAGACGATCTCTTCGACCTCTTCATCCGAGACGAAGGGTCCGTGGACGCGGGTGATTTTCGCGCCGCCGGCCATGTAGAGCATGTCGCCCATGCCGAGGAGCTGTTCGGCACCCTGTTCGCCAAGGATGGTGCGGCTGTCGATCTTCGAGGTGACCTGGAAGGAAATCCGTGTCGGGAAGTTCGCCTTGATCGTGCCGGTGATGACATCGACCGAGGGGCGTTGGGTGGCCATGATGAGGTGGATGCCGGAGGCCCGCGCCATTTGGGCGAGGCGTTGGATGCAGGCTTCAATCTCCTTGCCCGCAACCATCATCAGGTCGGCCATCTCGTCCACGATGACGACGATGTAAGGCAGCTTCTCGGGCGCGAACTCCTCGGTCTCGAAGATCGGCTCGCCGGTGTTTTCGTCAAATCCGGTCTGGACTGTGCGGCTGAACAATTCGCCCTTGGCCAAGGCATCAGCGACGCGGCCGTTGTAGCCGTCGATGTTGCGCACGCCCATCTTGGACATCTTGCGATAGCGCTCTTCCATCTCGCCCACCACCCATTTGAGCGCGACGACTGCCTTTTTCGGGTCGGTCACGACGGGGGAGAGCAGGTGCGGGATGCCGTCGTAGACAGAAAGCTCCAGCATCTTGGGGTCGATCATGATCAGGCGACATTCCTCTGGCGTGAGCCGGTAGAGGAGCGACAGGATCATCGTGTTGATCGCCACCGATTTACCCGAGCCGGTGGTGCCCGCGATCAGAAGGTGGGGCATCTTGGCGAGATTGGCGACGATGGGATCGCCACCGATGTCCTTGCCCAGCGCCAAGGGGAGCTTCTGGTTCGAATCGCCGAAATCGCGAGCCGACAGGATTTCGCGCAGGACGACTTTTTCGCGGTTCGCATTGGGGAGTTCGATGCCGATGACGCTGCGCCCGGGCACGGTGGAAACACGCGCGGACAGTGCGGACATGGAGCGGGCAATGTCGTCGGCAAGCCCGATCACGCGGCTGGCTTTCAGGCCCGGCGCGGGTTCAAGCTCGTACATCGTGACCACTGGGCCGGGGCGCACCGAGACGATTTCGCCTTTCACGCCGTAATCATCGAGTACGGTTTCCAGCATCCGCGCGTTCTCTTCCAACGCTTCGTCCGAAAGGTGATGACGTTCGATGTTGATCGGGTTGGTCAGGAGATTGAGCGGCGGCAGCTCGAACTCGGCGTGAGGACTATCGGCGAAGTCGAGCGAGGGCTGGGCCTCGGCCATGGCCCGCGACGACGGTTTGATGGCTTTCTTGGGCGCGTGCTGCACGACCTTCTTCGGCTCAGGCATCGGTGGCGGTGTGTGCGTCAGCTCGACCGTGAAATCGGCTTCGTAATCCGGTTCGAAGTCGGCTTCGGGGGCCGGAACCCAATCGGCCTCAGGCGTATCTTGGTAACTGCGCATTGCAGGGTCGAGAGACAGGGGCTCCTCTTCGATCGGATCGGTCAGGGCGAGCGGTTCGCCGTCCACACGGGCGAAGATGTTGGGGTCTTCGACCGGCGGTTCGGACGGCATCTCATGCGCCATGGCTGGCGGTTCGCTCCGCTTGACCGGCGGTTCGGCACGCAGGACCGGGTCCACGCGCATGACCGGCGAGGGTGTGCGGGCCTTGGCCCGAGCCGCTGCGGCGGCGATCATCTGCGAGGTGGAGGGTTCGACATAGTCCTCTTGCTCCTGAGCCACGGGAACGCCCGCCATCTGGGCGGTGCGGTTTTTCAGTGCTGATGCGATCTTGGCCGAGATGCGGTCGGGGCTCTGCGGCTCCGGGTCTTGCCCGTGGAAGGTATTGTCCATCAGCTCTGGTTCGGGTTCGGGCTGACGCTTCATCAGTCCCGGCATACGCGACAGAAGGCCACCACGCGGGGCCGGATCGGCTTCGGGCATCGGTTGAGCCTGCGGTTGCGGGGCAGCTTGCATCGGCTGCTCCATCGGCGGTTCGGCCCGGATCACGCGCTTGTGGCTGAGCGGCGGCGGGGCATCGAAGGTATCGTCGCCGTCGACCAAGGGCTGGTCCGCGTATTGGGTCCAGCGGGACGTGTTTTGATGGCTGGCCTCCTTGCGCTCCTTGGCCGAGCGGGCAAGGTTGGCGGCGCTCGCGGCCCCGGCAAAAGCGCCTTTGGCGGCCCCTGCGGCGCCCAGTCGGCCCAGTTTCAAGGCCCCGGCATAGGTCATGACCACGCCGAGGATCAGGAAGCGGCCAATACCGGCGATCTCGTAGCGGGTGAAACCGAGCGCGAAGGCGCCGACGATGAGCGTGAGCCCCGATGCGAGGATCGCCATGATCTTGAGCCCCAGGGCGGCGGAGCCGGGGAGAACGCCCAGCACGGCGCCGAGAACGGTATCGCCAAATAGACCGCCAAGACCGAAGCTATGTGTCCAATGTGCCGGCGGCACGAGGGTCGAGGCATAGACCGAGGCGAGTGCGATGGCGATCGGGGCGAAGATCGCGCGGGAGACGAGCCGCTCTTCGTCACGGTGCAGAATGAAGCGGAGGCCCCAACCTGCGAAGGCCACGGCAAAACCCCATGCCCCCAAGCCGAGAATGATGGCCAGCGGCGATGCGATGGTCGCGCCGACGATGCCGAGCGCGTTCTGTGCCGGGCCTTCGGTGGCGGACATCCAGCCGGGGTCTTCGGAGGAGTAGGTACCCACGATCAGGGCGAGGATGATGCCGACGGCGAGAAGGCCGAGACCGAGCAGTTCCTTGCCCCGTCGTTCGATCATCGCCTGCGTGGCTTCATCGAAAATCGGATCTCGTTCTCTGACCTGGTATGCCATGTGTGTCCTCGTCCTCAATCACGGAGGCAATCGCGCATCGTCTCAAGTGCGCGTTGCATCTCTTCTTTCGGGGCGACAAGCGCCACTCTTATGTATTTTTTGCCGGGGTTTTCCCCGTTCACGTCGCGAGCCAGGTAGGCACCCGGAAGAACCCGGATACCGGTCTCGGTCCAAAGCTTCATCGCGGCGGCTTCGCCGTCCTCGACCGGAAGCCACAGGAAGAAACCCGCCTGCGGGGGGAGATAGCCGGGGTAGTCGGCGAATACCTCGTCCGCGATGGCGAATTTTTCCTGGTAGAGCGCGCGTGAGGCTTCGACGTGGGCCTCGTCCGCCCAAGTTGCGGTCGCGGCATGTTGCAGGGGAAGCGGCAGCGGCGCGCCGGCGTAGGCACGCAGTTGTTTGATCGCGGAGATGTTGTCCGGGCCGGAGGCGACGAAGCCTGAACGCAGGCCCGGCAGGTTCGAGCGTTTCGAAAGTGAATGGAAAATCACAACGCGCTCGGGGTGCGCGCTGAACTCTTTCGCGACTTCCATCGCGCCGGGTGGCGGCGTGTCGCGGTAGATCTCGGAGTAGCATTCGTCCGCGAAAATGCGGAAATCGTATTTTTCGGCCAGCGCGATGAGCGAGGCCCAGTAGTTGTGATCCGCCACGGCCCCCTGCGGGTTGGTGGGCGAACAGACATAGGCAATGGCGGTTCGTGTCAGCACCTCGGGGGGCAAGCTCGCGTAGTCCGGCAAGAAACCGTTGTCCGGTGTGGCAGCGACGAAGACCGGTTCTGCACCGAGGGTCGCCGCGGCGACGGCGTAGACCTGGTAGAACGGGTTCGGGATCAGAACGACGGGCTGTTTGCCGCGGACGGTTTCCGGGCACAGCGCGAGCGCCGCGTTGAAGAGCCCTTCGCGGGTGCCGTTCAGGGGCATGACCTCGGTGTCGGGGTCGAAGGAGACGCCATAGCGGCGATTGGCCCAATCACAAAAGGCCTGGCGCAACTCGGGTGTGCCGTCGTTCGGCGGGTATTTCCCGAAATCGACGGTGCTCTGCGCGATGATGTCGCGGATGAAGTCCGGCATCGCATGTTTCGGTTCGCCGATGGTCATATGCACGACCTCTCCGCCCGGCGCATGTGCGTCGAGAAGGCTCCGCAGCCGCGGAAATGCATATTCGGGCAAGCCGGAATACCGCTCGGGAAACGCTGTCATCGCGTCAAGTGCCTGTTGCTGCCTCAAGGATCGGGGTCATTTCGCCCCGTATTTTTTCTCACGATAGACCGCGAGAGGCGACAGGTCCAGAAAAAGACAGGAATCCGTGGGGTTACAGTGCCGGTTATGTGGCTTTTAGGCCAAAGCCGCCTCTGCGGCGGTGCCGAGCCGCGAGAGACGTTCCTCGCCCATGGGATGCCCGATGAACATGATGCCTGCGCTGGGCGTGCCGGTGGGGAGCGTCAGGACCGCGCCGTCGAGCAGGTTGCCATAGCGCGTATTGTGCAGGGTGAGCAGGTTTTCGGTGACGTAATAGTCGTGATCCGTGAGCAAGCGGTCAACGTTCGGCGGCATGTTCGGCGTGGTGGGGAGGATGATGGCGTCGTAGCCGGCGACCTGGGCACGCACCTTTTGGCGGATGGCGTCAAGCCGCTGCCACGCGGCGACGTAATCTGCCCCCGCAACCTGACCGCCTGCCCGGAACCGTTCGCGGATCTGTGCGAACATGGCGTCGGGGTTCGCTTCGATCACCTTGCGCCATGTGCCGTAGGCTTCGGTGGTGTAGAGCACTCCAGACAGGCTTTGCGCCTCGTCCAGCTCGGGGATGGTGGCGTGGGTGATTTTGGCCCCGGCCGCGGAGAGTTTGGTGAGTGCGGCCTCGAAGGCGGCGCGCGGTATATCCCGGGTGCCGTCCAAAGCGTTATCAAGGACGAGCAGCGACGATCCACGCAGGCTGGTGTCGTTCAGGTCTGCGGGCCCCCGGCCTTCCATTGCGGCCAAAAGAAGGGCCGCGTCTTCGACCGAGCGGGCCAGGGGTCCGATGGTGTCGAATTTCGCGCAGAGCGGCACGGTGCCGGTCAAAGGCAAGCGGCCATGGGTGGTTTTCAGGCCGACGAGGTCGTTCCATGCGGATGGCACGCGCACCGACCCGCCGGTGTCCGATCCGATGGCACCTGCGGCGAGACCAAAGGCAACAGAGGTGCCCGCCCCCGAGGACGACCCGCCCGGTGCAAGGGCGGGGTTGTTCACGTTCAGTGGCGTTTCGGTCATCGGGTTCAGGCCAAGTCCGGAGAAGGCAAGCTCGGACATATGGGTCTTACCCAGGCAGACAAGCCCTTGGAATGTCGCTTCTTTCAGAACGTCTGCATCGGTGTCCGGCACGCGATTCGCAAGAAGGCGAGAGCCCGCTTCGGTTGGGACGCCCGCAGTGTCGAAGAGGTCTTTCCACGAGATTGGCACGCCGTCGAGCGCGCCGCGCCGGGCGTTGGTCCGGGCGCGATCTCGCGCGGCCATGGCTTCGGCGAGTGCGCGGTTCCGGGTGGTCCGGGCGTAGATGTGGGCGGCGTCGTCATGGGCTTCGATGGCCTCCAAAAAAGCCTCGGCCAAGTCGACAGGGTCAATGTCACCCGCACCGATCCCGCGCCCCAAATCCGCCGCTGTCATTTTTCGCCAATCCATCGTCCGCCCTTCCGTTTTGTCGCAGGCTAGTCGCGCTGGCGTGCATGGACAATCCCGCGCGATCGTCGCACAAAGCGGCATGGCTTTTGACACCGATATCGTGATCGTTGGCGGCGGGCTCAACGGCCCCGCTTTGGCATTGGCACTTGGCGACGCTGGATTCGCGGTTACGGTGATCGACGCGCTGCCCGCAGGCGCACGCGGCGAAGATGCTTTCGACGGGCGCGGCTATGCGCTGGCGCTCGCATCGCAGCGGCTTTTGAAGGCGATCGGTGTCTGGCCCGCGGTGGCCCAACACGCGACGCCGCTCTTGGAGATCAAGATTTCCGACGGCAAGCCCGGACAGGGGCCAGGGCCATTTGTCCTGGAATTCGATCACGCCGAGATCGACGAAGGGCCGATGGGCTACATGGTAGAGGACCGGTTCCTGTCGCGCGCGCTTCTGGACGCGATGCGCGATCATCCGAAAGTCACGCTTCTGGATGAGACGACGGTGGTTGGGCAGGAGATCGGGCCGGCGAGCGTGGCGGTCGAGCTTTCGAACGGGAAAACCCTGACCGCGTCGATGATCGTGGGCTGCGATGGGCGACGTTCGGGCGTTGCGGAGCGAGCCGGGATCGGACGCACGGGGCATGATTATGGGCAGACCGCGCTGGTCTGCGCGATCAACCACGCGCTGCCGCACCATGGCACCGCGCACCAGTTTTTCATGCCGGCCGGGCCGCTTGCGATCCTGCCGCTACCAGGGAACCAATGTTCGATTGTCTGGACAGAGAGCCACGACGAAGCTGCACGCATCAATGGGCTGGATGACGACGGGTATCTGGAGCATCTGCGCCCGCGCTTCGGGGATTTCCTTGGAGCGATTTCGCTGGCCGGGAAGCGGTTCACCTATCCGTTGAACCTGACCGTCGCGAAAGCCTTCGTGTCCGACCGACTGGCCCTGGTCGGGGACGCGGCGCACGGGATGCACCCGATCGCGGGGCAAGGGTTGAACGCGGGGCTGAAGGACGTGGGCGCGCTGGCAGAAGTGCTGGCGCTCGCGAAACGCCGGGGCGAGGATTTCGGTCGGATCGACGTTTTGGAGCGTTACCAGCAATGGCGGCGGTTCGACGTGGCGCAGATGGTGGCCGCGACGGAGGCGACTAACCTTCTGTTCTCGAATGACAATTTCATTCTTCGTGCCGCGCGGGACCTAGGCCTCGGGGTCGTGAACGCGATGCCGGGTCTGCGCCGGGGTTTCATCCGGGAAGCCGCCGGATTGACCGGCGACGTTCCGAAACTACTGCAAGGCCGCCAGATCTAGGGCGTAGACACAAAAACTGTCAAACCGGTGGCGGCTGGCTTATGGGCCTACGCCCTAGATCTTGCCGCAGGCCCGGAGTTGCGTGTCGTAAACGACGGCGCGCGCGCCGACTTCACCTGAAATCCGCATAAGCCAGGACTTCGACTTGAAGCTGCCACGCTTATAGCCTGCGCGGCCTTCGTGATAGGCGAGGTAGTGGTTGCGGGCGTCGGTTTTCGGGATGCCGAGATCGGCTTCGGTTTGGTGCATGTACCAGCCGATGAAATCCGTTGCGTCGCGGATATTGTCCCGCTTGGCCCGGCGGCCGCCTTCGGTTTTCTGGTAATCGCCCCAGGTTCCGTCGAGCGCCTGGGCATATCCGTAGGCCGAGCTTTGACGGCCCATCGGGATGACGCCGAGCGCAAATTTCATCGGGGTGCGGTTGTTCCCGATAAACTTCGACTCCTGGTAGATGATCGCCATCTGCACGGGCACCGGCACGTCCCATTTACGCTCGGTCGCCTTCATGGCGCGGAAGTATTTCGGGCGCTCCTTCACGATTGCACAGGCATCATCAAGGTTGCGCGGCGCGGAGTAATTCCGGCCACAGGATACCATCGCCGCAAGGACGAAGATCATAAGGGTAGCGCGAAGAAAGCTGCTCATCTGCCTCTCGCTATGTTTTTTTTCGACCATACCGCAAACCGGGGGGTTTGGGAATGGTGGTCTCGGTGGTCAGACGAAAAGCGCCAACGTGAGCGGAAGCGCGATGACTGACAGAACCGTGGAGACGACGACCAGACCCGCGACGCTGTCACTATCGGCACCGTATTTTTCGGCAAGCATGTAGGAGGTAACCGCGACCGGCGTGGCAAGCTGGACGGTCAATACCGCCATGGCGGTCGGATCGAGGTCGAACGCCTGTGCCGTGACCCAGCCGATCCCGACGCTTACCGCGACTTTCACGATGGCGAGGATCAAGGCGCGCCCGAGACCTTGCGGATGCAGGCGCGCCATGGCGACACCGAGGGTGATGAGCATGACCGGAATCGCGATCTGACCAACGAGGTCGAGGGCGTTGGTCAGGAATGTCGGCGTCTCCCATCCCATGGCGAGAAACACGGCACCAAGGAGTGTCGCGAAGACGAGTGGCTCTTTCGCGATGGTTTTCAGGTTGGCACCGCCCGCGACGAGGTAGATGCCGAAGGTGAAGCTCAGGATCGCCATGACGGCGAAGACCACGACCGCGTAGCCAAGACCGGCATCGCCAAAGGCAAAAAGCGCGAGCGGAAGGCCCAGGTTGCCGGTGTTGCCGAAGATCAGGGGGGCAAGGAACGTGCGGGTGTTCAGCTTTGCCAGCTTGACGATGAGAAAGAACACCAAGGTCAGGGCCGCATAGCCAACCAGTGCGGCGAGCGAGAGCGCGGTGAGCGCGGCCGGGTCAATCTCGGTCTTCATCAGGGCCGTGAAAATCAGGGCCGGGACCGAAAGGGTCATCGCGAGTCGGGTGATGAATTCGATTCGGTATTCGAATCCGAGTTTGACCCAGATGAAGCCGATTGCCGCCAGAATGAAGACTGGCGCGACGATTTCGAGAACTGTAAGTGCGAGGTTCACAATCTGTTTCCCTGATTCCCGCCCCACTTGATGGACAGGGCCAATGTGAGCGACTAGTAATGGAGCAGGGGCTAGATAACTATGCTGAAAACACACGCCAAATATCACCTTGGCCAGGTCGTGCGCCATAAGAAACACCCGTTCCGGGGTGTGATCTTTGATGTGGACGCTATGTTTTCCAATACCGACGAATGGTATGAGGCGATACCGGAGGACAGCCGTCCGTCGAAAGACCAGCCGTTTTATCACCTCCTGGCCGAGAACGATCAGAGCTACTACGTGGCCTATGTCTCGGAACAGAACCTTGTCGAAGATTACTCAGGCGAGCCGGTAAACCACCCCGATCTCGACGATCTTTTCGGAGATTTCGAGGATGGTCATTATCCGCTGCACTTTGCGCTGAACTGAGCTTTCCCGATACCGGACACGAAAACACCCGCCGTCTTGGCGGGTTCTTAAGCTCAGAGCAGCTTGGATAAGAACCTCGGTGCCGCGCACTGGGTGGGGGCTGTTACACGCGACACCGAGGGAAGCTTTTGCAGCTACGAGGATGAGTTTCACTCTGCATTCTGTCCCTGTTTGGGAACCAATCGGGCAATTTGGGGGCATTTTGTCCCGGCTTGGTTAATGGCGTCCGGGTCGCAAACGGGGTTATCCGGGTCAAAGTCCCGTTACGGGGTGGCCTCAAGCTCTTCGAGATCGAGGGAGAACGTCACGGTATTGCGCAGGCCGTCGCGCTCGTATGTCAAATCGTGAGACAGTTCGTGAATGATCGACCAGCCGAACCCGCCCTCCGGCAGCGTCTCGACCGCGCCTGTCACATCCTGATCGCGTCGTTTCGGCACGACCCCGTCCGGCATGGGAACACCGTCATCCTGGATCTTCATCCAGAGATATGCCCCCTCCAGCCAAGCGTCGATTTCGATCAGTCCGGGGCGCTGTGCGGCATAGGCATGTTCGACCACGTTGTTGAGCACCTCCGCCAAGACGATTTCCGCCAATCCCTTGGCGTCATCCGAGAGCCCCATCCCCGCAAAGGCGCCCGCCGCCGTGGACAGGGCGCGGCGCACCTGTTTTTCACCGGCCGGGAAGACAAGACGAAGCCCCGCGTTGCCAGAGAGATTGCCCGTCATACCGCGGTCGCTGGCATGGCCGACGAAGTTCAACGCTTCAGCCTGCATCCGCCACATCGCTCCAGATGGCCGCTACGCTGGGATGGATCGTGAAGACCCGGTCCATGCGCGTGAGGGCAAAGACCTTGGCCACGTTCCGCGTCAGTCCGGCAAGTTCGAACCTGGCCGGTGATCCCGCCTGTTTCATCGAGGCGACGACGGCGCCCAGGCCGGAGCTGTCGATGAATTTGACATGGGAGAGATCGAGCACAACCCGGCCCGGCGCGCCCGTGACAAGGTCGCGCATACGATCCTTGAACTGGATCGCGACCGCAGCGTCGATGCGCGTCTCCATCACGGTGACGATCCGCGTGTCTTGCTGGTCCAGCGTGGTCAGCTCCATTGCCTTTCTCCTTCACCGGCGTTTTGATAAGCCGACACTAGGCGCGCTTCGTTACCATTCGGTAAGCGCCGCCGGAAAAGACCAGGGAGACACGATATGGAAGAGGTCGTAATCGCAGGGGCCGCACGCACGCCGATGGGCGGGTTTCAAGGTGACTTTGCAAGCGTCACCGCGGCCGATCTGGGGGGCGTCGCCATCAAGGCCGCGCTGGGCGACGCGGGCGTCGATGCCGGCAAGATCGAAGAGCTCCTGATGGGCTGCGTCCTGCCTGCTGGACAAGGTCAGGCGCCTGCGCGGCAAGCGGGCTTTGCGGCTGGGCTGGGCGAAGAGGTGCCCGCGACGACGATGAACAAGATGTGCGGGTCGGGGATGAAGACCGCGATGGTCGCCTTCGACCAGGTGGCACTGGGCCAGACCGGGATCATGGTCGCGGGCGGCATGGAGAGCATGACCAACGCGCCCTACCTCCTGCCGAAAATGCGCCAAGGGGCGCGGATCGGGCATGGGCAGGTCATCGACCACATGTTCCTCGACGGGTTGGAAGATGCTTATGACAAGGGCCGGTTGATGGGCACCTTTGCCGAAGATTGCGCAGAGGCGTTCCAGTTCACTCGGGAGGCGCAGGACGAATATGCCATCGGGTCGTTGAACGCGGCCCTGGAGGCCGAGAAATCCGGGGCGTTCGAGGGAGAGATTGCGCCGGTGACGGTGAAGAGCCGCAAGGGTGAGGTGCAAATCACCACGGACGAGCAACCCGCCAAGGCGCGGCCGGACAAGATTCCTTCGCTGAAGCCCGCGTTTCGCGAGGGCGGCACGGTCACGGCGGCCAATTCCTCGTCGATCTCCGACGGCGCGGCGGCGTTGGTCATGGCGTCGCGCAGGGCGGCGGAGGCGTCGGGGCTGAAGATCCGGGCGCGGGTTCTGGGCCATGCATCCCACGCGCAGGCACCGAAGGATTTTCCAACGGCCCCCGTGCCTGCGGCCAAGAAGCTGCTCGAACGGATCGGCTGGGCCAAGGAAGATGTGGACCTGTGGGAAGTGA